>NZ_JBMSDZ010000029.1:0-34252 GCF_049445995.1 Dyella sp. KRB-257 | reverse complement strand
CAAAGATCAACCACTTGCAGTCCGTTTCTCGAACCGCTCCGAAGCATTTCGCCCCGGGTGAGCCGCACATTCTACATCGATCTTCCACCTCGTCAACACCTGCGCGAATTGTTTTTTCGCTTCGTCGTGGCGGGGTGCAACCCTCGAAACAGCGGCTGTTCGTCGAGGGGCATGAATCATAGCGCCGCGGTGGCCGGCTGTGAAGTAGATGCGGACGAATTTCTCTCTTCATGCCGCCCATTCTGCCGTGCGGGACCCGCCGGACCTGGACGGAGGGCAGCAGAGATCTCATGGATGCACCGCATGCCGGGCTGATAAGGAACGAGTCGATGGCAGGCCAGTGCTTCGGCCAGCGCCCAGTCGTCCTCGAACGGGATGAACTGCTTCATGTCGTGCTCCTGGAACGAGCGCCCGCACAGGCGCAGGAGCATCACATCATTGGAAACGGCCGCAGCCATGGCGCCATCGGGCAATGGCCGGGCGCATTGGGACCGAAATCAGTCGACCTCGATCATCTCGAAATCGTCCTTGGTCGCGCCGCAGTCCGGGCACGTCCACGTGTCGGGCACATCCTCCCAGCGCGTACCCGGGGCGATGCCCTCTTCTGGCAAGCCAAGAGCCTCGTCATAGATGAAGCCGCATACGACGCACATCCATTTGCGTGATGCCGATTCGGTGCTGCCCTGGGTCATTACATGTCTCGTACTGGAAAGTGGGCGGCCATTCTCGCAACTCGCAGGCCCGGGCGAAAGGCGCACGCGGCGGTGGCGATGATCGGGCATCATGCCGAGCGCATGAGCACACTCCCACGAAACGGCATCTACGCCATCACCGATGGCCAACCGCATCGCCTGCTCGCACGCACTGAGCAGGCGTTGGCCGGCGGCGTCGCCATGATCCAGTACCGGGACCTGGGCGACGACCATCCGCGCCGCTTCGCCGAGGCCACGGCGCTGGCGGTGCTGTGCGCCCGCTACGGTCGCCCCCTGATCATCGACCACGACATCGCACTCGCGCAGGCTGTCGGTGCGGCAGGTGTGCATCTGGGCCAGGCCGAAGGGGACCCGGCGGCGGCGCGTGCCGTGCTCGGATCGCAATCGATCGTCGGCATGTCCTGCTACGCCTCGACCGAACTCGCAGTCGCCGCAGCACGGGCCGGCGCGAGCTACGTCTCGTTTGGCGCTTTCTTTCCCTCTCCCACCAAACCGCAAGCCGGCCGCGCGCGCCTGGAACTGCTGCGGCAGACGGCCACACTTGGCATTGCCCGGGTGGCGATCGGCGGAATCACGCCGGACAATGGGCGGTCATTGGTCGACGCCGGCGCCGACTTCATCGCGACGGTATCGGCCGTTTTTGGCGCCCACGACACGCGCGCCGCCGCGGCGAACCTGGCCGCACTCTTCACCGCCTGACCCGGAAACATATCGGATGAACAACCACGAGCTCTTCCAGCGCGCCCGCCAGCTGATGCCCGGCGGCGTGAATTCCCCGGTGCGCGCGTTCAAGTCGGTGGGCGGCGAGCCGTTCTTCACCGCGCGCGCCGACGGCCCGTATCTGTGGGACGTCGAAGGCAAGCGCTATATCGACTACATCGGCTCGTGGGGGCCGATGATCGCCGGTCACAATCACCCCGCCGTGCGTGAGGCGGTGGAGCGCGCGATCCGCAACGGCCTGTCGTTCGGCACGCCCTGCCCGGCCGAGGTCACGATGGCAGAGACGCTGACGCGCCTGGTTCCCTCGATCGAGATGGTGCGCATGGTGAACTCCGGCACCGAAGCGACCATGTCGGCGATCCGGCTGGCCCGCGGTGCCACTGGCCGCAGCAAGATCGTGAAGTTCGAGGGCTGCTACCACGGCCACGGCGACAGCTTCTTGGTGAAGGCCGGCTCGGGCGCATTGACCTTCGGCGTGCCGACCTCGC
Source organism: Dyella sp. KRB-257 (assembly GCF_049445995.1). Classification (NCBI taxonomy): domain Bacteria; kingdom Pseudomonadati; phylum Pseudomonadota; class Gammaproteobacteria; order Lysobacterales; family Rhodanobacteraceae; genus Dyella; species Dyella sp. KRB-257. The sequence continues at coordinate 32,331 of NZ_JBMSDZ010000029.1, read as the reverse complement.
CGGGGGTGCCCAAGCAGAACGCCGACCTTACGCTGACCCTTCCCTACAACGACCTCGACACGGCGAAGACGCTATTCGCCGAACAGGGCGAGGAGATCGCCGGCCTGATCATCGAGCCGGTGGCCGGCAACATGAATTGCATCCTACCCCGCGAGGGTTACCTGCAGGGCCTGCGTGAACTGTGCGACGCCCACGGCGCGCTGCTCATCTTCGACGAAGTGATGACCGGCTTTCGCGTGGCGCTGGGCGGCGCGCAGGCGCATTACGGCGTGCGCCCGGACCTCACCACGTTCGGCAAGATCATCGGCGGCGGCATGCCGGTGGGCGCCTACGGCGGTCGACGCGATCTGATGGAACAGGTGGCGCCTTCCGGTCCCATCTATCAAGCCGGCACGCTGAGCGGCAATCCGGTGGCGATGGCCGCCGGCCTGGCAATGCTGGAGCTGGTGCAGGCCCCCGGCTTCCACGACACGCTCGCCAGCCACACCCGCCTGCTGTGCGATGGGCTGCAGGCGATCGCCGATAGCGAGGGCGTACCGTTCAGCACGACCCGTGTCGGCGGCATGTTCGGCCTATTCTTCACGGCCGAAAAGGTGGAGACCTTCGCGCAGGCCACGGCAGTCGATACGGCGATGTTCAACCGTTTCTTCCACGGCATGCTGACCCGCGGCGTCTACCTCGCACCGTCGGCATTCGAGGCCGGCTTCATGTCCAGTGCGCATAGCGACCAGGACATCGCCGACACCTTGCAGGCCGCGCGCGAAGCACTGCGCGACGCCCGCGCCGCCTGAGCGGGCTTACCAGCTGCCGGTATTGGGCATGGATGCCCATGGCTCGACCGGTGCCAGCGCCTCGCCCGCCTGCAGCAGCTCCACCGAGATCAGGTCGGGCGAACGCACGAAGGCCATGTGGCCGTCGCGCGGCGGGCCAGGTATTTCATCGGGACGTCTCCGCCGCCGCATTCGCGGGTCGCACGAAATCCAGCAGTGCCGCGCGCAGGCGCAGCAGCCCCTGAGCCACATCCTCATCGCTCAAGGTGAGCGGCGGCACGAAACGCAGCACGTCCGGCCCGGCCTGCAGCAACAGCAGGCCATGTGCGGCGGCGTGATCGAGCACCTCGCCCGCGCGCCCTTTCCAGGCGTCGGCCAGCACCGCGCCGATCATCAGGCCGCGACCGCGCACCTCGGCAAACAGGCCGAGCTCGGCATGGATCGCCGCCAGGCCCTTGCGCAGGTCGTTCGCCTGGCGCTCCACGTTCAACAGCACTTCGGGCGAGGCCAGCTTGGCCAATGCCACGCGAGCCACCGCCGCACCCATCGGGTTGCCGCCGAACGTGGTGCCGTGGGCGCCGAACTGCATCACCTCGGCCACCTTCGGCCCGGCCAGCATGGCGCCGATCGGAAAGCCGCAGCCCAGCGCCTTGGCCAGCGTGACGATGTCCGGCGCCGCGTGATCCTGCACGTGCGCGAACAGCGTGCCGGTGCGCCCCATGCCGCACTGGATCTCGTCCAGCACCAGCAGCGCGTCGTGCGCATCGCAGAGCTCGCGCACGCGGCGGATGAAGCCGGGTGCGGCCGGCAGCACGCCGCCCTCGCCCTGCACGGGTTCGAGCATCACGGCGGCAACGTCGCCTTCGGCGAAGGTCGCCTCCAGCGCAGCGACATCGTTGAAATCCAGATAGCGGAAGCCGGCGGGCAGCGGCTCGTAGCCTTGCTGGTATTTCGGCTGCGCCGTGGCGGTGGCGGTCGCCAGCGTGCGCCCGTGGAAAGACCCGCGGAACGTGATGATGGTGCGGCGCTCCGGCCCGCGCCCCTTCGAGGCGGCCCATTTGCGCACCAGCTTGATCGCCGCCTCGTTGGCCTCGGCGCCGGAGTTGCAGAAGAACACGCGCTCGGCGAAGCCCGATGCGCGCACCAGCTCTTCGGCCAGCCGCAGCGGCGGCTCGGTATAGAACACGTTGGAGCTGTGCCAGAGCTTGCCTGCCTGCGTCATGAGCGCGGCGACGAGATCCGGGTCGGCATGGCCCAGCGCATTCACCGCGATGCCGGCGCCGAAATCGATGTATTCGCGTCCCTCGGTATCCCACACCCGCGCGCCATGGCCGTGATCGAGCACCAGTTCGCGCGGCTTGTACACCGGCAGCCAATAGCGTTTGCCGAGTTCGATCAGAGAGGGATGAGCGTGCATGGACGATCCGACGGGCGCAACGAGGGCGCCGGTTGCAGGTGGGGATGGGCCGTCATCGTAAGTCCAAGCCTGCTGCTTTGCATCACGGCGGATCAGCGCCCTTTGCATTGCGGTGTAAACACCCCCGGCCCTGTATCACGCCTGTTACATCTGCCGAAAGGTGCCTTGAAACCGTTGCGCGGACTCGCTTCCAGGCAGGATGGGCCGGTGGTGGCGCTGTAAACCCTGTGACATCCCGACTCGTGCCCGAGCAGGGGCGAAAGCCTGCAAGCCGCGCCACTGCGCCAGTCTTCGGCGATGGCACAGCGTTTGCTGTTCCCTGGGTCCGCACCGAGGGGAAACGGCATGTCATTTCATCCGAACATCGTCCATGGCAGGCACGCCGGCTGCGGCATCGCCGTTTTGACCACCGCATGCCTGGCGCTGCCGGCACTGGCCGTCGCCGCCGATGCGCATCGGGCAGTACAGGCCGGGCCGGGTGAGATCGTCATGCTGCGCAACGTCGCCACGCGTCCGGCCTATCGCCCGGGACCGCCCGGCATGGCCCTGATCGTGAACCCGTCGCCCAGGCACGAAATCGACAGTGCGCTGGGCACCGGCGAACTCTCGGACGCCGACTACGCCAGTCTCGATGCTTCGCCGGCTGGCGGACATGGCCAAACCACGGAAGAGCGCATGATCGGCACCGCCCTGAACGGTGCGCTCGGCAGCGGCGCCGCTGGACGCGGTGAAGTCGCATCCCATGGCGTAGGCCAGGTGATGGCCGGTCCGATGGGCACCGTCGGCGACACCACCCGTGGCATCGGCAACCAGGTGCAGGGAGCGCTCTCGGCACTCCCCGGCATGACGGCCCTGCCGGCGGCGGGGCACTGACGCCGTGCGCATCCTGGTCGCCCTGCTCCTGTGCATGCTTGCCGCGACGCCCGTGCGCGCCGGCGACGACGACTACGTCGCGCTACTGGGTTATCTCGCCAATAGCCGCATCGACGGCAATGCCCTGCGCGGCGCCACCGGCGCCAGCGCGGTGAACCTGTCGGCGGGCGACATGAACCAGCAGGCCAACCTGCGCGCGTTCGCCGCCGGCGGATCGGCACAGCTCCAGGCCGTGCAGTGGCAGAACGACAACCGGATCGACCGGCCCCGCGCGGCAAGCGCCAGCATCGGCGGCAACGCCTATGTCGATGGCAGCGGCCTGGCCTCGATCAACCAGGCCAGCGGCAGCGGCAACGCCCAGCTCAATGCGGTGGCGGCGGAGCTGGCTTCTCAGGGAATACGCGAAACGACGGACGGCGCGCTGTCTGCCGTCGTCTCCGCGTCGGCAGGGGGGCAGCAGGCGGGCAATGCCGTTGCGTCCGGCGACTCCACGCGCAGCGTCGCGGTGGAGTCGTCGGCGATGCGGGGTTACCAGGGCGTGCTGCAACTCAATCAGGCCGCGGGTTCGGGCAATGCCACGAGCAATCAGTTCGTGCTCTCGCTGCCCCCCACACCGCGGTAATACAACGCAACGTCAGGAGAGATGACACCATGAACACGACCATCAGGAAATCGCTGCTCGCCCTCGCCATCACGACGCTGTTCGGTTCGGTGACGGCATACGCCCAGGAAGGCAGCCCCGATCCCCACGCCAGCGGCACGAGCGTGAAGTTCAACAAGAAAGTGAAGCTAAACTCGGACATCACCGTGTCCGGCGATCCGACCGTGCGCGGTCGCATCGACATCGACTCGGCGGCCATCGCCATCGTCGACAATGCGCAGGCCAACGGTGCCAACCAGGCCAGCAACACCAACCTGAGCAACAGCGCCTCGGCCGCCGACAACGTCGCCAAGGGCGCGTCGGGCAATATCGGCGTGAACATCGGCGCTGGCGACAACAACCAGCAGGACAACGCCGCCGCGCTTTCGGCCACGGATGCCAGCTTCGCCTTCGGCATGGCCGACGGCGAGGTGTTCGTGAACCAGCAGGGTGCGTTCAACGAGACCATGAACGCCGGCGTCACCAACGCGGCCGGCCTGGGTGGCAACGCGTTCCAGAACGCCTCGGGCAACCTCGGCGTGAACGTCACCTCCGGCAACAACAACCAGCAGAAGAACGCGATGGCCGCCTCGGTCGCCACCACGCGCTTCGCGCAGGCCACGGTCTCGTCCAACCAGGCGTCGGGCCACAACGCGGTAAGCAATGCCGGCTACGTGCAGCAGTACAACGACACCGTGGACGTGTCGATGAGCGGCAACGTGAGCGGCTATTCGCTGGGCTTTGGCAGCGGCGGCTACGCGGGATCGTCGCAAGGCAGCTATTCCGGCACCACGTCGTCGACGATCGCCGGCAACGCCGACCAGATCGGCAACGTGTATCCGGACATGTGGACCGGCAACAGCCACCCGAATGGCACCCAGACTGGCCACTTCGACCTCGACACCCAGACCCAGGGCGGCTCCGACCTCAACGGCGACGGCGGGGCGCTGGCCTTTGGCATCAATGCCTCGGGGGACGGTCGCGAGAGCGGCAGCACCAGTTCGCGCGAAAGCGGCGGCCTCGGCTTCGTCGAGCTGTCGGCGAACAGCCTGTACGCCGACCTCAGCGGCTCGGTGGTGACCACCCGCTGGGTGATCAACGACGCCACCAACACCGCCAGCCTCAGCGGCAGCGCGTTCCAGAACGCCTCCGGCAACATCGGCATCAACGTGTCTGCCGGCACCGGCAACCAGCAGGCCAACAGCCTGGCGATGGCCGTGGCACAACCGAGCACCGGCGGCACGCCGCCCGCCGGCGGCGAGTAAGCGGAGCATGCACGGCTGCCATGAGGGCGGCCGACGTGGGCGGTGACCCGGAAGGAATCCGGGTTGCCTGACGGAACCCCCGGCCCGTCCCCTGCGGGCCGGGGGACTTCCTCTGGATGGGAGTCACGATGCGCTGCCGGACCATTCCACTGATTGCGTTGCCGCTCCTGCTGACCCCCCCTGCCGGACAGGCTGGCGAGGTGCGCTTCGATGGCGTGCTGCCCAACGGCGCGCCCTACATGCGCCGAGTGGAAAGCATGCAGGAGGGGCGCTACCGCAACATGGTGCGCCAGCACACCGACTACAGCTGCGGCGCGGCGGCACTCGCCACCGTGCTGCGCTACGCCTACCACCTCGACGTGGACGAGACCACGGTGATCCAGGGAATGATGGGCGTGGCCGACGAGGCGGTCGTGAAGCAGCGCGGGTTCTCCCTGCTCGACATCAAGCGCTACGTGGAGTCGCTCGGCATGCGCGGTCGCGGCTACCGCATCAACGAGGCGCGCCTGCGCAGCCTGCGCGTGCCGGGTCTGGTGCTGATGGATGTACGCGGCTTTCGTCATTTCGTGGTGCTCAAGCAGGTCCGCGGCGACACCGTGGAACTGGCCGACCCCATGCTCGGCAACCGTTCGATGGCGCTGCCGGAGTTTCTGGCAGCGTGGCCATCACGGGCCGTGTTCGTGGTGATCGGCAACGACTTCGATCGCAACACCGTTCTGCTCCAACCCACCGGTCAGGCCAGCGCCCGCGCGCTGTTCGCGCGGCAGGGCCCGATCACCGACGCCGAATTGCTCGACTTCGGCTTCAGTCACGCAGACCTGTTCTAGGCAAGGAACCTGGCAGCGATGCATACATTGCACGGACCGGCATCATGAAACACACACGACTCTTCGTGCTCGGCGCCAGCGCGCTGGCACTGGGCCAATGGGCCAATACGGCAAGAGCCGCTGACCAGCCCGGCAGCGGCCTGGAGGAGATCTCCGACACCGAGCTGGGCAACATGCGCGGCCGCTATACCGTCGGCAACGACACCGTCGCCTGGTTCGGCGTCACGATGATTTCCACCTGGCAGACCCCGACCGGCCAGATACTCGAAGGCACCCTCGCGTTGTCGATGGACTTCACGCACAACCAGCCGACGGTGAGCTTCGTGCCCACGGTCAGCATCACGCATGTGGATGCACCGCCACTGCCGACGCCCGCGGCCGACCCCGCGCGGCATGTCGATGCAAGCGGCCTGGCCAACGTCGCCGGCGTGGTGCAGAGCGTGCAGGTCGCCGGCGACAGCAACCTCGCAGGCAACGTCACCCGGCTGACGGTGCATGACGGCACCGCGCCCCCTGCGCAGGACGGTTCGTCAGGGCCGGACATGGCCAGCGCCTACGCCGACGGCAGCAGTGCCGTGGCCAGCTTCGACGGCAGCAGCGCCAGCGTCCTGCTCACCATCGACGGACAGGGCACGGTGTCGCAATGGATCCGCAACGGCAGCGTGGGCCAGAGCGTGCAACTGGCAACCGATAGTCAATGGGTCAGCAATCGCATGGAGATCGACCTGATCCGGCAGTCCGTTGCACACGGCACGCAGTTGGCCCAGAACGTGGCGCAATCGGTCGCCCTTGCCCGGGGCATCGGTCTGCGCTGAATCCGTCGCCGAGCGATCGGCTCAGGGGAGACATTCCATGGACAAGACCCTCCTGGCCAGCGCCGCGTCGTGCGCACTGGCCTTCGCCCCCGCCCTGCACGCGCAGGACATCGGCACCACGACCAGTCCGAAAGACCAGGCGGACGTCACCGCGCTGGCCAGCCAGCTGCAGGCGCTCAAGAGCAGCTACGCCCGGGAAGTGCGACGCCTGCGCGAGCTGGACATGCAGGTACAGGCGCTGCAGGCGCGGTTGCAGGGCAAGGTACCCGCGAACACGTTGCCGTCCGAACCGGTGGCAGCCGGGGCACAGTCAATGGCCGCTGCCGGGGCCGATCATTCCGCCCCGCGCGGGTCGTCGGACCATCCCGCCAGCGAAGCGGGTTCACCGGCCGAGGCGGCACAAGCCAGGCCGACCCGCAGCATCCAGGATGCGCTGCTGCAGGAGCACGCCGTGTTCGACCGCAAGCTGACCATCGAGAACGGCATCACTTACAGCCGCTACGACCGCAAGCAACTCACGCTCAACGGCTTCCTGGCGCTGGACGCGATCTTCCTCGGCAACATCGCCATCGAGAACGTCGAATCCGACTCGCTCACCTACAACCTCGCCGCCCGTTACGGCATCAATCCACGCTGGACGCTGAACCTGGACGTGCCTTACCTCGGTCGCAAGACGGTCTACCAGAAAGGTGGCGCCGGAGGTTCGGCGGCAGCCATCGCCGAGGAGCAGACGACCGGCAGCGGCATCGGCGACGTCAGCCTAAGCGCCAATTACAAGCTGTTCGCCGAAACCGGCGCCGTTCCCGATACGGTGCTGACCTTCGGCGTCACGGCACCCACCGGCCGGGCGCCCTACGGCATCGACTGGAAAGTCATCGAGCGCGACAACGACCAGTACATCCGCTTTGCCGTGCCCGAGAAACAACCCACCGGCAATGGCCTGTGGCAGGCGAACATCGGCGCCTCGGTGGTCAAGACCATGGACCCCGCGATCATCTTCGCCAACCTGGGATACATCCATGCGTTCCCGCGCAGCTTCGGCGACATCGATACCGATCCGCAGACGCGCAACCCGGGCCGCGTGAAGCTGGGCAACGCGTACTACTTCGGCGCCGGCGTGGCGTTTGCCTTCAACGAGCGCACCAGCCTGAGCCTGTCGTTCAGCGACAAGCTCAGCGCCAAGGCGTCGCTGCGCAACAAGGACACGCCGTGGACCAAGGTCATCGGCAGCGATGCCAATGCCGCCGCGTTCAACATGGGCGTCACCTACGCGCTCAACCAGCGCACCACCATGGTGACCCTGCTCGGCATCGGTCTCACGCCGGACGCGCCGGACTACACCATCACCTTCAAGGTGCCCTACATGTTCTGAGGCGGATGTTGCCCGCCGGCAGGCGGCGCCGCGCCCGCGCCCGCGCCAAAGCGCTGGCCGCGCGCCTCAGCGCAGTTCGTCAAGGGCCAGACGATGCTTCTTGCACAGGCGGTACACCGTGACGCGCGAGATGCGCAGACGCCGCGCGCACTCGCTGATGTTGAAGCGGCTCTCGCGAAGGCAGGTCATGATGGCCTCGCGCTCGGCCGCGACGCGCGCCGCCCCCAGCGCCGCCGTGGCACCGGTGCCGGCACCCGGTGTCCGCAGGTCCAGGTCGGCCGGACCGATCAGGGCGTCCTCGGCCACCACGGCCGCCCGCTGCACGCGATTGATCAACTCGCGCACGTTGCCCGGCCAGCTGAAACATCGCATCGCCGCGCGTGCGCCGGCACTGAAGCCGCGCGCGCGGCACGCGTGGTGTTCACGGAAACGGTCGAGGAAATGCTGGGCGAGCAGCTCTACGTCGTCCTCACGCTCGCGCAGCGGCGGCATCGCCAGGCGCAGCACGTTGAGGCGATAGTAGAGGTCCTGACGGAAACGGCCAGCCGCCACCGCCTGTTCGAGATCGACATGCGTGGCGGCGACGACCCGGGCATCGGCGCGAATGCACTGGCTCGACCCCAGTCGCTCGATCGTGCCTTCCTGCAGGAAACGCAGCAGGCTGGTCTGTGCATCCAACGGCAGATCGCCGATCTCGTCCAGGAACACCGTGCCGCCCGCCGCACGCTCGATGTGTCCGATCCGGCGGGCGTTGGCGCCAGTGAAGGCGCCACGCTCATGCCCGAACAGCTCCGTCTGCACCAGGTTCACCGGCAATGCGCCGCAGTTGATCGCCACAAACGGCTTGGCACCGCGCACCGACAACTGATGCAGCGCCTTGGCCGCGCCCTCCTTGCCGGTACCGGTCTCGCCGGTGATCAACACCGGCAGGTCCACCGGCGCGAATTTGCGCAGGCGCGAGAGCGCACCCTGCATCGTGGCACTGCGCCCGACGATGCCCTCGAGATCGCCGCCCGGTGCGCGCGACGTTCCGCCCGTGATCCTGCCCAACGTTTCGATCAGACGCCCCAGATCGACCGGCGCGGTGAAGAAATCGATGCTCGCTTGCAGGATGCGCGCCACGCGCGGGGTCTGCGCCGCGGTTCGCGAAGAGACCAGGGCCAGCCAGATCAGGTCCGGATGGACGGCCATCAGATCGCCCATCGCATCGAGGGCGGCCTCGTCACTGTCACGCAGATCCGCCATGGCGACCGCGATGTCGCCATCGCGCACACGCAGTTCACCGTCTTTCGCATGATTCGAGCGCACCGACCAACCCGACCGCGCCAGTGCATCGCGCTCGCCGGCCGACGGCTCACCAAACCAGATTACGCAGCGCCGTGCTGCGACAGATGCCGTCTGCATGCCCATCCCTCCCCCGCAGGCCCCTGCTTCGCGCTGCGCCCCCCCTTGGCGAGCGAAAATGTGATGTAGTTCACAATTGTACGCTCCGAACATGACAGTTGTCGCAACAAATTACGTAGGACCCCCCAGAGCTTCCGAGGAGATATCCCGGCCGACCGGACGCAGGCGGCATGACGTTCGACAGGCCGGCGCGGTGGGTGCGGGGCGCTGGCCAGACCAGCCGTCCGTGCAGGCTTCGCAGTGCAGCATTGACGTGTTGCCCTTGACGACTCGATGCCCAGCACGAGATGAGCCGAACGGGTCCGTCAAAGAAACAGATCCGGCAGCAGCGGCTGGCCCGGCTGCACGGCATAACGGTCCAGATTGCCGACTCCGGCCTCGGCCAGCACCTCGTCATCGATCGCGAAGCGGCCGGTGGCCTCGCGCGCCGGGCGCACCAGCAGCGCATGCGCGGCATCGGCCACGATCTCGGGCGTGCGGCAGTGCTCCGGACGCACGCCGTCGATCATGGCGATCGCCGCGGTGGCGATGACGGTGCGCGGCCACAGCGCGTTGACCGCAATGCCCAGCGGGCGGAACTCCTCGGCCATGCCCAGCACGCACAGGCTCATGCCCATCTTGGCGATGGTGTAGGCGGTGTGCGGCGCGAACCACTTCGGTTCCAGTGTGGGTGGCGGGGCCAGCATCAGCACGTGCGGGTTGGCGGCACGCTTCAGATAGGGCAAGCAGGTCCGGGTGGCGAGAAAGGTGCCGCGCGTGTTGACCTGGTGCATCAGGTCGAAGCGCTTCATCGGCGTGCCTTCCACCCCGGCCAGCCAGATCGCGCTGGCGTTGTTGACCAGGATGTCGATGCCACCGAAGTGGTCCGCCGCGCGGGCCGCCGCCTCGACCACCTGCGCCTCCTCGCGGATGTCCACCTTCAGCGCCAGCGCGCGTCCACCGGCCGCCTCGACCGCTTCGGCGGCACTGTGGATAGTGCCGGGCAGCTTGGGATTGGGCACGCTGCTCTTGGCCGCGATGACCACGTTGGCGCCATCGCGCGCTGCGCGCAGCGCGATGGCCAGCCCGATGCCGCGCGAGGCACCGGTGATGAACAGGGTTTTGCCCGCCAGTGAGCCCACGGCGCCGCTCCTTGGGATGCTCTTGTGAGGGAAAACGGCGAGTGTAGCGCCGCGTCCCGCGGTCGCCGGATCAGGGACGCTGGAAGCGCGGAAGAATGTCGCGCAGTTCGGCCAGCCGCTGCACCGGATCGGTCAGTTCGAGCAGGGCCTGGCGCTCGCCGTTGGCCAGCGGCAGCAGTTCGGCCATGCGGAAACCCAGCCAGCTGGCGTCGTCATAAGCACTGCGCGGCGCATCGCGCCAGTGCGGCCCGAGCGTCTCCACCAGGCGTTCCAGGATGGTCTGCAGCAAGCCGAACTCCGGTGGCACGTCCATCGGCGGCTCGTCCGGCCACAGCTGCACCTCGCCGCGCAGCAGGCCGTCGGCCAGCACGCGGGTGCGCTCGACGCGGAAGCGCGCGCCACCGTGCGCCACGATGCCCAGCAAGCCTTCGCCGGTGTTGTGGAAATCGGTGATCGTGGCTACCGTGCCCACCGCCGCGGGCAGCGCCGGACCGCCCACCTCGTGGCCGTCCAGGATCAGGCACACGCCGAAGCCGGTGCCCTGGCGGGCGCAGTCGCGCACCATGTCCAGATAGCGCGGCTCGAAGATGCGCAGCGACAGCGGCGCGCCGGGATAGAGCACCGTCGCGAGCGGAAACAGCGGCAGTTCGACGAGCGCAGTGGGTTCGGCCATGGTCGCGAGTCTACCGACGGCTCCGCGCCGATTCAGCCACAGTGCGCGGATGACTGGACGCCAGCGGCGCACTGCCGCACATTGGATGGTCTGAATCGCCCCCGGAGCCAGGGATGTCCGCCCTCGAACTCTCGCCCGCCGCCGCCCTGCCGCCCCTGCCCGCGCGCGACGCCGATGCAGTGCTGCAGGTGTCGCAGCTCTGCAAATCATTTGCCAAGCGCGAGGTATTGCGCGCGCTGGACTGGCGCGTGCCGGCCGGCCGCGTGATCGGCCTGCTCGGCCGCAACGGTGCCGGCAAGACCACCCTGCTGCGCTGCCTGCTCGGCCTGTCGCCGATCGATGGCGGCGAAGTCAGCCTGTTCGGCGCGCCGATGACCGAACCGGGCGGCGAACGCATGCATCGCGTCGGCTTCGTACCGCAGACCTTCGACCTGTTCCCGTGGATGAAGGTGCGCGCCTATCTCGACTTCACCGCCGCCTTCTACGCGCGCTGGAACGCCCCGCTGGCCGACCGCCTGCTCGGCGAATGGCAGCTCGACCCGAAGCAGAAGATCGGCCAGCTCTCGCAGGGCCAGCGGCAGAAGCTGGCGATCGTGCGCGCGATCGCCCCGGAGCCGGACCTGCTGGTGCTGGACGAACCGGTCGCCAGCCTCGATCCGCAGGCGCGCCGCGCCTTCATGGCCGAGCTGCTGGAGCTGATGCGCGCGCCGGGCAAGACGGTGATCTTCTCCACCCACATCACCGCCGACCTGGAGCGCGCCGACGCCGACATCGCCCTGCTGCGCGACGGACGCATCCAGTTCACCCGGCCGCTGGCCGAGCTGCGCAGCCACCTGCGCCGCGTGGTGCTCAGCCGTGCCGCCGGCTGGCCGCAGGCACCGGTCGTCGCCGGCCTGCTCAAGGCCTCGCTGAAGGGCGAGCGCGCCGAGCTGCTGGTGGAAGACCCCACGCTGGACAGCCTCGATGCGCTGGCCGCGCGCGAGCAGGCCACGCTGCAGATCGAGACGCCCACGCTGGAAGACCTGTTCGTGGAGCTGGCATGAAGGCGGTCTGGCAGCTCTCGCTGCAGCTGTGGCGGCGGATGCCGGTACTGGTGGTGCTGGCCGGCGGGCTGTGGATCTGCGGCATGGGCATGCTGGCGTGGTCGGTGCGCGGCGACCAGGCGTTCGCCGGCATCGGCATGAGCCTGGTGTTCTTTGGCGGCTGGTTCTGGCATCTCGGCCAGGGGCAGGTGCTGCACGGGTTGTGTCGGCCGGAGAGTTTCCTGCTGCCGCAGTTCCGGCGCCGGCTGGGCGAGCTGGCCATCGTCGATGTCGCGCTGTGGGTGCTGCTGCCGGCCTTGCTCGCGGCGGTGTGCGGCATGCCATACGTCTGGCTGACGGCGACCGGGTTGCTGCTCGCCGCCGCGATCGGATTGGCCAGCGGCACCGGGCGGCGCGCCGGCGTGCTGATCTGGCTGGTGGCGATCGCCGCCGGCTGGATGCCGCAACTGGCGGCGAAGATCGCGCAGGCCGCGCTGCACTCGCCACTGACGCCCGTGGCGCTGGGGCTCGCGACCGTGCTGATCCTCAAGCTGGTGCTGCGGCCGCTGCTGCGCATCGACGACCGCGAACCGGACGTGTCGCCATTGGAAAGCACCGGACTGAACCGGCTGCAGTCGCCGTCGATGGAAGGCGCGCCACCGCGCGGCGCCATCCACAAGCGCGTCAGCGCGTGGTTCGACGGCATGGCGCAGCGGGCGATGGAACACGCGCTGGCCAGCTACCGCCGCCGCCCCGGCGCGCGCCAGCGCCTGGCACTGATCCGCAGCCTGCTGCTGCCGCACGACAACCCGCCGGCGATCGCGCTGCGCCTCGCGCTGGTGGCGGCAATGGTGACCCTGTACTTCGTGGTCATCCAGCACCGGCCGCACTACCACGCGGCGGTGATCGGCGCGTACGCGGTGCTGCTGTCGCTGAGCCGGTTTCCGCAACTGGGCCGCGGCATGCTGCGCATGCGGCCGAGCCTGGCCGATCTCTATCTGACGCTGGCGCCCGCCACGCGCAGCGACTACCAGAAGACTCTGGTCGACGCGCTGCTGTTGCTGGTGCCGGTAAGCGCGCTCAGCGCGCTGGCCTACACCGCGCTGGGCATCGTGCTGGTACATGCCACCGAACCGGGCCGCATGCTGCTGACCGCCGCGATCGTCGCCGTGGCCGGCAGCCTGGTGGCGCTGGCGGTGCACCTGATCGGACCGGAAGGCAGCCTCGGCCGCGGACTGGTCAACCTCGTGGTGGTGCTCGGCGCGATGGCCACGTACTGGGGCGGCTACGTGCTGCTCGGCGCGCTGGGCCTCGGCATCGGCGGTGCGTTGCTGGCACTGCTGACGATCAGCTTCGGCTTCGGCGTGTGGTTCGCGGCGCAGCGCGAATACCAGCGCCGCCCACCCTGCTTCGACGCGCCGCTGGCCTGAGCCAACGTTGGATCAACCAGCGTGCAGCGCCTCGGCGAAGCGCCGCGGCGCAGCCTCGAAGCCGCCGTTGGACATGAACACCACGTGGTCGCCGGGGCGCACCCGCGCGCGCAGCGCCTCGATCAGCGCCCCCACCGACGGCACGGTGGTGCCGCGTCCGGCCAGTGCGCCGGTGACCTTCTGCGCATCCCACGGCAGCTCGGGCCGATGCAGGAACACCACCGCGTCGGCCGCCGCCAGCGACGGCGCCAGACCCTCGGCATGGGCGCCCAGTCGCATGGAATTGGAGCGCGGCTCCAGCGCCACCAGGATGCGCGCGTCGCCGACCCTGGCGCGCAGTCCGGCCAGCGTGGTGGCGATCGCCGTGGGGTGATGGGCAAAGTCGTCGTACACGGTGATGCCGCCGACCGCCGCCACCTGCTCCATGCGCCGCGCGGCGCTGCGAAAATCCGCGAACGCCGGCAACAGCGCCGCCGGATCGGCACCGGCCGCCGCGGCCGCGGCGAGCGCGGCCAGCGCGTTCATCACGTTGTGGTGGCCCAGCAGCGGCCAGTGGATCTCGCCCAATCGCCGACCGCGCAGACTTACCGCGAAGCGCGTGCCATCCGCCGCGCTCAGCTCGGCCTGCCAGTCGCCCCGGCCGATGCCGAAGGTTTCCACCGGCGTCCAGCAACCCATCGCCAGCACCTCGCCGAGGTACGCGTCGTGCGCGTTGACGATCAGCCGGCCGCTGCCCGGCACCGTGCGCACCAGGTGATGGAACTGGCGCTGGATCGCCGCCACGTCGGGGAAGATGTCCGCATGGTCGTACTCCAGGTTGTTGAGGATGGCGATGCGCGGGCGGTAGTGCACGAACTTCGAGCGCTTGTCGAAGAACGCGGTGTCGTACTCGTCCGCCTCGATCACGAACGGCTTGCCGCTGCCCAGTCGCGCCGACACGCCGAAGTTGCCCGGCACGCCGCCGACCAGGAAACCCGGCGCCATGCCCGCGCTTTCGAGCAGGTGCGCGAGCAGGCTGGTAGTGGTGGTCTTGCCGTGGGTGCCGGCCACCGCCAGCACCTCGCGTCCGGGCAGCAGCGTCTCGCCCAGCCACTGCGGACCGGAGACATAGGGCAACTGCGCGTCGAGCATGTATTCGATGGCCGGATTGCCGCGGGTCATCGCGTTGCCCACCACTACCCGATCCGGTGCCGGCTGCAGGTGTGCGGCCGCGTAGCCCTCCATCAGTCCGATACCCAACGCCTCCAACTGCGTGCTCATTGGCGGATAGACGCTGGCGTCGCTGCCCTCCACGGTGTGGCCAAGCTCGCGCGCGAGCGCCGCCACGCCGCCCATGAAGGTGCCGCAGATGCCGAGGATGTGCAGACGCATGGAAAGTCCTTGCTGGGTGTTGCGCGCCAGCGGCGCTCGATGGAATGGGCAGTATCGCCCGCCGCAAACGACAACGGCAGCGCAAGGCGCTGCCGTTGTGAAACGGTAGAGTGCTTCGGCGTGCGATCAGCCGCTGGCTACCGCCGAGTCGCCGGTCAACGCCCGCTTCACCCTGGCCGTGACTTCGTCGAGGTCGCCCTCACCGTCGACCACCTGCAGCTTGCCGCGGCGCGCGTAGAAATCGGCCACCGGCGCGGTCTGTTCGGCGTAGACGCCCAGGCGGCGGCGCACCGTGTCGGGGTTGTCGTCAGCGCGACCCTCGGCCGCAAAGCGCAGCTCGCAGCGTTCGATGATCGCCCGGTTCGGTACTTCCAGCTTCACCACGGCATCGAGCGGCTGGCCGATCTTGGCCAGCAGTTCGTCCAGCGCGGAGGCCTGGGTCAGGTTGCGCGGGTAGCCGTCGAGGATGAAGCCGTTGCGTGCGTCCTCTTGCGCGAGGCGCTCTTCGAGCATGCCCAAAAGAATGTCGTCGGACACCAGCTGCCCGGCATCCATCACCGCCTTGGCCTTCATGCCCAGCGGCGTGCCGGCGGCCACGGCGGCGCGCAGCATGTCCCCGGTGGAGATATGGGGAACGCCGAGCTCGGCCTTGAGTCGAGTGGCCTGGGTGCCCTTGCCCGAGCCGGGCGCGCCGAGTAGCACGAGTCGCATAATGCTCCACACCATCCGCGTCGGACCGCACCCTGCGGCGCTACGCTGGATTCATCAAAATGACGATCAAAGTAGCGTCTGCATGGGGGGCCGTCAAACGAAATGGCCCGCATGCATGCGCCAAGTGCCTGTCTCCCCTGCCAAAGTCGGATTGACGCGGCACCCATCCTCCAGGAGAAACGCATGACCCGAGCATCCCGCACGATCGAAGGCCGCCTGCTGTATGCGCAGTCCGGCGGCGTCACCTCGGTGATCAACGCCACTGCGGCCGGCGTGATCGAGGCCGCCCGGGCGCGCGGCGTGAGCGTGTACGCCGCGCGCAACGGCATCCTCGGTGCCCTGCGCGAGGACCTGATCGACACGGCGAAGGAAACCCGCACGGCGATCGCCGCCCTGCGCCACACCCCCGGCGGCGCCTTCGGCAGCTGCCGCTACAAGCTGAAATCGCTGGAGGCGAACCGCGCCGAATACGAGCGACTGATCGACGTGTTCCGCGCGCACGACATCCGCTGGTTCCTCTACAACGGTGGCAACGATTCGGCCGACACCGCGCTGAAGGTGTCCCAGCTGGGCAAGGCGATGGGCTACGACATCCGCTGCATCGGCGTGCCCAAGACGGTGGACAACGACCTGGCCGTCACCGACTGCTGTCCGGGCTTCGGCTCGGTGGCCAAGTACACGGCAATCTCGACGCTGGAGGCGAGCCTGGACGTGGCCTCGATGGCCGAGACCTCCACCAAGGTGTTCATCCTCGAAGTGATGGGCCGCCACGCCGGCTGGATCGCCGCCGCCGCCGGCCTGGCCGGCAACGGGCCGGACCAGGCGCCGCACATCATCCTGTTCCCCGAGAACGCGTTCGATGAAGCCGCCTTCCTGGCCAAGGTGAAGGCGACCGTGGAACGCGTGGGCTGGTGCACGGTGGTGGCGTCCGAAGGCGTGCGCAACGCGCAGGGCCGGTTCCTCGCCGAAGCCGGCACGCGCGATGCCTTTGGCCACAGCCAGCTCGGCGGCGTGGCGCCGATGCTGGCGCAGCTGGTGAAGGACAGGCTCGGCTACAAGTACCACTGGGCGCTGCCCGACTACCTGCAGCGCTCGGCGCGTCACGCGGCCTCCAGGGTCGACGCCGAACAGGCCTACGCGGTGGGCAAGGCGGCGGTCGACTACGCGCTGGCCGGCATGAATGCGGTGATGCCGGTGATCGTGCGCACGTCGGACGCGCCGTATCGCTGGAAGGTCGAGCCCGCACCGCTGGCGAAGATCGCCAACAAGGAAAAGAAGATGCCCAGGTGCTTCATCCGGCGCGACGGCTTCGGCATCACCGAAGCAGCGCGGCGCTACCTCTCGCCGCTGATCGCCGGCGAGGCGCCGCTGCCCTGGCGGCGTGACGGACTTCCTGCTTACGGCAGCCTGAAGCTCGCCGCCGTAGCCAGGCGGCTGCCGTCGCGGACAGAATGAACGAAGCGCTCAGCTTCATGAGCGACTTCTGAAAGGAAATAGCCGCGACAGGCTTTCGATTCAGGGAAGCCATCCTAGGCTGCGCCCGCAACACGCAAAGGGCCGCCGGCCGATCGTCCAAAAGGAGAGGCGCCATGAAACTGATCACCACTGCGCTGATTACCGCCGCCATGCTGACCGGCAGCGGCGTCGCCATGGCCCAGCACCACGATCACGGCGACCATGACCGGCACGACTGGCACGACGACCATGGGCGAGGGCGCGGCCACGATCGTGACCACCACGAGTACGGCCGCTACGACCATAACCACGACCGCTGGCGCGACCACGACGGCCATGGGGTGCCGCCGGGTCACCGCTGGGAGCGTGGCCATCGCTATTACGGGCCGGTGTACGTGGTTCGCGACTACCGCACCTATCGCCTGCGCCCGCCGCCGCGCGGCTATCACTGGGTGCGCGGTGACGATGGCCAGTACCTGCTGATAGCCGTTGCCACCGGCATCATCCTGGACGCCGTGCTGCACTGATCGGCCACGGTCCTGGCGGACCCGCAAGGCGGCGCCGCGAGGCGCCGCCTTTTGTTGTGCCCGCCGCAGCAGGCAACGCCCCGCGTTGCGACGCACAACGGTCCGCGTCACGGCCTCTGCCTATACTCGCCGGGACCGCCCGTTCAGGACGGCCATCTCGGGCGCGTTCGCGAACCGCCCGGCACCACGATGACAACTTCATGGGGAGGTTCCGATGCTGCAGCAGTATGGCGTATGGATCGTATTGGCGTGCGCGGTGGTAGCGATCCTGTATGGCGGTTTCTCGGCGCGCTGGATCATGGCGCAATCGGCGGGCAACGAGCGGATGCGGGAGATTGCCTCGGCGATCCAGGAAGGCGCGCGCGCCTATCTCAACCGCCAGTACACCACCATCGGCGTGGTCGGCGTCGTGCTGTTCGTGGTCATAGGCTTTGCTCTAAAAAACTGGGGCACGGCGATCGGCTTCGCGCTCGGCGCGGTGCTCTCCGGGGCCACCGGCTACATCGGCATGAACGTGTCGGTGCAGGCCAACGTGCGTACCGCCGAGGCAGCACGCAGCGGGCTGGCGGCCGCGATGAACGTGGCGTTCCGCGGCGGTGCCATCACGGGCATGCTGGTGGTCGGCCTGGGCCTGATCGGCGTGGCCGGCTACTACATGGCCCTGCAGCACTTCGGCTACACCGGCGAGCGCGCGCTGCATGCGCTGGTCGGGCTGGCCTTCGGCTCCTCGCTGATCTCGATCTTCGCCCGCCTCGGCGGCGGCATCTTCACCAAGGGCGCGGATGTGGGCGCCGACCTGGTCGGCAAGGTGGAAGCCGGCATTCCCGAGGATGACCCGCGCAACCCGGCGGTGATCGCCGACAACGTGGGCGACAACGTGGGCGACTGCGCCGGCATGGCGGCCGACCTGTTCGAGACCTACGCGGTGACGCTGATCGCCACCATGCTGCTGGGCGGACTGATGACCGCCGAGGCGGGTGTCAACGCGGTGCTCTACCCACTGGTGCTCGGCGGGGTGTCGATCATCGCCTCGATCGTCGGCACGTTCTTCGTGAAGGTGAAGCCCGGCGGCTCGATCATGGGCGCGCTGTACAAGGGCGTGATCGTCTCGGCGGTGCTGGCGGCGGTGGCGTTCTATCCGATCACCACCCAGCTGATGGCCGACACCGCCCACGGCGCGATGAACCTCTACGGTTGCGCGCTGATCGGGCTGGTGCTCACCGGCGCCATCGTGTGGATCACCGAGTACTACACCGGCACGCAGTACAAGCCGGTGCAACACGTGGCGCAGGCCTCCACCACCGGTCACGGCACCAACATCATCGCCGGGCTTGGCGTGTCGATGAAATCCACCGCCATGCCGGTGATCGCGGTGTGCTTCGCGATCTGGGGTGCCTTCGCGCTGGGCGGCCTGTACGGCATTGCCATCGCCGCCACCGCGATGCTGTCGATGGCCGGCATGATCGTGGCGCTGGACGCCTACGGCCCGATCACCGACAACGCCGGCGGCATCGCCGAGATGGCCGATCTGCCGCCGGAAGTGCGCGGCGTCACCGACCCGCTCGACGCGGTGGGCAACACCACCAAGGCGGTGACCAAGGGCTACGCGATCGGTTCGGCCGCGCTGGCCGCGCTGGTGCTGTTCGCCGACTACACGCACAACCTCAACGTCGCCGGCGCGGCGAAGGCGCTCGCCGCGGGCACCACCTACAGCGCCATGCGGTTCGACCTGTCCGACCACATGGTGATCATCGGCCTGCTGATCGGCGGCCTGATTCCCTACCTGTTCGGTGCGATGGCGATGGAGGCGGTGGGCCGTGCGGCCGGCGCGGTGGTGGAAGAAGTGCGCCGCCAGTTCCGCGAGATCGCCGGCATCATGGAGGGCACGGGCAAGCCGGACTACTCGCGCGCGGTCGACATGCTGACCAAGTCGGCGATCAAGGAGATGATCGTGCCCTCGCTGCTGCCGGTCGCCGTACCGGTGGTGGTCGGCCTGCTGCTGGGACCGAAGGCACTGGGCGGCGTGCTGATCGGCACCATCGTCACCGGCCTGTTCGTGGCGATCTCGATGACCACCGGCGGCGGCGCGTGGGACAACGCCAAGAAGTACATCGAGGACGGCCACCACGGCGGCAAGGGCTCGGAAGCGCACAAGGCCGCCGTCACCGGCGATACCGTGGGCGACCCCTACAAGGACACCGCCGGCCCCGCCGTGAACCCGCTGATCAAGATCATCAACATCGTGGCGCTGCTGCTGATTCCGCTGCTCTGACCACTCGGCGCAACCAGTCGGGGCCTGGCTTCGGCGGAACCTTGACGACGCATGCAAGAGAGGGGCGGCACATGCCGCCCCTCCATGCCGCTCCAGGCGTGATCCGGCTTATAGCGAGGCCGACCGTCTTCGGACGCCCGATGCAGCCCACGAAGTTGGTGGCCGAAAAACCGCTGGCCGCCGCCGGAACCGTAGATGGTGGCGCACATTGCCCCATGACTTTCGACACCCTGCCGTTGGTCATGTGTTGCAAGTGCCCCCAGCCGCCGAGACTGGGGCATGCGCTCCCGGAGCGCCCATCACGCACGGGGGCCACGGCATGGCACGCAATATCCCGATCATCTGGCTGGCGCTGGCGCTCGGCATCACACTCGCGGGCATGACGCACGCACAGGCACCGAATTCCGCACCGGCCGACGCCGCTCCGCAGGACGACTTCCTCTGGCTGGAAGACATCCGCGGCGCCAGGCCGATGGAGTGGGTGAAGCGGCAGAACGCCCTCACCGCCGACCGCTTTGCCACCGGCGCGTCCTTCACGCGCGATCGCGAGCGGATATTGGAAGTGCTCGATTCGGACGAGCACATTCCCTACGTCAACCGGATGGGGCGGTACCTCTACAACTTCTGGCGCGACAAGGCGCATCCGCGCGGCGTGTGGCGCCGCACGACGCTGGTCGAGTACCGCAAGGCCTCGCCGGCATGGGAGGTGCTGCTGGACATCGACGCGCTCAACCAGGCCGAAGGCAAGCGCTGGGTGTTCAAGGGCGCGCAGTGCCTCAAGCCGGCGTACGAACGCTGCCTGCTGTCACTGTCGCCCGACGGCGGCGATGCCGTGGCGGTGCGCGAATTCGATCTGCTGCACAAGCGCTTCGTCAGCGGCGGTTTCGAACTGCCGGTGGCGAAAAGCGACGTGGACTGGATCGACCGGGACACGATCTACGTCGGCACCGACTTCGGCCCCGGCTCGATGACCGAATCGAGCTATCCGCGCATCGTCAAGGTATGGAAACGCGACACGCCGCTGGCCGAGGCCGGCGTGGTTCACGAGGGCAAGCCGACCGATCTGGCCGTCAGCGCTCACCACGACGCCATGCCGGGCTTCGAGCGTGATTTTGTCTCGGTGGCCAGGGACTTCTTCCACAGCGAGCTGTTCCAGCGCCGCGACGGCAAGCTGCTGAAGGTGGACGTGCCCGACGACGCCACCGCCGCGGCGCATCGCGAATGGCTGCTGGTGGAGACCCGCTCGCCGTGGACCGTGGGCGACACCACGTATCCGTCCGGCGCGCTGCTCGCCACACGCTTCGACGACTTCATGGCGGGCAAGCGCGATTTCACGACGCTGTTCGCACCCGATGCGCACACCTCGCTGGCGTCCTACCGCTGGACGCGCCATCACCTCATCCTCGACGTGCTGGACGACGTGAAGAGCCGGCTCGAGGTGCTGACGCCGCAGCCGGGCGCGTGGCGGCGCGAGCCGATGGCCGGCGCGCCCGAGCTGAGCACGGTGAGCGTGGTCGACACCGA
The DNA here is from genome assembly GCF_049445995.1 of Dyella sp. KRB-257. Lineage (NCBI taxonomy): Bacteria > Pseudomonadati > Pseudomonadota > Gammaproteobacteria > Lysobacterales > Rhodanobacteraceae > Dyella > Dyella sp. KRB-257. Next base: position 10,842 of record NZ_JBMSDZ010000029.1, on the reverse strand, counting down.
TCCGGACCACAGCGACGAGTACTGGCTGGGCGTCACCGGCTTCCTCACGCCGTCCTCGCTGCAGTACGGGGTGCTGGGCACGACGCCGGCGCAGACGCTCAAGCGCGAGCCGGCGTTCTTCGACGCGTCGAAGTTCACCGTCAGCCAGCACTTCGTCGCCTCCAGGGACGGCACGCGCGTGCCGTATTTCCAGATCGCCCCGAAAACGCTCAAGCGCGACGGCTCCAACCGGACGTTGCTCTACGGCTACGGCGGCTTCGAGGTCTCGCTGCTGCCCAGCTACAGCGGCAGCATCGGCCGCGCCTGGCTGGAGCGCGGCGGCGTCTACGTGATCGCCAACATTCGCGGCGGCGGCGAGTACGGGCCGGCCTGGCACCAGGCCGCGCTCAAGGCCAACCGACTGCGCGCCTATGAAGACTTCGCCGCGGTGGCGCAGGACCTGATCCATCGCGGCGTGACCTCGCCCAAGCACCTGGGCGCCGAGGGCGGCAGCAACGGCGGGCTGCTGATGGGCAACATGCTCACGCGGTATCCGCAGCTGTTCGGCGCGATCGCCTGCGAGGTGCCGCTGCTGGACATGAAGCGCTACAGCCACCTCTCGGCCGGTGCGTCGTGGATGGCCGAATACGGCAATCCGGACACCGCCGACTGGCATTTCATCCGCCACTTCTCGCCGTACCAGAACGTGCGCAGGGACGGCCACTACCCGCCGGTACTGTTCTACACCACCACCAGCGATGACCGCGTCGGCCCGGTGCAGGCGCGCAAGATGGCCGCGAAGATGCAGGCGATGGGCCTGCCCGACGTGTGGTTCTACGAGAACCTCGAAGGCGGCCACGGCGCCGGCGCCGACAACAGGCAATCGGCCTACATGCACGCGCTGGCCTACCGCTTCCTGTGGGAGCAGTTGCAGTAAGTCGCCCTGACTACCGCGTGCCGGCGCAGCGCGACCGGCACGCGGGCCGACGCTATCATCACCGGACGTTCCGACCGATCCGAGTGCGATGAAACGAACCACCAGCATCCGCCCCGAACTGCGCGAGTGGATCCTCACCACCACGCGCGCCGGCCACAGCCCCGAGGAGGTGCTGCGGCTGATGAAGGAAACCGGCTACGACCCGCGCGAGAGCCGCAGCATCGTCGCCAGCGTACTGGAGCTGCCGCTGGCCGCGCTCACCGGCCACGCGCCGCCGGCCGGCGTGCGGCCGCGTCATCCGGCAGCGCCGTTCGCCGATGCCGCCGGGCGGCGCGTGCGGGTCAGCGCCTCGGTCGACGTGCCGGTGGTGCGCGTCATGGATGCGCTGCTCGACTCGGACGAGTGCGACCAACTGATCGAACAGGCGCGCCCGCGGCTGGCCCGCGCGATGACGGTGGATACCGAAGGGCGCAAGCAGGTGGACGATCGCCGCACCAGCGCCGGCATGTTTTTCCGGCTCGGCGAGTCGCCGCTGATCGAGCGCATCGAGGCCCGCCTGGCCGCCCTGCTCGGCGTGCCGGCGAGCCACGGCGAGGGGCTGCAGGTGCTGCACTACGGACCGGGTCAGGAATACGAGCCGCACTACGACTGGTTCGATCCTGCCCAGCCGGGCTTCGAGGCGGTGACGGCGCACGGCGGCCAGCGCATGGCCAGCGTGGTGATGTACCTCAACACGCCCGAGGCCGGCGGCGGTACCGGTTTTCCGCACGTCGGGCTCACCGTGACCGCGCTGAAGGGTTCGGCCGTCTATTTCGCCTACGACACCGGCGACACCACCTCGCTGCACGCCGGCCTGCCGGTGCAGCGCGGGGAGAAATGGATCGCCACCAAATGGCTGCGCGAGCGGCCCTTCCTGCGCTGACGGTTTCATGTGCTGCGTTGCAGCAGCTCTTGCCGTATCCTTGTCGGCCCTCTTCACCCCTAGCGCAAGGTCACTCCCCCCATGGGTCTGGATCTGGTCAGCGCCGGCCGCAACGTGCCGGACGAAATCAACGTCATCACCGAAATCCCGAAGGACGCCGAGCCGGTCAAGTACGAGGTCGACAAGGCCTCCGGCGCGATCTTCGTCGACCGCATCCTGTCCACCCCGATGCGCTATCCGTGCAACTACGGCTACGTGCCGGGCACGCTGGGCGACGACGGCGACCCGCTGGACGCGCTGGTGATCCTGCCGCTGCCGCTGATCCCCGGCTCGGTGATCCGCTGTAAGCCGGTCGGCATGCTGCGCATGACCGACGAGGCCGGCGGCGACGAGAAGCTGGTGGTGGTGCCGGTGGAAAAGATTTTCGCCGGCTATGCGCATATCCAGGACATCGACGGCGTCTCGGGCCACTGGCTGGAGCGCATCGGCCATTTTTTCGAGCACTACAAGGACCTGGAGAAGGGCAAGTGGGTCAAGCTCGACGGCTGGGTCAAGGCCGCCGAGGCCAAGGCCGAGATCCTGCGCGGCATCAAGCGTCACGCCCAGGACAACGGCTGATCGATCGCGCCCGCATCCCCCCAAAGCCAAAGCGCGCCGGCGCGCTTTGGCTTTGGGGGGATGCGGCGTATGCGCCGCTGCCGTTGTCCGCCTGATAGCGCGTCTAGCCGCAGGCGCATCGCCCGTGCAGCATCGTCTTGGAATCCCCTCCTCGATGATCGCCGTCGGTTCGGCGCGCGCTCGGCGCTTGCTGCCGGACGGCTTGCAAGGAATTCGCGAGCCGCGGCGCGGGCGGCGTGGCGCCATACCGCGCGGTGGAACGGATCAGCGCGGCGTATAGGCCCGAAGGAAGGTCGCCACGCCGGCGCGCGCGGTCGCCTCGATCTCGGCGGCATAGGCGTGCGGGCAATCGTCGCAGCCGAACATGCGGCGCATCATCAGGTCGCCCTTGATCAGCGCGAAGAACTGCACGGCGGCGCGGCGCACGTCGTCGATGTCCAGCAGTCTTGCGTCAACCGCGCGCTGAAGCAGGCGTTCCATCAGTCCGTGCGTGCGCATCGAACCTTCTTCCCACAGCAGCCGGCCGTAGCGCGGATTGCCCTGGCGGCAGTCGCTGAGGATGGCGCGGAAGGTGCCCACGGTTTCCTTGTCGCAGTCCAGGCGCGCGTGGGTCAGGGCGATCTTGAGCAGGGTCTGGCCGATGTCCGCGTCAGGATCGAGGTCGTAGGTGTCTTCCGGGAGCAGATCCTGCAGGCGCGCACGGACGACTTCCCGGAACAGGTTGTCCTTGTCGCCGAAGTGGCTGTAGACGGTGAGCTTGGACACTCCGGCCTCGGCCGCGACCGCATCCATGCTGGTGCCGGCAAACGCATTGCGCACGAACAGGTTCTTGGCGGCCTCGAGAATCGCGGCACGCTTTTCCATGTCCTTCGGGCGGCCGGGGCCCTGGCACTTGGTCGGCGAGACGGAACTCATCAGAACACCTTCACGGAAATACACAACTTCCTTTATTATACGTGACGGTTTAATTATTTCCAGTGCACGGAAAACCACCGCGCGCGATGACTTCCGGCACTTCGGCCATGTGGTCGCAGCCGGCAGGCTGGCGATTGTCGGAAATGGTCCAGGCACTTATCCTTTCTGACCTTTTTCGATTTGTATGGGACGTGGCTGAACATGGCGATGAATTTCGAGCAGGCGCGGCAGAACATGGTGGAAAACCAGGTGCGTCCCTGGGAAGTCCTTGATGCGCGCGTGCTCGAGGTGCTGGGCCGCGTGCGCCGCGAGGATTTCGTCGCCGCCGAACATCGGCAGCTGGCGTTCGCCGATGTCTGCCTCCCGCTCGGCCACGGCGAAGTGATGATGAAGCCCGTGCTCGAGGGCCGCGTGCTGCAGGCGCTGGAGCTGGCGCCCACCGACCGTGTGCTGGAAATCGGCACCGGCTCGGGCTTCCTCACCGCCTGCCTGGCGGGGCTGGCCGGCGAGGTGGTGAGCGTGGACATCCACGCCGACTTCACCGCCGCCGCCGGTGCGCGGCTGGCGGCCGCGGGTGTCGGCAACGCCACCCTGGCCACCGGCGATGCCGTGCTCGAATGGCAGCCGTCGGGGCAGTTCGACGCGGTCGTGCTGACCGGCGCGGTGGCGCAGCTGCCCGAACGCATGCTGGCCTGGCTCAAGCCCGGCGGTCGCCTGCTGGTGATCCGCGGCGCCTCGCCGGCCCAGCAGGTGGCGCTGCTTACCCAGGAAGGCAACGGCCGCTACCGCGATGAAGTGCTGCTGGAAACCGATCTGCCCTACCTGCTGCACGCCGAACCGGCGCGCCGATTCGTTTTTTGAACCTCCCCAAGACCATCCCACGAGGCACCCCATGCGCTTGAAGCTTCTGTCCCTGGCCCTGGCCCTGTCGGCAATCTCCCTGCCCAGCCATGGCGAGGATTTGCTGGATGCATATCGAGAAGCGCGCGCCAACGACCCGGTGCTCTCGCAGGCGGACGCGCAGCGCCTCTCGGTAGGCGAGAACGTGAACCAGGCGCGCGCGCTGTTGCTGCCGCAGATATCGGCGGGAGTGTCGCTGAGCCAGACCAACGGCGGGCGCACCAGCAGCACGGTCGATCCCGCCACCGGGCAGGTCGTGCCGACCAGCTCCAACCCCGGCCATTCGCGCACCCGCGACATCTCCGGCAACCTCAGCCAGACCGTGCTCAACCTGAGCAAGATCGCCGACCTGAAGGCCGCGCATTCGCAGGCCAGCGCGCAGGATGCGCTGTATCAGGCCGCGCTGCAGGATCTGTTTGTGCGCGTGTCCACCGCGTACTTCAACGTGCTGACCAGCCAGGATGCCCTCACCTTCGCCCAGGCGAACGAGGAGGCCTACAAGCAGCAGTACGAACAGTCCGACCAGCGCTACAAGGTGGGCCTGTCGGCGATCACCGACGTCTACCAGGCCAAGTCGTTCTACGAGTCGGCCAAGGCGCAGACGATCGCCGCACGCAACACGCTGGACGACGCCCGCGAGGCGCTCGCCCAGATCACCGGCAAGCCGACCGGTGGGCTGAAGAAGCTGCGCGACGACCTGCCGATGAGCCCGCCCGTGCCGAACGACCAGCAGGCGTGGGTGAACCAGGCACTGCAGAACAATCCGAACATCCTCTCGGAGAAGTACAGCGTGGAGGCGGCCGAGCACAGCATCTCCGCCGCGCGCGCCGGGCACCTGCCGACCATCAACGCCAATGTGAGCTACGGCAAGAGCGCCACCTGGTTCCAGAACACCAACCTGCACTTCCGCCAGCCGAGCTCCACCACCATCGGCCTCACGCTGTCGGTGCCGATCTTCGAGGGCGGCGCCACGCAGTCGCGGGTGCGCCAGTCGATCTACCAGCGCGACGCCGCGCAGGACACGCTGGAAGCCCAGCGTCGCCAGGTCACCCGCGACACGCTGAATTACTACCGCTCGGTGATCGCCGGTATCAGCCAGGTCGAGGCCGCCAAGTCGGCGGTGGAGGCGGGCCAGAAGGCGCTGGACGCCACCCGTGCGGGTTTCAGCGTCGGCACCAAGACCATCCTCGACGTGCTCACCGCGATCCAGACGCTGACCTCGTCGGAGAGCCAGTACTCGCAGGCGCGCCACCAGTTCATCCTTGACAAGCTGCTGCTGAAGCAGGCCACCGGCACGGCGGACATCAAGGACCTCGAGTCGATCAACGCCCTGCTCGAATGACGGGCATTTCGACCTGACGTGGACACGAAGCCGGGCCGCGAGGTCCGGCTTTTTCCTGGGCAATTTCCTGAGCTATTCGCCCAGCGTGTGATCGATCAGCGTCATCACGCGGCGCACCGCACCCTGCTCGCTGTCGAACACGGCATGGGCTCGCTCGCCCATGCGGTGCAGCGAGGCCCGGTCGCGCAACAACTGCAGCACGGCCGCGCCGAGCGCATCGCTGCCGGCCACGCGCTGCGCGCCGCCCTGCTGGACCATGGTCTGGGTGATGTCGTCGAAATTGAAGGTGTGCGGCCCCACCAGCACCGGCCGCGACAGCGCCGCCGGCTCCAGCACGTTGTGCCCGCCGATTGGCACCAGGCTGCCGCCGATGAAGGCGAGATCGGACGCGGCGAAGAACGGCATCAGCTCGCCCATCGCGTCGATCACGAACACCTGGTGCGCCGGCGCGGGCACGCGATTGCCGCTGCGCGTGCCCGTCGAAAAACCCAGGTTGCGCACCAGATGCTCGACCAGGCGGAAGCGGTCCGGATGCCGCGGCGCCAGCAGCAGCAGCGCATCGGGAAAGCGCTGCAACACCTCCAGGTGCGCCTCCAGTACGGCCAGTTCCTCGCCCTCGTGGGTGCTGGCGGCGATCCACACCGGACGCAGCGGCCCCCACTGCACGCGCAGGGCCTCGCCGCGCTCCTGCGCCTGCTCGGGCACCGGCATGTCGAACTTGAGGTTGCCGCTGACCACCACCTTGTCCGATGGCACGCCCAGCATGCGGTAGCGCGCCGCGTCGGTGCGCGACTGCGCGGACACGTGACTCACGCAGCGCAGCGCTGCGCGCACCAGCGCGCGCGCGGCACGATAGCCGCGCAGCGACCGCTCCGACAGCCGCGCGTTGACGATCATCAACGGGATGCCGTGCCGATGGCAGGCGAAATAGAGGTTCGGCCAGATCTCGGTCTCCACGATGATCGCCAGCCGCGGTCGCACGCGATGCAGGAAACGGCGCACCGCAAATGGCAGGTCGTACGGCAGGTAGACGTGGAACACGCCGTCGCCGAACAGCTGGCGCACGCGCTCCGAGCCCGTCGGCGTCACCGTGGTGACCACCAGCGGCGCCTGCGGATACGCGCGCTTGAGCGCCTTGATCAGCGGCTCGGCAGCATTCACCTCGCCCACCGACACCGCATGCACCCACAGCGAACCGCTCAGGCCCGGCGCGGGAAACACGCCGAAGCGCTCCGGCCAGCGCTGGTGATAGCTGCCGTGACGCATGCCGCGCGTCAACAGGCGCAACACGATCACCGGCGTGGCCAGATACATCAGCAAGGTGTAGAGAAAGCGCAACGGCCGGCCCCCTGTGGCGGGCGGCCAGTATAAACGGCCGGTCGCGCGGTCTGGCCCGATGCCACTCGCTACAATGGCGCGATGCCCGGTGTGCCCCGCCCCTCCTTCGACCGTTCCCTGCTCGCTCCGCGCCACTGGCCCGCCTGGGCCGGACTGGGCGCGATCTGGCTGATCGCGCGGCTGCCCTATCCGGCGTTGATGCGCGTGGGCCGCTGGCTCGGTGGGTTGGCCATGCGCATCGACTCGGCCCGGCGCCTGGTGGCCGGGGCCAATATCGCGCTGTGTTTCCCCGGGCTGGATCGGGCGCAGCAGGCCGCGCTGGTCGACGCGCACCTGCGCGACATCGGCCTGATGCTGGTGGAATTCGCGCTGGGCTGGATGGGCCGCGACGGGGCGATCGCCCGCCTGCCGCTGTCGGTGGAAGGGCTGGAGCATCTCGAACGCGCCCGCGCCGCGGGCAAGGGCGTGCTGCTGGTCGGCGGGCATTTCTCGCATCTGGAGCTGTGCGCGCGACTGGTGTCGCAGCGCATCCGTATCGCCGGCATGTACCGGCGCATGGACTCGGCGGTGTTCGAATGGGCGGTGCTGCGCGCGCGCCTGCGCTACGCCGACGCCATGTTCGAGAAGGACGACATCCGCGGCACGGTGAAATACCTGCGCGGCGGCGGCACGCTCTGGTACGCGCCCGACCAGGACATGCGCAGCAAGGACAGCGTGTTCGTGCCGTTCTTCGGCGTGCCGGCCGCCACCATCACCGCCACCCACCACCTGGCGCGCATGGGCAACGCGGTGGTGATCCCGTTCTTCCATCGCCGCCTGCCCGACAACGGCGGCTACGCGCTGCGCCTCGGCGCCCCGCTCGAGCACGTGCCCAGCGACGACGTGCTGCAGGACACCGCCCGCGTGAATGCCTGCATCGAGCAGATGGCGCGCGAAGCGCCCGAGCAGTACCTGTGGGTGCACAAGCGCTTCAAGACCCGCCCGGAAGGCGTGCCGCCGGTGTACTGAGGCCATCCCGGACAGCCCGCTGAAAGGCACCGGCCGGACGATGCGCACTCTCCAGACTGCGCTTCGTCCACGAACCGGGGCCACACACTTTCCGGCGAAGCGAGCCTTCCACGGGTCGCGCCATGAGCAGCCAAGCCACCTCCGATCGGTCCGGCATGCCCATACCGATCCTGATGTACCACAACGTGGCACGCGCGCCGCGTGGCCTGAAGGTCTATCGCAGCCTGTACGTGGCGCCCGGCGCGTTCGCCCGTCAGCTTGCGCTGCTGCGCCGCGCCGGCTACCGCGGGCTGTCGATGGCCGATGCCATGCCCCATCTCACTGGCGAACAGCGCGGGCGCGTGGCGGTGATCACGCTCGACGATGGTTACGTCGACAACCTGCAGCACGCGCTGCCCCTGCTGTGCGAATACGGATTCACCGCCACCTGCTACGTCGTCAGCGACGCACTGGGCAGCCACAATTGCTGGGATGCCGATCGACTCGGGATCGCCAAGCCGATCATGAGCGCCGGCCAGCTCCGCGCCTGGCACGCGGCCGGCATGGAAGTGGGTGCACACAGCCGCAGCCATCCGCGCCTGACCGGCTGCGGCAACCCCGCGCTGCGCGACGAGGTGCGCGGCAGCCGGCACGCGCTGGAGGACGTGCTCGGCGCCCCGGTCCGGCAGTTCTGCTACCCCTACGGCGACGTCGACGCTCGGGTGGCCGATGCCGCCCGCGACGCGGGGTACATCGCCGCCACCACCACGCGTCGCGGGCGCGCCCGGCCGGGCATGGATCTGTTCCAGCTGCCGCGGGTGCAGGTGGCGCGACACCACTGGCTGCTGCCGTTCGCCCTGCGCACGCTCACCGCCTACGAGGACAGGCGGGCATGAAATTCCTGTTCGTCGGCACCCACCATGAAAACACCGGAGCGGCCACGCATTTTGTGGCCCTTGCCCAGGGTCTCGTGGAGTACGGCCACGACGTGGACGCGGTGCTGTTGCGCGACGCGCTGATCTGGCAGGGCCTCGCCGCCAGCGGCGTGCGCCGCCACGCGGGTCGGTTCCGCAACGTGCTCGACCCACACGGCTATGCCGCCGTCCGGCGGGCAATCCGCGAATCGCGACCGGACTGGCTGGTCGGCAATTTCGGCAAGGAATACTGGCCGCTGGTGTTGCTGGGTCGCAGCCATGGCATTCCGGTCGCGCTGTTCCGCCACCGCACGCCGGCGATGAAACGGTTCTCGGCATGCTTCCTGCCGCGCCTCGCCCAGCGCTTCTTCGCGGTCTCCCGGCACGCGCGCGAGGCGTATCTGGCGCAGGGCGTGCCGCCCCATGCGGTGCAGGTACTGTACAACCCGGTGAATACCGCGCTGTTTCGCCCCGATCCGGCTCGCGGCAGGGCGGTGCGGTTGGCGCTCGGTATCCCGGATGACGCCGTGGTGCTGGGCTACGCCGGTCGCATGCACGGCGGCAAGGGGATCTTTCCCCTGCTGGAGGCCGCGCAGCAGGCCATGCGCGCCGAGCCCCGGCTGCACTGCCTGTGGGTCGGCGACGGCCCTGACGCCGCCGCGCTGCGTGCCGCCGCGGCAGCCATGCCGGACACCGCCGCGCGCCACCACTTCACCGGCTGGAGCGACGACACCACCGGCTACTTCTCCAGCTTCTCGATGCTCGCCTTTCCCTCGCTCGCCACCGAGACGTTCGGCCGGGTGTCGATCGAGGCGCAGGCCTGTGGCATCCCGGTGCTGGCCAGCGACATCGGCGGCGTGCCGGAGTCCCTGTCGCCCGGCGAAACGGGTCGCCTGCTGCCTCCGGGGGATGTGCCCGCCTGGCGCCAGGCGATCCTCGACCTGTGCGACGAGCGGATCCGCGATCAGATGGGCCAGCATGCGCGCAGCTTCGTGCAGCAGCACTTTGCCACCGATGTCATCGCCGCCCGGTTCGTGGCGCAACTGGCGGAGGCGGTCCATCGGGCCGACTCCGCGGCGGTCCATCGTGGCGATTTGCCCGCGCGGTGAGCCGCGCCTGCTCGCGCGCCTCGTGCAGCTTGGCGTACTTCAGGAAGGCGTAGAACGCGCCGGTGACGCTGGCGATGAAGCCGGCCCAGCCGTTGAGGAAGTAGCGCTTGCCGATGTACTGGCGCAGGAAGAACACCGGCGGGTAGAACACCATGCGCAGGCCGGTGAAACGCTGCCGCCTGCGCAGCTTGTAGGCCACCATGCCGGTCGTGTAGCGGTTGATCTTCTCCACGCGCGTGGCGATGTCGCAGTCGCCGTCGTTGACGAAGTCGGCCGCGCGCAGGGTTTTCACCGGGCCGTCCACTTCCACCGCGGCGTGCACGTCCACGTCGTTCATGCGACCGCGACGGCGATCGAACAGGCGCAGGTGGCCGTTGCGCCAGCTGCGCCGGTGCTGCACGGTCCAGAACATCCGCTCGCGCCGCGGCAGCCGGAAGCCGGCGTGGCGCGGGTGCTCAAGCGCGCGCTCGATCACTTCGCGCGTGCCGGGGGAAAGGATTTCGTCGGCGTCGAGATTCAGCACCCAGTCGTGGCGCGCCAGCTCGATCGCGCGCTGCTTCTGCGGGCCATAGTCGTCGAACGGATGCACCGCCACGCGCGCGCCGTGGCGTTCGGCGATGGCGACCGTGTCGTCGGTGGAGCCCGAATCGAGCACCACGATCTCCTCGGCCCAGTCGACCTCGCGCAGGCAGGCGTCGAGCGTGTCGGCGTTGTTGTAGGTGATCACCACCACCGACAGCGGCTCACGCGTCACGCGCTCAGAGGGTGTCGACAAAATAATCAGCTTGCGAGTCTGGTAGCAAGGATACGCGCCTCGACCAGCCAAACCCAAGCCACCGGTGCCCATGACGAACGGTCGTGGTGCGCCATCAGGCGGCGGG
>NZ_JBMSDZ010000028.1:0-34563 GCF_049445995.1 Dyella sp. KRB-257 | reverse complement strand
TAGTTGCAACCGGTGAGCTGACTGGGCCTATAACTGCATCCGACATCGGTTCGTTGATCATGCAGGTCCAATCTGTGCATGCGTGCAAAGCCGACACACTGTAGGCATCTTCGTGTCTAACATCTCGTTCAAGGCGGACGGCTTCGCCGCCGCTTAACTCAAGCGTTAGGCGCCACAGGAGAGATCGGATGCTCGTGAAACACCTGACCCCGATATTGAACGTCTCCGATGTCCGGAAGTCGTTTGTGTGGTTCCAAAAGCTGGGCTGGACGAAGGGTTTCGAATGGGGAGACCCGACCACGTTCGGGAGTGTCTACTCGGGGCCATTTGAAGTCTTTCTGTGCCAAGGCGGGCAAGGCGGTAGCGGCGCCAGTGGCTATTCGGCCACGTTTGGCCCGAACTCCAACGAGGCGGCTGAAAAAGGGGTGTGGATGTCAGTCTGGGTGGAAGATGTGGATGCCATCCACCAGCTCTGCCTCGAGAACGAGATAGAGGTCACCTGGCCGCCTACCAACATGCCCTGGGGCGTTCGGGAAATGCATGTCCGGCACCCGGATGGCCATGTCTTCCGTGTTAGCTGCGCAATTGACCCGGCGGCTGCCGCAAGTGGCGCCTAACAATTCGTCCAAGCCGACGCCGCTTCGCGGCGCGGCTTAACTCAGGTGTTGGGCGTCAGACAATCGGGGCCACTGGAATAACCAAGGGCCTGAAACGAAATCATCGAAAGGAGCGATCCAATGATATACAAAGGTAGCTGCCACTGTGGGCAGGTCGCGTTCGAAGCCGAAGGAAATCTAGAGAAAATTATGGAGTGCAATTGCTCAATTTGTAGCAAGCGTGGTTCGCTTCACTGGTTTATCACCCGCGAGAATTTTCGTTTGCTCAGCCCCGAGGACGGCATGGGCACATACACATTCAACAAGCACACCATTAAACATCGCTACTGCCCAAAGTGCGGGTGTGCGCCATTTAGCGAAGGTATCGCGCCTTCTGGTAACTACATGGTTGCTATTAACGCCCGTTGCTTGGATGGTGTCGACTTGTCACCTATCAAGGTGGGGCATTTTGATGGGCGCAGCCTTTGAGCACCCGACGCCCAACCCGGCGCTCAAGCGGGACGTGCCGCAAGCGGCCCGCCCCTTAGCTCCACGTTAGTCGGCAGTGCGGCAGTCACGATTTCAGGGGGAGTTCCTCGCAACATGGAGCTGATCGCACGCACCAGCATCAGAGCCGCTTCGGCCAGCACCGTCGCAACGGTCTCGCGTGCGGCTTGCGGGGATGTTTCTGTCGCTCCGGCGAGCATCGCCGCCAGTGTCAGGTTCAACCCATCCTTTGCGTTCGCGGCATGGGCGTCGTCGCTTCGTTTAACATCGGGCGTTGCCGTGGTGGCACCGCCGTCTAACACGGCGGTCAAGCGGACGGCGTACCGCCGCCGCTTACCTTTGCGTTAGCTTTACCAACCAGCGTTAGCTTTACCAACCGGCACAGGGGCCACCATGAAAAACACGTCACGCGCAGCTTTGCTCTCAGTTCTTGTCGTCTCGCTGAGCGGCTGCTTCAACTTGGCAACGAAGTCAGCGGAGATTACTCCGTCGTACACCTCGGACCTTAGATACGAAGCCTACGAGTGTCCGCGGCTCGCTATCGAGCTAAACACGTTGGCTCGGCGAGAGGATCAGTTGGTTGTAGCTCAAGACAGCCGCCGTAAATCCAGCAAATTGCAAGCATTCTGGCTTGGCTTCGGCCAAGGTGATGGTGTCGAGGCATCTGAGTTGGCAAATGTAAGAGGCGAGAAGGAGGCCGTGCGCAAAGCCATGGACGTCAAGACCTGTGACGTAAAAAGCTAACTCCTCGTCCAAGCGGACGCGCGAAAAGCCGCGCGCCGCTTAACTCAAGCGTTAGATGACAACGTGGGGAGGTCGTCGTGACTGAACTAGAAAGCTACAGGATCACACTTCGTTACGACGGTCTTGATGCCGAACAACACGAGCTTGATCTGTACTCACTAGGAGAATCTCTGCAAGGGTTCGCGCGTGTCACAGGAACGGTCGCTCACCTTGCACTGAGTCATGAGTACAAACGCTATTTCCGCTCGCATAGCCTGCGCGTTCTTGCCAAAGAGCCTCAAGCCAACTGCTACCGAGTAGACCTGGTTTTTGAATTCATGCGGCAGCATCAGATTCTTTCCGGATCATTTGGCACCGTAGTTTCAGCACTGATCCCATGGCTATACATAAAAGCAACAAAGAAAGACCAAAGCAGCCAGGCCGATAGTCTCGCGCATACAGCGATCGAGGCCATGGCCGCCCAGAACAAGGAGGTAACCGGACGCCTTCTCGGCGTAATAGAGCAAATGGCCATCGATCTTAAGTCAGCCATGCTCCAAAGCGCTGCGCCCATCAACATCAGTTGCAACACTATCGGCGTCATTACGCCGGATAGAGATCATTTTCTCGGCAAGTCCGACAAAGAGGCATTGCTCGTTCCTGCAGCTAACGAGCTCTCGGACCTCACTGACTTTACAGTCCTAATAACTGAGCTAGACCTCGAACGAAAGACCTGCAAAGCGAGATTCGCCCATGATCCGGACGACCGGAGAATCTCATGCGAGATAAATGATCCACTTCTTCAAACACCAAAAAACCCATACTCCTCCGCAATGGATGCAGGAGCGCCAATCGTCGTCAAGGCTAAAGCGCTCTTTGAGGATTTCAAGATCAAAAAGCTGTACATCTCGGATGTTGTCATCTAACAATTCATTCAAGCCGACACCGCTTCGCGGCTCGGCTTAATTCAGGCGTTGGGCGGATCTGAGGCAACATTGCATGTGAGGACTGGGGAGAATGCAATGACAGTCAGGCATGACAGCGATGGGGGCGCGCCGGAGGCCCAGCTTCGGTCTTTCATCGAGAAGTTCGATCCGAAGGATCAAGAGCTCATCCGCTCGGTCCGTTCTGCCGTGCGCAAGCGATTCCCGACCGCCAACGAGCTGGTGTGGGACAACTACAACTTCTTCGTGATCGGCTATTCGCCAACGGACCGACCGACGGATTCGATCGTGTCGATCGCCGCGCGTGCGAACGGTGTGGGTCTGTGTTTCATTCAAGGAGCGCAGTTGCCCGACCCGAAGCAACTGCTGCTGGGTTCGGGAAAGCAAACTCGGTTCATCCGGGTGGAATCGGCTAGCCAGTTGGTGCATCCAGACGTTGAGGCGTTGATCGCCGCCGCGATCGATCAGGCGAAAACGCCGTTGCCAGCCAAGGGGCGGGGCAGACTCGTCATTCGGTCAGTTGCCGCGAGGCAGTGGCCGCGTCGGAGGCCGGCAAAGTGACTTCGGTGTTTGCCGGAACAAGGAGTCGATCAGCCGACAGCATGCTTGGACCGCCCAACAACAGCATGCAGCGGACGGCGCTGCGCGCCGCCGCTGATGCTTGTGCGTGTGTGCCGGGCATGGCACGTTACTTCATGGGTGAAAGTCCCATGGCCAGGTTTTCGCAGAGCCGAAGGCAAGGAAAAGGGCAAGGGCGTCGTCGCGAGGCGGGGTCTGAAGGAAGCCTAATCCGAAACGGCGGGGCGATGTACAAGAACCGGATATGAGGCGTGATGCATTCGGGACCAGCGGGCACGTGACCGCGAAGTCCTCCATCTGCGTTTGGGATGCATTTTGTAAATCCGGCGTCTATGCCGCGAAGGTAACGTGCCTTACCCCGGGAGGTCTGTCGTGTGTGGAAGGAACCACTGAGCGCCAAGTGATTGGCGCTGACCGCACGACGGAAGTCAGCCGAGGGCATAGTAGGTGGCGCTTCCACCGAAGGCCCGAACGATGGAAGACGAAGGAGCATGACGGAGAGAAACGGGAATGCATCAGCAAACCGGCACCCGCCGGCAGCGGCCAAGCCGCTGGATGAACCCGTGGCTGGATCGTCGTGCCAACCCGAGTCGATTCCCCCAATACGTTGCTCGGTCGTGTGCTGGAACGCACCAATCTGCAGCGTGCGTTAAAGCAAGTGCGCCAGAATCATGGTGCGCCGGGCATCGACGGCATGACCGTCGAGGAACTGCCCCAGTACCTGAAAGAGCACTGGCCGGCCATCCGCCAGCAACTGGAAACGGGGCGCTATCGCCCGCAACCCGTTAGGCGGGTGGACATTCCCAAGGGCAACGGCAAGACCCGCCCACTGGGGATACCGACGGTGCTCGATCGCTTCATCCAGCAAGCCGTTGCGCAGGTGATCAGCGCGCAATGGGACCCCCACTTCCACCCGCACAGCTACGGCTTTCGTCCCTGCCGCTCGGCCCATCAGGCCGTGCGGCACGTGCAGCGCGCGATCCGGGACGGCTACGACTGGGTGGTGGACATGGACCTTGAGAACTTCTTTGACCGGATCAACCACGACCGACTGATGGCGCGGCTGAAAGGCCGCACCACGGACGCTATCGTGCTGCACGGCTGTTTGGCGCCGCAGCGCCGGCGCTCACCCGGGAGTACGCTTTACCGGTGTGCTGCGGCCCGCGGCATTCGCCCCCATCGCACCCATCGGAGGAACCCTCCATGCAAGCCCAGGACAAAGAACGCGCCATCGCGCTGCTCAACCGCATCCTCGAACTGGAGCTGGCCGGCGTGGTGCGCTACACGCACTACGCGCTGATGATCTACGGCTACAACCGCATCCCGATCGTGAGCTGGTTGTCCGGCCAGGCCGATGAGAGCCTGCTGCATGCCCGCCGGGCGGGCGAGCTGATTACCCAGTTCGGCGGCCACCCGTCGCTGGGTATCGGGCCGCTGCTGGAAACCCACCAGCACGATGTGGGGCCGATCCTGCGCGAGTCGCTGGAGCACGAGAAACTCGCGCTGGCCGCTTACTACGAACTGCTGGAGCTGGCGACGGGCAAGTCGGTGTTGCTGGAGGAATATGCGCGGGAAATGATCACCTCCGAGGAACTGCACGCCGGTGAGGTCAACAAGATGCTGCGTAAGCCCGGCGACATCGCCGAGTTCACCGGTTGACGGGGCCGCATTCGGCCCGGGCCGGTGGTCCCGGCCGGCGACGTTTTCCCGCTGGCGATCGGCCCGGAACTCCCGAAGCGCCTCACGTAGGACCGTTGCAAGATGGCCCGGAACCGCCGCCTCGCGTCTCTCGCTGCGGCCAGGCGCAAGGGCACCACGGCGAGACCTGCTGGCTATCGGCATGGCGGGAGAGGGATTTTCGCATGGGGCACGGATGCCGCAGCGTGAAGCCTTCTCCCTCCGGGAGAAGGTGCCGACAGGCGGATGAGGGTGCGGGCGGAGCGCGGGCGATCACCTCCAACGTTCGGGCCAAGCGTCGCTCGCGTCAGCGGGCAGCGTCGAAGCACCTGCGGGATGCGGCCCTGCGGGCCTGTGCCCTGGGCTGACGCTCGAAGTGATTCAAACGCCGGAGCACCCGCCGCGTCGAGAGCCGGAACGAGAGGCCGGAGAGACCTACTTGCCGCCCACCCCGCCGCGCAGACTGGAGCGCCGTACGGTGAGCTTCACCGGCAGGATCGCGCTCTCCACCTTTTCGCCGCGGATCATCCGCAGCAGCGCATCGACCAGCATCTCGCCGGCCTGGCGGGTGTCCTGCAGCACGGTGGTGAGCGCGGGATTGACGAAGCGCGCCATGGGGATGTCGTCGAAGCCGGCCAGGGCCACGTCTTCGGGCACCTTGAGGCCGTGTTCGTCCAGCGCGCGCATGGCGCCGAAGGCGATCAGGTCGCTGGCGGCGAACACGGCATCGAACGGCGCGCCGCTGGCGATCAGTGCCTGCATCGCCTCGTAGCCGGCCAGCTCAGTGGTTTCGGCGTCCACCTGCAGCGCGGGATCGACCGCCACGTCCGCCGCGTCAAGCACCTCGGCATAGCCGCGGTAGCGCTGCTGGAATTCCGGATAGTGGCTGGAGGCGTCGCCGATGAAGGCGATGCGCCGGCAGCCCTGCGCGAGCAGATGCTCGGCGATGGCGCGGCCGCCCTGCACGTTGTCGCAGCCGATGGAGACGTCCGGCTGGTCGGGCAGCACCGCGCCCCAGCGCACCGACTGCATACCCTGTTCGACCAGCGTGGCGAGCCTGTCGCGATAGGCGAGGTAGTCACCGTAGCCGAGCAGGATGATGCCGTCGGCCTTCTTGCTGTCGGCGTAGTCGGCGTGCCAGTCGCGCGAGAACTGCTGGAACGAGATCAGCAGGTCGTAGCCGTGCTGCGCGCAGGCGCGGGTGATCGAGCCGAGCATCGAGAGGAAGAACGGATTGATGTGCGAATCGTCGGCGGTGGGGTCTTCGAAGATCAGCAGCGCCAGCGTGCCGGAGTGCTGGGTGCGCAGGTTCGAGGCGTTCTTGTCGACCTTGTAGTTGAGCTGCTTGACCGCCGCCTCGATGCGCCGGCGCGTCTCCTCGTTGACCAGCGGACTGCCGCGCAGCGCGCGCGACACCGTGGCCTGCGAGACGCCGGCCAGGTAGGCGATATCCAGCGAGGTGATTTTTCCCTTGGTCGCCACGATGCGGTGCAATTGCTCCTGGATGAAGGCCCGCGCGAGGCGCAGGCCGGGGCGGTGGAATCCTAGCGGGTTTGCCCGGCAAGGTCGCGCGGCAGTGCGACGGGAGGCGCGAGCCTGAACGATGGCAGCAAAGCGTCGCCAACGGATAACACCGCGGTCACAGGCGACTGCTTAGATTCTGCCGCCCGACCCCCACCGTCGCCCAGGAGGGCATCCCCGTGCTCGCGCAGTATGTCTACCCCTCGACCCTCGGCCTGTTCCGCATCATCCGCCACGGACGGCGCTGGCGCGCCCTGCATGAAAGCGCCGAACTGGGGCGGTTCGAATGCGAGCAGAGTGCGCTGCACGCACTGCGCGACAAGTATCCGCATGCGCGCTTGCCGGCGCGGCTGGAGCGCTGGCGCTTCCTGCCGCAGCTGGCGCTGGTGCATGCGCGGACGAGCGATGGCGACGCGCTGCATTGGCAGTTGGAGGCGTGAGGCGCCTTGATACTTCGCATGCCTTCGGCGAGCGTCGCGACTGAAGTCGATCCTACAAGACCGGGGCTGCAAACCCCTCCTACAGGGACCTGCATCTGGGCGCTTTTGTGGGAGCGGCTTCAGCCGCGACGTTCGCGCGGTTCAGTGGCCGGTGCCGACCCGGCTCACGCGGAACTGCTGCACGCGGCGGTCGTCGGCCTCGGTGACGTGGAACAGGTAGTCGCCCACGGCGATCTCCTCGCCCGCTTCCGGCAGGTGGCCGAACTCGGAGGTGACCATGCCGCCGATGGTGTCGAACTCCTCGTCCGAATACGACGAGCCGGTCTGCTCGTTGAAGTCGGCGATCGGCGTGAGCGCGCTCACCAGCCAGTCGCCGCCCGGCTGGGCGTGCATCAGGGTGGGTTCTTCCTCGTCGTCGTGCTCGTCGTCGATCTCGCCGACGATCTGCTCGAGCACGTCCTCGATGGTGATCAGGCCGGCGACGCCGCCGTATTCGTCCACCACCAGCGCCATGTGGTTGCGGCTGAGCCGGAACTCGGCCAGCAGCACGTTCAGGCGCATCGATTCGGGGATCAGCACGGCCGGGCGCAGGATCGCGCGGATGTCGAAATGCTCGCCGTCGCCGAAGTACTTCAGAAGGTCCTTGGCCAGCAGGATGCCGAGGATCTCGTCCTTGTCCTCGCCGTGCACGGGAAAGCGCGAGTGGCCCGACTCGACCACGGCGGCGAGGATGTCGTCGAGCGGGGAATCGGCGGAGATCATCACGATCTGCGCGCGCGGGACCATCACATCGTCCACGCTCAGTTCGGTGACCTTCAGGGCACCCTCGACCATGGTGAGGGTGTCGTTGGAGAGGAGCCCGTTGGCCTGGGCTGCACGCAGCTCCTCGACCAGTTCCTCGCGATTGCGCGGCTCGCCGGAAAACATGTGGCCCAGTCGATCCCACCACGATCGGTGGGCCGGGCCGCCGGTACTGCCAGGGTCGTCGTTCATTACTTTGCGAAGCTCTGCCCGTAGCTGGGCGGAAAGAGGATTCTAGCCGAAATGTCGAGTCGATTCAGGGCTCAGGGTAAACGGTTGATGTGGCGCGGCGGTGGTCATGGTGGCGTCCGTTCGGCCACAGGGTGGCCTCCTACAGGCGCGATCGTGTAGGAGCGCGCCCTGTGCGCGATGGTTTTTGCCCGACGTGCTGGGTGGTGCGCCGGTCGGCCACAGGGTGGCCTCCTACAGGGGGGGCTTTGTGGGAAAGCGCCGGCGTGTGATCCGCGCTTGGGGCTCAATCTTCAATCTGTGTAAGGATCGGCGATGCCCAGCCCGGCGAGGATGCGTGCCTCCAGCGCTTCCATCGCCTCGGCCTCGGCCTCCACGAGGTGGTCGTGGCCGAGCAGGTGCAGCACGCCGTGCACGGTGAGGTGGGCCCAGTGGTCGCGCGGCGGCTTGCCTTGTTCGGCGGCTTCGCGGGCCACCACCGGGGCGCAGATCACGATGTCGCCGATCAGCGGGAGCTTGAGGCCGGGTGGCAGGTCCGTTTTGAACGAGAGCACGTTAGTGGCGTGGTCCTTGCCGCGATAGTCGCGGTTGAGCGCGCGGCCTTCGGCGGCGTCGACGATGCGGATCGATAGTTCGGTGGCCCGCCGCCGCCTCGCCCCGCGCAGCGTGGCCTCCACCCACCGGCGAAAACTCGCTGCCGACGGCACGCCCGCGCGCGGCACGGCGTAGCCGACGTGGACGACCGCCGCGCCACTCACTTGCCGTCGCCCTTGGCGGCCTCGGCCGCGGTCTCGAACGATTCGTAGGCGCGCACGATCTTCGCCACCAGCGGATGGCGCACCACGTCGCGCGAGGTGAAGAAGGTGAAGCTGATGCCGTCCACGCCCCGCAGCACTTCCACGGCATGGCGCAGGCCCGAGCGCACGTGGCGCGGCAGGTCGACCTGGCTGACGTCGCCGGTGATCACCGCCACCGAACCGAAGCCGATGCGGGTGAGGAACATCTTCATCTGCTCGACGGTGGTGTTCTGTGCCTCGTCGAGGATCACATAGGAATCGTTGAGGGTGCGCCCGCGCATGTAGGCCAACGGGGCGATCTCGATCACGTTGCGCTCGATCAGCTTGGCCACCTTCTCGAAGCCGAGCATCTCGTAGAGGGCGTCGTACAGCGGGCGCAGGTAGGGGTCGACTTTCTGGCTGAGGTCGCCGGGCAGGAAGCCCAGTTTCTCGCCGGCTTCGACGGCGGGGCGCACCAGCAGCAGGCGCTGCACGCGGTTCGCTTCCAGCGCCTCGACCGCACTGGCCACGGCCAGGTAGGTCTTGCCGGTGCCGGCCGGGCCGACGCCGAAGCTGATGTCGTGGCTGGTGATCGCGTGCAGGTAGCGCGCCTGGTTCGGGCCGCGTCCCTTGATCACGCCGCGCTTGACCTTGATCGTCACCTCCTGCGCCGCTTCGGCGGCCTCGGCGGTGATCGCCTCGATGCCGGACTCGGCCAGGTGCAGGTGGATCGTCGCGCCGGTCAGCGCCTCGCTGGCGGTGGCGTCGTACAGCGCGCGCAGCACCTTGTCGGCGGCGCGCGTGGCAGGGTCGTCGCCGATCACCTGGAAGATGCCGCCGCGGTGGTTGATCTCCACGCCGAGTCGCAGCTCGATCTGGCGCAGGTGCTCGTCGAACGGGCCGCACAGGTTGGCGAGGCGGACGTTGTCGACCGGGTCGAGGGTGAAGTCGCGCTGGTTCAGGGGGCTCATAGACCCGCCAGCATAACGGTGCTGATCGGCCTGGTGCAGCCCACGGCGATGCCGGCCTCGGGGCGCTGGTTGTTCGACGCGCCGATCCACTGCGTCATGCTGCGCAATGCGGGTCTGCTCGATCTGTGGGGTGACGCGCTGGCGTTGATCGTATTCACCGCGGTGATGATGTGCGGTGCCATCCTGCGCTTGCGCAAGCGGCTGGATTGATCGAGCCGCGTAGGAGCGCACCCCTCGATCGAGTCGAGGGCAGGCTCTGTGCGCGAATGCTCTTGCTCCTGATCGACATCAAAGCAAGAGCGGTCGCGCACAGGGTGCGCTCCTACACGGCGGCGGCGGTTTCGTGGCTGTGCAGGCGCCCGCGCAGCGAGTTGCTCATCGCCTCGGTGATCTGCACGTCGACGAACTGGCCGATCAGCCGCGACGGGCCGGGGAAGTTCACGTAGCGCATGTTCTCGGTGCGGCCGCTGAGTTCGCTGGCGTTCCTGCGGCTGGGCTTTTCCACCAGCACGCGCTGCACGGTGCCGACCATCGCCTCGTTGATCGCCCTGGCGTTGGCGTTGATCGCCGCCTGCAGCCGGATCAGCCGGGCGTGCTTGACCTCGGCCGGGGTCGGGTCGGGCAGGTTGGCCGCCGGGGTGCCGGGGCGTGAGGAGAAGATGAAGCTGAAGCTCTGGTCGAAGCCGACGTCGTCGATCAGCTTCATGGTCTTTTCGAAATCCTCGTCGGTCTCGCCGGGGAAGCCGACGATGAAGTCCGAGCTGATGCAGATGTCCGGGCGCACGGCGCGCAGCTTGCGGATCTTCTGCTTGAACTCCAGCGCGGTGTAGCCGCGCTTCATCGCGCCGAGGATGCGGTCGGAGCCGGCCTGCACCGGCAGGTGCAGGAAGTTGGCCAGCTTGGGCACGCTGGCGTAGGCCTCGATCAGCGAGTCGGAGAACTCCAGCGGATGCGAGGTGGTGAAGCGGATGCGGCCGATGCCGTCGAGCTGCGCGATGGCATGGATCAGCACGGCCAGATCCGCGGTGCCGCCGTCGTGCATGGCGCCGCGCCAGGCGTTGACGTTCTGGCCCAAGAGGTTCACCTCGCGCACGCCCTGTTCGGCGAGCTGGGCGACCTCGACGAGCACGTCGTCGAACGGGCGGCTGATCTCCTCGCCGCGGGTGTACGGCACCACGCAGTAGGAGCAGTACTTGGAGCAGCCCTCCATGATCGAGACGAACGCGGTCGGGCCCTCGGCGCGCGGCTCCGGCAGGTGGTCGAACTTCTCGATCTCGGGGAAGGAAATGTCCACCTGCGGCTTGCCGGTGGCGCGACGCGACTCGATCAGCTCGGGCAGGCGGTGCAGGGTCTGCGGGCCGAACACCAGGTCGACGTAGGGCGCGCGCTGGATGATCGCCTCGCCCTCCTGGCTCGCCACGCAGCCGGCGACGCCGATCAGCACCGGCTTGCCGCCGGCCTTGTGTTGCTTCCAGCGGCCGAGCTGGCTGAACACCTTTTCCTGCGCCTTCTCGCGGATCGAGCAGGTGTTGACCAGGATGACGTCCGCCTCGGCCTCGTTGTCGGTCAGCTCCAGGCCGTGCGACGCCTTGAGCACGTCGGCCATCTTGGCCGAGTCGTACTCGTTCATCTGGCAGCCGTGGGTCTTGATGAAAAGCTTGCCGCTCATGGGGCGTCGGGCACCGTGGTGGGAAAAGGAGGGCAGGGAGTTGCCGAACCGTGCAGTTTACGCGCCGTCACCGACGCCTGCCACTGAGCCGGCTTGCCGGATCAGGCACTTGCGCGGACGGTCGCCGCCGTCCCGGCAGTGCGACACGATGCACGGCAATGCGTGCCCGCACTTGGCGCTGCGTTGCGATCGCTGCACACTGCGCCGCATGACCGCTGCCATGCGCCACAGGGGGAGTGCCGGTCGCCTGGCCCGCCGCTTCCCGCGTTCGACGATTCCGTTGCGGATCGCGGCCGGCTGCGCCGTCGTGCTGCTTCTGCTGATGCCGCACGGGGCGCATGCCGACGCGATGTATCGCTGCACCGGCGCCAGCGGCGAAGCCGTATTCACCAGCAAGGCCGCGGATTACCGGCATTGCCGCCGCATCGGGGCCTATCCCGCGCCGCGCCGGGTGGTGCGTGGACCGCGGCCGGTGCCGGTCGGGCGCGACGCCTTTGCCGGCGTGGCGGCCTCGGTCGAGACCACGGCGACCGCACTGGCGGCGATGCCGCCGCCGCGACGACTGTTCGTCGGCGTGCAGTCGTCGGTGCAGACCACGGCGCAGGCGTTGCCGGACGAGCGGTCGCCACGCTCGGGCGTCGCGGCGCGCTGGAATTACCGCGAGTCGCGCGCCACGCCGGCCGCAGGCGATGCGCCGGCGGCGGGAACCGGCGATCGCGTGCTGCGCGGCGCGGTGTATCGCGTCAGGCGCGCCGACGGCAGCGTGGAATACACCAACATCGCACCGGCCCGCGGCCGTGGTCACGCCGTCACCATGCTGTTCACCTATATCGCCACCTGCATGGCCTGCGATCTGCATTCGCCGATCCACTGGAACTCGGTGCGGCTGAACCTGCACGACTACGCCGGCGCGATCCACCAGGCGAGCCGCGACTACGGCGTGAACGAGGCGTTCCTGCGAGCGATCATCCACGCCGAAAGCGCGTTCAACCCGCACGCGATGTCGATCAAGGGTGCCCAGGGCCTGATGCAGCTGATGCCGGGCACGGCGAGCGACATGGGCGTGCTCGACGCGTTCGATGCCGAGCAGAACATCCGCGGCGGAGCGCGCTATCTCGGCCTGCTGCTGCAGTCCTTCGACGGCAACGAGAAACTGGCGGCGGCGGCGTACAACGCGGGCCCCGGCGCGGTGCAGCGCTACAAGGGCGTGCCGCCGTATGCAGAGACCCGGGTCTACGTCAGTCGCGTGGCCGCATTGCGGCAGCGCTACGGGCAGGCGCTGCGTGCGCCGCTCGCGGCGGTGCATGCCGGGTTGGCTTCAGCCATCCAGTGAGCTGCTGTCCGGCAGCACGGAGGGGCGTTGCGCGATGGTGACGCTGAGGCGGAACGGGGCACCGTTGCGCAGGCCGGACACGGCGACCCTGCTGCCCGGTTTCAGCGCGGCTTCGTGCCGGCGCAGGTCGGCCGGATCGGCGATGTCGTCCTTGCCGATGCGCAGCAGGATGTCGTGCGGCTGGATGCCGGCCGCGGCTGCCGGCCCGCCCGGATAGACCTCCGACACCAGTACCCCGCGCGCGGCGGCGGGCAGCCCGCTATCGGCGGCCACCGGCACGAAGGTGTAGTCGGCTCCGAGCCAGCCGCGCACCACGTGGCCGGTGTCGACGATCTGGTCCAGCACTTTCTTGGCGCTGTCCATCGGGATGGCGAAGCCGATGCCTTCGGCGTTGGCGGCCTTGCCGATCAGCAGCGTGTTGATGCCTACCAGGTTGCCCTGTGCGTCGACCAGTGCGCCACCGGAGTTGCCCAGGTTGATCGCCGCGTCGGTCTGGATGAAATCTTCCGGGCTGGAACTGCTCAGCTGGCGGCCGATGGCGCTGACGATGCCCATGGTCACGGTCTGGTTGAGGCCGAACGGGTTGCCGATCGCCAGCACCACGTCGCCGGGACGAACGCTGGCATGGGAGCGGAAGTGCGCTACCGGAAGGTTGGTGGCCGCGATCTTCAGCACGGCCAGGTCGGTCTCCGGGTCGGCGCCGACGAGCTTCGCCTGGGCGACGCGACCGTCGTAGAGCAGCACCTGGATATCGTCGGCATTGGCGATGACATGGTTGTTGGTCAGCACGTAGCCGTCGGCGCTGACGATCACCCCCGATCCCAGGCTCTGCTCGCGCCGCTTGTAGGCCGGACCGGCCGGCATGCCGCCGAACAGCCTTTGCATGAGTGGATCGGTGTACATCCGCAATGCCTGTTCGGTGACCGTCTTGTTGGCGTAGATATTGACCACCGAGGGCGCGGCACGGGCCACGGCATCGGCATAGGACAGGGTTGGCTCGGTCGAACCGGCAGCGACTGCGGGCAAGGTGGTCGGCGCCGCGGAAGCCAGGCCGAAGCGCTCGCGCAGCCGTTCGCCCGAAGCGGGCCACAGCAGGCTCACCACGAAGGCCAGGGCCAACCCAAGGATCGCGAATCGGGCGATGAAGCCGAGCAGGCCGGCGGCGTGTTTCATGACGGGATGCTTTCGTAAAAAGGTGCGTGGATGCAGCGTTCGCCGCATGCTGCGGCGCGTGGCCGCACAATCGATTTGATTGTACGGGGCAGGGGCTGACGCTACACTAACGTGATTTTTGCGGGTGCCGGATTTTGCACCGGTCCGCACCTCAATGGCATTGCAAGTTCCGGAGAGCCTGATGGCGAACGAAGTCGTCGATCACGGCCGCCGCCGATTCCTCACAGCAACCACTGCGGTGGTTGGTGGAGCGGGAGTCGTTGTGGCAGCCGTGCCCTTCATCAAGACGTGGGAACCGAGCGCGCGCGCCAAGGCGGCCGGTGCTCCGGTAACCGTGGACATCAGCAAGATCGAGGAAGGCCAGAAGGTGACCTTCCCGTGGCGCAGCCTGCCGGTGTTCGTGGTCAACCGCACGTCGGCCCAGCTCGCCACGCTGCCGAAGGTTGACCCGCGCCTGGTCGATCCCAGGTCCGACGGTGCATCCGCCGGTCAGCAGCCGAAGTACGCCCAGAACGAAACCCGCTCGATCAAGCCCGAGTGGCTGGTGGTTGTCGGCATCTGCACCCACCTGGGCTGCGTGCCGGACTTCTTTCCCGAGATCAAACCCGAGCCGTTCGACCCGAACTGGGAAGGTGGCTTCTACTGCCCCTGCCACAAGTCGCGCTACGACATGGCCGGTCGCGTCTTCAGCGGCGTTCCGGCACCGAAGAACCTGCAGGTGCCGCCGTATCACTTCGTGAACGACACCACCATCCAGATTGGCGTGGATCCGAAGGAGGCCGGCTGATGGCTAGCGTATTCACCCGCATCGGCGACTGGGTCAACGAGCGCGCGCCGAACATGATGCCGGCGTACCGCAAGCACATGACCGAGTACTACGCGCCGAAGAACTTCAACCTCTGGTACTACTTCGGTTCGCTGGCGCTGCTGGTGCTGGTCAACCAGATCGTCACCGGCATCTTCCTCACCATGAACTACAAGACCAGCGCGCTCGAGGCGTTCGCCTCGGTCGAGTACATCATGCGCGACGTGGAGTGGGGCTGGCTGATCCGCTACATGCATTCCACCGGCGCCTCGCTGTTCTTCATCGTGGTGTTCCTGCACATGTTCCGCGGCCTGATGTACGGCTCGTTCAAGAAGCCGCGCGAGCTGGTGTGGATCCTCGGCATGCTGATCTTCCTGGTGCTGATGGCCGAGGCCTTCATGGGCTACGTGCTGCCGTGGGGCAACATGTCGTTCTGGGGTGCCAAGGTGATCATCTCGCTGTTCGGCACCATCCCCTACATCGGCGACGCGCTGGTGCAGTGGATCATGGGCGACTACATCCCGGCAGATGCCACGCTCAACCGTTTCTTCGCGCTGCACGTGATCGCGCTGCCGCTGGTGCTGTTGCTGCTGGTGGTGCTGCACATCGCCGCGCTGCACGAGGTGGGCTCGAACAACCCCGACGGCATGGAGATCAAGAAGGGACCGAAGGGCAACCGCTGGGACGCGCTCAAGCCCGCCGACGGCATTCCGTTCCACCCCTACTACACGGTGAAGGATCTGGTCGGCGTGGGCTTCTTCCTGCTGATCGCGGCCTTCATCATTTTCTTCGCGCCCACCTTCGGCGGCTGGTTCCTGGAGCACGACAATTTCATTCCGGCCAACAACCTGGTGACGCCGACACACATCAAGCCGGTGTGGTACTTCACCCCGTTCTACGCGATCCTGCGCATGATCCCGTCCTTCATGGGCACGGCGATCTGGGGCGTGCTGGGGATGTTCGGTGCGATTGCCCTGCTGTTCGCGATGCCCTGGATCGACGTCGGACAGGTCAAGTCGATCCGCTATCGCGGCACCGGCTATAAGGTGGCGCTGGGTCTGTTCGTGTTGTCCTTCATCATGCTCGGCGCCGTCGGTGCCGGCGTGACGGCGGAAGTGATTCCCGAATGGTTCGGCAACGTCGACGTGACGTCCTGGGAAGCCCTGTTCGGCCGCGCGATGACCTTGATTTACTTCGGCTTCTTCGTCTTCCTCGGGCTCTACACGCGCCTGGGCTGGGAGACCACCAAGCCGGTTCCGGAACGGGTGACGATGCATGACTAAGCGTTATTTCTCCACGATCGCACTGGCGCTCGGGCTGCTGGTCGGCAGCATGTCGGCGATGGCCTCGGAAGCAGGCGGCCTGCCGTCGGCCGGGACCAACATCGGCGACCAGGCGTCGCT
Source organism: Dyella sp. KRB-257 (assembly GCF_049445995.1). NCBI lineage: Bacteria > Pseudomonadati > Pseudomonadota > Gammaproteobacteria > Lysobacterales > Rhodanobacteraceae > Dyella > Dyella sp. KRB-257. The sequence goes on along the minus strand of NZ_JBMSDZ010000028.1, from coordinate 18,456 downwards.
GCAGCGCGGTGCCAAGCTGTTCTTCAACTACTGCGTCGGCTGCCATTCGCTGAAGTTCATGCGCTACTCGCGCATCGGCGAGGATCTGGGCCTGTCCGAAGAAGAGGTGATGAAGAACCTCAACTTCACCGGTGCCCGTTACGGCGAGACGATCGAGTCGCACATGCCGGCCGCCGATGCCGCCAAGTGGTTCGGCAAGGCCCCACCGGATCTCTCGCTGGAAGTCCGCGCCAAGACCGCCGACTGGGTCTACGCCTACCTCAACTCGTTCTACCTCGATCCGAGCCGTCCGGTCGGCTGGAACAACACCGTCTTCCCGAACGCTTCGATGCCGAACCCGCTGTGGGAACTGCAGGGCGTGCAGACGGCGGTGAAGAAGGACGGCGGCGAGGAAGTGGAGAAGCTGGAGCTGTCCAGGCCGGGCACCATGACGCCGGCCCAGTTCCAGCAGGCCACCCGCGACCTGACCAATTTCCTGGAATACGCCTCCGAGCCGGCCGCACTGCAGCGCAAGCACTACGGCATCTGGGTGCTGCTGTTCCTGGCCGGTTTCACCTTCCTGGCGTACCTGCTCAAGAAGGAATACTGGAAAGACGTCCACTGATCGGGACGACAGTGGCAAGCGTGCGGCGGCCATGAGCCGCCGCATTCTGTTGTTAGCTGGGGAGATTGCGCATGGTTCAAAGCGCCCGCTCGCGTACGGTGCTCACCCTTTACACCACCGCCGATGACATCCAGTGTCACCGGGTCCGCCTGCTGCTCGCCGCCAAGGGCGTGAGCTACGAGCGCGTCATGGTGGAACCCGGCAAGCCGCCGGAGGACCTGGTCGATCTCAATCCCTACGCCAGCACGCCCACGCTGGTGGACCGCGACCTCACGCTGTACGACACGTCGGTGGTCTGCGAGTACCTGGACGAGCGTTATCCGCATCCTCCGTTGATGCCGATCGACCCGCTCTCGCGGGCCCGCCTGCGCCTCGCCGCGGTGCGCATCGAGCGCGACTGGCTGCCGGAGGTGGAGATCATCCGCGCCGGTGGTCGGCCGGCCGACGCCGCCCGCAGGCGCCTGCGCGAGCAGCTGTTGTCCTCGTTGCCGCTGTTCAAGGCGGCCAGGTTCTTCCTCAATCCCGAGATGAGCCTGGCGGACTGCCTGGTGGCGCCCGTGGTCTGGCGGCTGCCGTGGCTGGGCGTGGATCTGGGCAAGGAAGGGCGCCCGATCCTCGACTATGGCGAGCGTCTGTTCCACAGCCAGGGCTATGCGCGCAGCCTGACCGCCGAGGAAAAGGCCATGCGGCCTTGACCATGACCCACGGCGAAGCTCCCGCGATGACCTCCAATCGCCCCTACCTGCTGCGGGCGATCTACGACTGGATCACCGACAACAACCTCACGCCGTACATCCTCGTCGACGCCGGTCGGGAGGGCGTGCGCGTGCCGCCACAGGTGGTCAAGAACGGCCAGGTGGTACTCAATCTGGCCATGCGAGCGGTGGCGAACCTCGATCTCGGCAACGAATGGATCAGCTTCCAGGCCCGCTTTTCCGGCGTCAGCCAGTCGATCCTGATCCCCCTCCAGGCCGTACTGGCAGTGTACGCGCAGGAAAACGGCCAGGGCATGATGTTCCCGGCCGAGGATGGCGATGGCGAGGTACCGCCACCCCCGGGAAACGGGGGCGAGCCCGCGGGTGGGACGGAAGGCGGTGCCGAAGACGCTCCGCCCAGACGCGGTGCGCCCCATCTGCGCGTGGTCAAGTAGAGCGCCCCGGCCGCGCCCGCGTTGCCTGGTGGCGAACCTACGACGGGTCGCTGTTGCCGGGTTGCCGCCGGCGCAGCGGAACGACATTGCCGTGGGTGCCGTTTTCGACCGGGTTCCGGGGCGTTTCCCGCGGTCCGTGCGGCGCGTGCGGTGCGTCGCCGCCGGCTCCTGCCAACCACTGCACCGTCGGCAGGTTCAGGCCGCTGACCTGCTGGCCGATCATCCACAGCCGGGCCGGCTCGCGATCCTCGCCATCGACGCTGACCTCGAAGCCGTAGCCGCGCTCGAGTCGACGCTCGCCGTCGATACGCCGCAGGCGCAGGGCGCGCAGGCCCACCGTTTCGTCGAGCAACTGCAGCCCATGCAATTCGCAATGCCTGCGGGCGGCCGCCACGGCCACTTCGCGTGCCCGCGCCAGCTTCATCCAAGCGGTGATGATGCCGCCGATGACAAGCAGGAAAAGCAGGTCGTGCAGGTTGCCCATCCCGGCAGTGTGTGTGCGGGCCGCAGGCTGCGCAAGGGTGCCGCGGGTGCCGTCAGTCCAGGCGCAGGCGCAGCGACAGGTCCACCGCGCGCACGTGCTTGGTCAGGGCTCCCACCGAGACGAAATCCACGCCGGTGGCGCCGATCGCGCCGATGGTATCGAGATCGACGTTGCCCGACGCTTCGAGCGAGGCCCGACCGGCGGCGATGCGCACCGCTTCACGCATGGCGGGCAGGTCGAAGTTGTCGATCATGATGCGGTCGGCGCCTGCGGCGAGTGCCGCGCGGAGCTCGTCGAGGTCTTCCACCTCCACTTCCAGCGGCAGCGTGGGATGCAACCGCCTCGCCGCCGCCATCGCCGCGGCGATGCCACCGGCGGCGATGATGTGGTTTTCCTTGATCAGCACGCCGTCGTACAGGCCGATGCGGTGATTGCCGCCGCCGCCACAGCGGACCGCGTACTTCTGCGCCAGTCGCAGCCCCGGAAGAGTCTTGCGGGTATCGAGCAGGCGCGTGCGCGTGCCGGCCAGCGCGGCCATGTAGCGCGCGGTCACCGTGGCCGTGCCCGAGAGCAGCTGCAGAAAGTTGAGCGCGGAGCGTTCGGCGGTCACCAGGGCGCGGGCACGACCGTGCAGGGTGCAGATGGCGCGATCGGCAGCGAGGATGTCGCCGTCCTGATGCAACCACTCGATGCGTACGTCCGGGTCGAGCTGTCTGAAGCAGGCGTCGAACCAGGGCCGCCCCGCCAGTACGGCATGCTCGCGGCAGGTCAGGACCGCCGTGGCGAAGCCGGATTCGGGCAGCAGGTCCGCCGTGGCGTCTCCTGCGCCGACGTCTTCGGCGAAGGCGCGCTCCACATCAAGGCGAATCTGCTCGGTCAGCGGCGGAGAGTAGCGTTCGCCGTGGCTCATCCGGGCTCCGGCGCATCGGTGGCGGGCTGGCTCAGTCGGCCCACGATGGCATCCATGGCGCGGTCGAAGAAGGCATTGGAGGCGAGTATGCGGGCGCTGCGGTCGGCCAGCGAGGCGGCCAGTTCCTGCGGAGCGAAGTCGCCCACCTTCAAGCCGCGGCGATTGACGAACAGATAGCGCCCGCTCATCGGGCTGATCCACGACAGCTTGGCGCGCTCGGGGGCGGCTCCGGCGGGGCAGAACTCGATCCATGTGCCGGGTTTCATGGCGTGGACTGCATCCATTTGTTCGAGCACTTCAGGCGGCAGCATCTCCAGCGGCTCGTCCGCTTCGTCGGCAGCGAGCGGCGCGGTTGCCTGGGTGGCGTCGACGATGGACTGGATGCTTTCCGGTATGGCCGGCGGCACCTGTCCGGCCACTGTGGCGGGCGCGGGCTCGTCGCCGAGCTGCTGGCGGTAGTAGGCATGCAACTGGTCGAGCAGCCGTTCGATGTCGTGCTCCTGGAAGGCCACGTTGGCCAGGCCGCGGCGCAATGCCCGCTCGATGCCCGGAAGCATCTGGCGCAGTGTCGCCCGGCTTTCCGCGTCGCTGCCCAGACGCGTGCTGGCGACGAATTCGTTGACGAAGCGCAGGCCATCGGCGAACTCGGGCGAGTCCTCGCCCTGGCGCAGCAGAATCAGCACCAGATAGTTGGCCCAGGCCCGGGCGAGCACGCCGTGGACCAGCGGTGGAATCGGCCGGCCGTCGATCCGCTCGAGAATCTCGCGCGCTGCGCGGCGGCGTGCCAGCTCCAGCTTCTCGCGTCCCCGGGTGGACTCGGCCACGCGCTGCTCGGCCAGCTCGGCACGCTTGCGCGACAGCTCCTGGAATTCGTGCAGGTCGACCAGCAGGCGGTCGAAGATGCCCATGTCGTCGTCGAATTCGTGCAGCAGCTGTTCGACGATGGACTTCACCTTGTCGTGGAGCCGGCGGTCCTTGTCCGATTCGTCCGACCAGCCCTTGGCCGCCTCGGCCAGGCTGTCGAGCAGGCGGCGCGCCGGGTGTTGGCGGTGCGCGAACAGGCGGCGATCGAGGATGGCCGCCTTGAGGTAGGGAATCTGCAGGCGCGCCAGCAGCACCTGCATCTGCGCAGGCAGGTTGCGGTCTTCGAGGATGAACTCGAACAGCATGCCCACCAGATCGATGGTGTCCTCGTCGATCGAGGACATCTGGTGCGGACGCTCGCCGCGCAGCGAGCCGAGCTGGTTGAGCAGATGCTCTTTCAGTGCGGCCACTTCGTGGGCGATGTCGGACTCCGTCATGCCGCCACCGGCACCGGCGGCCACGCCACTGGCGGCGCCGGCGCCGACGAGTCCCTGGCCGGCCATCTGGCTCTGCAGCACGCTGAGCGCACCGAGCAGTTCGTTGGCGGTGGGCAGCGCGCGGTTGCCGGCGACGGGCGCGCCGATACCGGACAGGTCGTGCCCCGCGCGGCGTGCGTTGAACAGCGCATGCAGGGTATCGAGCAGGTTGCCGGCCTCCTCGGCCGTCACCTCGCTGCCGGCCGCGGCGCGGGCGGCGGCCCCGGCGGCCCCGCCGGCGGCCGTCTGGGACGCGCTGTTGCGGGCGATCCCGTGGCGCAGCTGCGGCAGCACGCCGGCCCGCATCAGTTCGGTGTTCAGTTCCTGGTAAAGCTCCTCCAGGCCGGACAGCACGTAGCGGTCGAACAGCTTGTAGATGATCAGTTTCACGCGCATGTCGGCCGACAGTTCGCGCATGGCCTGGCGGAAGGCTTGCGTCAGCGCCGCCGGCCCCACCGGATTGTTGGTGTCGTCGACCTCGATGCCGCCACAGATCACGGCCAGGCGTTGGTTCAGCGCGAACAGGTCGCGGGTGATGCGCGAGGCGTTCTTGCTGATCATGCTGGTAATGGCCAGCGACTCTTCGAGTTCGCTCTCGCCCACCAGGCTCAGCTCGACGTTGCCCGGCGGTGTCGCCGCCGCCTCGGGGGCGGCGCCGCGGCGATTGGCCGCAAATTCCGTCAAGTCGCGGCTGAACTGCGCCAGGTAGGCGCGCTCGACGACCGGCCGACGCTTGCGCACCTCGCGCATGCCGTCGAAGTAGTGCATCTGGGCGGCGTTGTTTTCCGCCTTCTCGGCCAGGTCGAACAGGGCATCGTCAACGTGCTCGAACATGTTGCCGAGCAGACCCTGCAGCCGCCGGCTGGCCGTGTCGCGCACGGCATGCACCAGCGCGCCGAGGCGCTCGGGGGATTCCGGGCGCTGGCTGAGATTGACGATCTTGCTAGGTTCGATGGCGTCTTTCATCGCCGCCTCCCGAGGCGAGGCCCCCTGGACATCAGCCGCCGCAACGGCCGCACGAGCGCAGACAATAAGCCGAAATCGACCGTCGTGTCATGCGCTGGACGGCAGTTTCGGGCTCAGCCTGCCGGCAGGTCGTCCAGTTGCAGGGTGCCGATGCCCTCCTCGGGCAGCATCACCGGGATGCCGTCGTCCACCCGGTAGATCACCTTGCCGTCCGTCGTGATCAGGGCCTCGTCGAGCCGGCGACTCACCGCGGCACCGCCGACGGTCTGCAGCGTGCCGGCAGCGACGGCCCGGTTCACCGCTTCCAGCTCCGCCCGCGTGGCCGGCCGGACCGGGGTCTTGCTGACCGGGCAACAGAGGATGTCGAGCAGGCGCTTGTCCATGGGAACGGGTGTCGGTGCCGGGGAAAGCCCTTACAATAACGGCTTTTGGACGGTCCAGCCATGACGACAACTGCATTGCCGCCGCGCGTGGGCGTGGTCATGGGCTCCCGTTCGGACTGGGAGACCATGCAGCATGCCGCCGAGCTGCTGGCCGAGCTGGGCGTGGCCCACGAGGTGCAGGTGGTGTCGGCCCACCGCACCCCGGATCTGCTGTTCCGGTACGCCGAGCAGGCGGTGCAGCGTGGCATCCAGGTGATCGTCGCCGGCGCCGGCGGCGCGGCCCATCTGCCGGGCATGCTGGCCGCCAAGACCCGTCTTCCCGTATTCGGCGTGCCGGTGCAGTCCAAGGCGCTCAACGGCATGGACTCGCTGCTGTCGATCGCGCAGATGCCGGCGGGCATCCCGGTGGGCACGCTGGCGATCGGCCGGGCCGGAGCGGTGAACGCGGCGCTGCTCGCCTGCGCCGTACTCGCGCTGCACGATCCGGCACTGGCGCAGGCGCTCGACGCCTATCGCGAACGCCAGACCCGCAACGTGCTCGATCACCCGGACCCGCGCGCATGAACGAGCGTCGTCAGCCGGTGCTCGGGGTGTTGGGTGGCGGACAGCTGGCACGCATGCTGGCCATCGCCGGTGCGCCGCTGGGCGTGCAGGCACTGGTGGTCGACAGTTCCGCGGACGCTTGCGCCGGGCAGGTGGCGCCGCTGGTGGTGGCCGACTGGCACGACCACGCGGCACTGGCCGAATTTGCCGCCAAGGTCGATGTGGTGACCTTCGATTTCGAGAACGTGCCGGCCGACACCGCGCACTGGCTGGCCGAACGGGTGCCGGTGTTTCCGAATCCGCGGGCGCTGGCGGCGGCGCAGGATCGCCTGGCCGAGAAAACCCTGTTCCGCGAGTGCGGCCTGGCCACTCCGGAATTCGTGCCGGTGGACACGCGCGCGGATCTGGGCCGCGCGCTGGCCGTCACCGGCGCCCCGGCGATCCTCAAGACGCGGCGGCTGGGCTACGACGGCAAGGGCCAATTTCGTCTGCGAACCCTGGACGATGCCGACGCGGCGTGGGCGGCGTTGGGTGCGCAGGCCGCGGCGCACGGCCTGATCCTGGAAGCCTTCGTGCCGTTCGAGCGCGAGTTGTCGGTGCTGGCCGTGCGCGGTCGCGACGGCGAATTCCGCACCTGGCCGCTCACCCGCAACTGGCATACCGACGGCGTGCTCAGCCTGAGCCTGGCCCCGGCGCCGGACATCGACGCGCTGCAGCCGCGCGCCGCCGCGCTGGCGCGTACGCTCGCCGAACGACTCGACTACGTGGGCGTGTTCGCGCTGGAGTTGTTCGTGAAGGACGGCGAACTGCTCGGCAACGAGATGGCGCCCCGCGTGCACAACTCCGGGCACTGGACCATCGAAGGGGCCCACACCAGCCAGTTCGAGAATCACGTGCGCGCCGTGCTCGGCCTGCCGCTGGGCGACACCGGCGCGCGCGGCGCCTCGCTGATGTTCAACTGGATCGGCGCGCTGCCTGACCCCGCTCCGGTATTGCGTACCGTCGACGGCCATTGGCACGACTACGGCAAGCAGGCACGGCCGGGTCGCAAGGTCGGTCATGCGACGGTGTGCGCGCCAGATGCCTCGACGCTGGTGGAACGGGCCGAGGCGCTTGCCCGGGTGATCGGCTGGGAGCGGCCGGTGGCGGCCGTGCGTGGTGCCTTCGGCGACTGATCCGGGCGCGAGCGAACGGCGGGCACAAAAAAAGCGGAGCCGGTGACGGCTCCGCTTTTTCATGGGTGATAGCGAAATCAGGCCAGGTTCTTCGCCGCGAAGTCCCAGTTCACCAGGTTCCAGAACGCCTCCAGATACTTCGGGCGGGCGTTGCGGTAGTCGATGTAGTAGGCGTGTTCCCACACGTCGGCGGTGAACAGCGGCTTGTCGCTGCCGGTGATCGGCGTGGCGGCGTTCGACGTGTTGACGATGCCGAGCGAGCCGTCCGGACGCTGTACCAGCCAGGTCCAGCCGGAACCGAAATTGCCGGTGGCCGACTTGGTGAATTCCTCCTTGAATTTCTCGAACGAGCCGAACGCCTTGGTGATCGCGTCGGCCAGCTTGCCGCTCGGCTCGCCGCCGCCGCTGGGCTTCATCGAGTTCCAGTAGAACGTGTGGTTCCACACCTGGGCGGCGTTGTTGAACACGCCGCCTGAGGACTTCTTCACGATGTCTTCCAGGGGCGCATTCTCGAACTCGGTGCCCTTGATCAGGTTGTTGAGGTTGGTGACGTAGGCCTGGTGGTGCTTGCCGTAGTGGTACTCCAGCGTCTCGGCGGAGATATGCGGTTCGAGGGCATTCTTTTCGTAGGGCAGGGCGGGTAGTTCGATCGCCATGACTTTGGCTCCTTGACGTTGGCTTAAGAGGGGAATGGGCTTGCGTCCGCGCCCGAGCGGCGCCGGGGAAGCGGCTGATACACTAGCGCCTTGCCTGCATTGTAGTGATGAAATCCCGAGCTATGGACGTCAACGAACGAATCAGGGCCGTGCTCGCCGGGCACCCCATGGTGCTCTTCATGAAGGGCACGCCGCAGTATCCGATGTGCGGTTTCTCCAGCCGTGCAGTGCAGGCGATGCAGGCGGCGGGGGCGTCGTTCCATGCGGTGAACGTGCTGGCCGATCCGGAGATCCGCGCCGCGTTGCCGCACTACGCGAACTGGCCCACCTTCCCGCAGTTGTTCATCCAGGGCGAGCTGATCGGCGGCTGCGACATCATCGAAGACCTGCATGCCGCCGGCGAGCTGGAGCGCATGACCAGCGACGTGCTTGGGGCGCTGCACGGATGACGATGCCGCGAGTGACCGAGCGCGCGCCGCTGCCGGCCGCTGCGCTCGCCGGTCGGGTCGTGCTGGTCACCGGCGCCTGCGGCGGCCTGGGGACCGCCACGGCGAAGGCGGCGGCACGGGCCGGCGCCACGGTGATCATCACGGGGCGGCGCAAGCGCCAGCTGGAGCAGCTGTACGACGCGATGCTGCGGGAGCAACTGCACGAACCGGTGATCCACCCGATGGACATCGAGAGCGCCACGCCGGCCGACTACGAAGCCCTGGCCGACGGCATCGAACGCGACCTCGGGCGGCTCGATGGCATCGTGCATGCGGCGGTGAGCTTTCCCGGCCTCACGCCGCTGGCCATGCACAAGCCCGACCAGTTCCTGCGCGCGATGCACGTGAACGTGTCCGCGCCGTTCGCGCTCACCCAGGCGTGCCTGCCGCTGCTGGCGAAGGCGTCCGACAGCGCCGTGGTGTTCGTGCTGGACGATCCGGAGCTGCTCTCGCGGGCGCACTGGGGTGCCTACGGCGCCTCCAAGGCGGCGCTGGAGCGCATGGCCGAGATCCTGCATCAGGAGAACGACCGCGGCAGCGTGCGCGTGCAGTGCCTGCTGCCCGGACCGATGCGCACCGCGCTGCGCCGCGAGGCGTACTTCGGCGAGGATACGCTGCGCCATCCGCCGCCGGACGACGCGGCCGAGGCGGTGGTCCATCTGCTCAGTCCGCAGGGCGCCGCCGCACGCGGCGCGGTGCTGGATCTGCGCAAGGCCTGACCGGCCGCATTCGGCGCCCATCCGGGCGTTTCACCAAGACACGCGTCCTATCGAGACTCAGGGGTTGCATCCATGGAAGCGCAGATGACCACCTTGTCGGCGGGAATCCTGCTGTTCCTGATCATGGATCCGCTGGGCAACATCCCGTTCTTCCTGAGCCTGCTCAAGGACGTGCCGCCGCGCCGCCGCCGCGTGGTGATGGTGCGCGAGCTGCTGATCGCGCTGGGCGTGCTGCTGGGGTTCCTGGTCGGCGGGCAGCTGATCCTCAAGGCGCTGCAGCTGCGGCAGGAGTCGATCAGCATCGCCGGCGGCATCGTGCTGTTCCTGATCGGCATCCGCATGGTGTTTCCGCCGGCCGACGGCGGCGGCATCTTCGGCAAGCCGGGGCAGGGCGAGCCGTTCATCGTGCCGATGGCGATTCCCGGCGTGGCCGGCCCCTCGGCCATGGCGGCGCTGCTGCTGCTGACCAACACCCAGCCCGGCCGCACCGCCGACTGGGCGGTGGCGCTGGTGCTGGCATGGCTGGCCACCTCGGCGATCCTGCTCAGCTCCACCTACCTGTTCCGCTGGCTGGGCGAGAGCGTGCTCACCGCGCTGGAGCGGGTGATGGGCATGCTGCTGATCGCCCTGTCGGTGCAGATGTTCCTGGGCGGCGTGGCGGCTTACCTGCACCTGACTGTCTGAAATCCTCCGTAGGCCGGGCCGTCGAGCGGCTGTCATAATTGGGCGCCAGCATGCAGGCACTCCAGGGGACGGTCATGCTCAGCATCGATAAAAGCCTCGTCGAGCGCCTGCCGTGGCTCGCTCAGCACCCGCGTATCCTTCGGCCGGTGGCCGGCATGCTCGGCCGATTGGCCGACGAGGCCGGGTTCAACCGCGTGCTCCAGGCCGTGGGGGGCGTGCAGGGTCTGGCCTTCGTCGACCGCACGCTGGACGAACTGGGCGCCAGCTACCGGGTCAGCCCGCGCGAACGCGAGAACATTCCGGTCGACGGTCCATTGCTGGCGGTGGCGAACCATCCGCTGGGCATGCTCGATGCGCTGGCACTGCTGCATCTGGTCGGGTCGGTGCGGCCGGACGTGCGCATCCTTGGCAACGATTGGCTGGCGCTGGTGGAGCCGCTGCGTCCGCTGCTGCTCCCGGTGGACGTATTCGGCAAGGGCGCCGCGTCGAAGATGCGCAACATCTACCGCGCGCTGGACAACGGCGAGGCGCTGATCGTGTTTCCGGCCGGCGAGGTGTCGCGGCTGGGGCCTGGTGGGTTGCGCGATGGCGCGTGGTCCGATGGTTTCGCGCGGCTGGCCCTGCGCAGCAAGGCGCCGGTGCTGCCCATCCATGTCGCGGCGCGCAATTCGGCGATCTTCTACGGCGTGTCCATGTTCGCCAAGCCGCTGTCCACCGCCATGCTGCCGCGCGAGGCGGTGACCCTGGCGCGGCAGCAGCGCATCGGTTTCAGCGTCGGCGCGCTGGTGAGTGCGGAGGAACTGGCCCAGCGCAGCGGCGGCGATCCGGCACAGGCGGCCAAGCTGATGCGCCGCCACGTCTACCGGGTCGGCCGCCACCGCGGCCTGATCTTCGGCGGCCAGGCGCCGCTGGCGCACCCGGAGCCGACCGAGCGCTTGGTGGCCGGACTGGCTGCCGAGGCGGAAAAGCTGGCTGATCTCGCCGACGGCAAGCAGGTGCTGTTGCTGCAGGGCTCGGCCGACAGCGTCGTGCTGCGGGAAATCGGCCGCCTGCGCGAGCTCACGTTCCGCAAGGTCGGCGAGGGCACCGGCGCGCGCCGCGACCTGGACGCCTACGACGCGTATTACGAGCACCTGGTGCTGTGGGACCCCAAGGCGCTGCGCATCGTCGGCTCGTATCGCTTCGGGCACGGCGGGCGAATCATCGCCGAGCGCGGCATGGCGGCGCTCTACACCTCCAGCCTGTTCAATTACTCGCCGGCGCTGGAATCGCGGCTGGCGCAGGGCCTGGAACTGGGGCGCAGCTTCATCGCGCCGGCGTACTGGAAGTCCCGTGCGCTCGACCAGTTGTGGCAGGGCATCGGCCTGTATCTGCAGCGACATCCGGAACTTCGCTATCTATTCGGTCCGGTGAGCATGTCGGTCAAGCTGCCGCGCGAGGCGCGCGAATGGATCGCCGCAGCCCACCAGTACTATTTCGGGACGCCGGGGCTAGCATCGGCCCGCCAGCCGTTCGTGGTCTCCCAGGACGTCGTGCAGATGGTGCGTGAGGTGCTGTCCGGGCTGGAGCCCGCGGAGGGGTTGGGCAAGCTCAAGCACCATCTCGACGCCCTGGGCGTCAGCCTGCCGGTGCTTTATCGCCAGTACGTCGATCTGGTGGAGCCACGGGGCGTGCAGTTCCTCGATTTCGGCGAGGATCCCGGTTTTTCCGGTTGCGTCGATGGCCTGGTGATGCTGGATCTGGCCAATCTCAAGCCGGCCAAGCGGGCGCGCTACCTAGGCAGGGGCTGAGCGCTGGCGCATCCCCCATGGCAGCCCGACAGGCTCCCCGGGAGATGTTCCGTCCATGCAGTGAATTCGTTACAAATGTGTCATACACTGTCGTTAAACTCGGTTTAACAAACAGTTGGCAGGTGGGGTGGACCCGCCGCAACCCGTGTCACCGACACCAGCGTCACCAACATCCCGGGAAAAGCATCATCGTCCTCGACACCTGGCTGTGGCCGGGTCTTCGTACGTTCTTGCTTTCGGGTTTACCGATTTCCGTTGCGAACCATAGGGTCGATACCGAATGAACAATCGAATCCGTACCAAAGTCCTGCCGTTTGCCATTGCGAGCCTGCTGGCGACCGCGCCGGTGCTCGCCCAGAACGTGACCTCGTCGGCCGTCACCGGCCGCGTGCTGGACGCCCAGGGGCAGCCGGTTGCTGGCGCCACCGTGCAGATCGTGCACGAGCCGTCGGGTACCACCAAGGTGGTGACCACCGACAATGACGGTCGCTATGCCGCGCAGGGCCTGCGCGTGGGCGGTCCGTTCGACATCACCGCCTCGAAGGAAGGCGTGACCAGCGCCGAGCAGGACAACGTCTACCTGCAACTGGGCCAGACCTCCTCGATCAACCTGCAGGTGACCAGCGCCGCACAGGCGAAGAACCTCGGCGCGGTGACCGTGTCGGCCTCCGCCCTGGCGCAGACCTTCAACCCCGACAACAAGGGGCTGTCGACCAACGTGTCGCAGCGTGAGCTGGAGGCCACTCCGCAGGGCAACCGTTCGATCGACGACATCGCCCGCCTCGACCCGCGCATCAACGTCACCGACCAGGGCGACGGCTCGATCTCGGCGGCCGGTTTGCCCAACCGCTACAACAACATCAGCGTCGACGGCATTTCGCAGGGCGACCCGTTCGGCCTGAATGCCAACGGCCTGCCGTACCAGGGTTCGCCGATCTCGGTGGACACCATCGGTGAATACAACATCTCCACCGCCAACTTCGACGTGATTTCCGACACCGTCGGCGCCGACATCAATGCGGTGACCAAGTCGGGCACCAACGAATTCCATGGCTCGGTCTATTACGCCTATCGCAACGCCAACAAGCTGGTGGGCGACGCGGGCTGGCTGGACAGCAGCAATCCCGGCTACAAGTACACCGGCTACAAGCGCGACTGGACCGGCGGCATCACGCTGGGCGGCCCGATCGTGAAGGACAAGCTGTTCTTCTTCGTATCGGCCGAGCAGGAAAAGACCACAGGCATCGGCGCCGACTCGGCCAACGGCCTCGATCCCTCGCTGGGCAGCGGCGCGTCGACCTCCAACAAGATCTCCCCCGGAGATCTGCAGAAGGTGATCGACACGGCCAAGGCGCTGGGCCTGCAGCCGGGTACCTTCGGTGCCGGCAGCACCACGCTGGAAGACAAGCGCTACCTGGCCAAGCTGGACTGGAACATCTCCAACAACCACCGCGCCAGCCTGACCTACCAGTACACCAAGGAAACCCAGCCGATCGTGCAGGGCAACAGCTCGAACCAGATCGGTCTGAGCAGCTACTGGTACACCAAGAGCAGCCTGACCAAGAACACCGCGATCCAGTTCTATGACGACTGGACCGAGAACTTCTCCACCGAGGCGAAGATCAGCTATCAGTCGTTCGAGCAGCTGGCCGGCAATGCGATCAACCAGCCGCAGGTGAAGGTTTACCTGGATGCGTCCGGTCGTGGCCCGTCGGTGAACCTGGGCGAGGACCAATACCGCCACGAGAACGCGATCAGCACCAAGAAGTGGACCGCGTTCCTCGCTGGGACGCTGTATCTGGGCGACCACACCGTCAAGGGCGGCATCGACTACCAGCGCGACCAGATCTACAACCTGTTCGGTCGCACCGAGCACGGCAACTACACGTTCTACGGTCTGCAGAACTTTGCCAACGCCCAGTATGACTCGTACTTCCTGTACCAGCCGTCGGCCGGCTATACGCTCAGCGATGTGGCGGCCAAGTGGGTGTACAGCCAGTACAGCCCGTTCCTGCAGGACACCTGGCAGGTCAACGATGCGTTGTCGGTGACCTACGGCGTACGCGTGGACATTCCGCATGCGGACCACGCGCCGGTCTACAACGCCAAGTTCGAGCAGGCGTTCGGTTACCCGAACAACACCAAGCTCGGCACCAGGAACAAGGTGGTCGAACCGCGCTTCGCGTTCAACTACAGCTTCGACACCGAGCGCATGACCCAACTGCGCGGTGGCTTCGGCCTGTTCCAGACCTTCCCGCCGACCGTGTGGATGACCAATCCGTACCAGAACAACGGTCTGACGGTCACGAGCTATTCCTCGTTCGATCCGGCCAGCGCAGCGTTCAGCCCCGACCCGTACGCGCAGAACATCCCCACCAGCGCGCAGAACCCGCCAGCGGGCGTGGTCGACACGATCTCTCCGGACTTCAAGCTGCCGACCGTGTGGAAGGCCACGCTGGCGTTCGATCGCGAGCTGCCGTGGTGGGGCATGATCGGGTCGGTCGAGCTGCAGCACATCAAGGCGCGTAACGCCATCTTCTACCAGGCGATCAACATCGGCGCCCCGACCGGCTATCTGCCGGACGGCCGCGCACAGTACTGGAAGACCCCGGGTGAGAAGGCCAACAGTCGCGACGCGGCATACAACCGCAATCGGGCGTTTGCGCAGGATTCCACGCTGCTGACCAATACCAGCAAGGGCAAGTCAGACAGCCTGACCCTGGCTCTGTCCAAGCCGTTCTCCGACGACTGGTCCGGCAATGTGAGCTTCACGCTCAACCACGCCACCGAAGTCAATCCGGGCAACAGCTCGCAGGCATACTCCGGCTACAAGTACGTGGTGCGCAAGAACGCCAATGACGAAGTGGCCGGCATCGCCGACCGCAACATCGCCAAGACCGTCAAGGTGGCGTTGACCTGGCAGCACGCGTTCTTCGGCGACTACAAGACCTCGGTCTCGGCGTTCTACACCGGTCGCGACGGCAACCCGTACAGCTGGATCTTCTCCGGCGACGTCAATGGCGATGGCATCACGTACGAGGATCCGGCCTACATCCCGACCGTGAACGACCCGCTGGTCAGCTATGGCACGACCGATCCGAAGGTGGTCCAGCAGTTCCAGGACTACATTTCCAGCAACGATTACCTCAACAGCCACCGCGGTCAGATCGCCAACCGCAACGGCGCGCATTCACCGTGGATCAACCAGCTGGACATGAGCTTCTCGCAGGAAGTGCCGGGGATCTTCAAGGGCAACAAGGGCGTGCTGCGCCTGGATGTCTACAACTTCCTCAACCTGCTGGACAAGAACTGGGGCCAGACCACGTACACCCAGTACGGCACCCGCACGCTGGCCGGCTACAACGGCGTGAACGCGAACGGCCAGTACGTGTACTTCCTGCCGACGGACAAGAACGGCAACTACCAGCCGCAGCCGCTGATCCAGTACGACGCGGGCTCCAACCCGACCCGCGTGGTGTCGCGCTGGTCGGCGATGCTGACCCTGAGGTACACCTTCTGATCCTCTGACCGGGTCGTGACGCGAACCGAGCCGGCGCCCGCGAGGGCGCCGGCTTTCTATTGCCTTGACCGCGACATGAGGGCAGGGGATGCTTGGCGGTCCGCCACGGCGCTGCATGAGGCAGTGGGTCGTCAGCGGCAGGAGAGTTTGCGGATGAACGAGATTCACGCCGGCGTTGCCGGCAAGGCCGCCACCGTCAGCGCGCGCATTTCGCCCGCCGGTGGCCTGGACATTCTTTCGCGCAACGAAGTGGCGCGGCTGCGCGATGCCAGCGGTTCGGGCATGCACGCGCTGCTGCGACGCTGCGCACTGGCCGTGCTGACCTCGGGCAGCATGAGCGACGACCCGCGCTCGATGTTCGAGCAGTACCCCGAGTTTGACATCCAGGTACTGCAGCAGGATCGCGGCATCAAGATCGAGCTCACGCACGCACCGGCCCAGGCCTTCGTGGACGGCCAGATCATCCGCGGCATCAACGAACTGCTGGTGGCGGTGGTGCGCGACATCGTCTACGTGTCGACCCAGCTGGAGCAGGGCGGTTTCGATCTCGACGACACCGTGGGCCTGACCCACGCGGTGTTCGAGATCCTGCGCAACGCGCGCATCCTCAAGCCGCAGATCGACCCGAACCTGGTGGTGTGCTGGGGCGGCCACTCGATCTCGCGCGACGAATACGAATACACCAAGCAGGTGGGCTACCAGCTCGGCCTGCGCGGCATGGACATCTGTACGGGTTGTGGCCCGGGCGCGATGAAGGGGCCGATGAAGGGCGCCACCATCGCCCACGCCAAGCAGCGCCGACGCAACAACCGTTACATCGGCATCACCGAGCCGGGCATCATCGCGGCCGAGTCGCCCAATCCGATCGTCAACCAGCTGGTGATCATGCCGGACATCGAGAAGCGCCTGGAGGCCTTCGTGCGCATGGGCCACGGCATCATCGTGTTCCCCGGCGGCGTGGGCACGGCGGAGGAGATCCTCTACCTGCTGGGCATCCTGCTGCATCCGGACAACGCCGGTGTGCCGTTCCCGCTGATCTTCACCGGGCCGCGGCAGTCGGCCGCCTACTTCGAGCAGATCGATCGCTTCCTGCGGCTGACGCTGGGCGAGGAAGTGGCGCAGCACTACCAGATCGTGGTGGACGATCCGGCGGCGGTGGCGCGGGCGATGGTCAAGGGCGTGGACAAGGTGCGCAACCACCGCCTGGACAACAAGGATGCGTTCTTCTTCAACTGGGCGCTCAGCATCCCGTTCGCCTTCCAGGTGCCGTTCCGCCCGACCCACGAGGCGATGCGTTCGCTGGCGATCCATCGCGAGCGTCCGCGCCACGAGCTGGCCGCGGACCTGCGCCGGGCGTTTTCCGGCATCGTCGCCGGCAACGTCAAGGAGGAGGGCGTGCGCGCCATCGAACAGCACGGTCCGTTCGACATCGACGGCGAGGCGGACATCATGCGTTCGCTCGACGAACTGCTGCAGGCATTCGTGGCACAGCACCGCATGAAGCTGCCCGGCGGCACGGCTTACGAGCCCTGTTATCGGGTACGCGCGGCCTGAGCGAAAACGAGGTGGCCGGTGTCTTGACAGTCCCGGCCTCGCTCGACAAACTACGCAGCTCACGCCCGAATAGCTCAGCTGGTTAGAGCACTTGACTGTTAATCAGGGGGTCGTTGGTTCGAGTCCAACTTCGGGCGCCATATCTGACAGGGCCTTGCAGCGATGCAGGGCCTTGTTGCTTTTGGCTGTGTGTAAATTCGCGTGTAAAAAAGCCGGGGTTCGCTGGTCGGCGGGCTGGAGCCTGGTTGCTGCTGTACGGCAATTTGCCGTAGGATGGCTGCGGAGGTAACCCGCATGTCTGCCACAACGACTACAGCACGCCTTGAAGCCAGAATCAGCACCGAGCTGCGCTCGCAGCTGAAGCGCGCCGCTGAGCTTGAGGGGCGGACAGTGACAGACTTCGTCGTGTCTGCCGTCCGCGACGCGGCACGGCAGGCTATCGAGCGGGCCGAGGTCATCCGCTTGTCGCGGGCCGATCAGGAGTGCTTTGCTCAGGCGTTGCTGTCACCGCCTGGCCGCGCTCCCACACTGAAGCGAGCCTACGCGCGTCGAGCCAAGTTGCTGCGCAGCGCCGACTGAGTGCGTCGCGCACCATTCACGCTTGTGCGGTTGGACGCCGCACATCACGACCGGAAGGCTTTCGACTGCCGATCTGCCCCGCTGAATCATTACCTGCATGAGCAGGCTGGCCAGGATGTACGTCGTCGCATCGCCGCGTGTTTCGCGGCTATCGCCGAGGATGGCCGTATCGCGGGCTATTACACCTTGGCGTCGGCGAGCGTGTTGCTGGCTGATCTGCCCAAGAGTGTCAGCAAGAAGCTGCCACGCTACCCCACGGTGCCGGCAGTCCGGTTGGGGCGGCTGGCAGTTGACCACACATGCCAGGGTCAAGGGCTTGGCGGTGCGCTGCTGGCCGATGCACTGGAACGCGCGATCCGATCCGAAGTGGCGTCCTATGCGATGGTGGTGGACGCCAAGGATGACGCTGCCACGGCCTTCTACCGGCATCACGGCTTCATCGAGTTTCCCAGCTCGCCGCGCAAGCTTTTCCTGCCGCTGGCTGTAGCCGAGAAGACGAGGTGATTGCCGCCGCTTTGCGGTACACCGCTCAGCCCGCTGGCCTTTCGCTGGACTTTGCCAAGCTTCTGATTGCAAAACGCCTTTAGCTTTTCGGGCCTTCGTCAGGCTGCCAGGCTTTTTCCTGACATGTTGATTTGGCAACGAACTGTCAATCAGGGGGCGTCGAGTCCAACTTCGGGCGCCATCTTCAGCAAGAACGCCGGCCTTGCGCCGGCGTTCTTGCGTCCGGGGCGCGCCGCCGGCACGGGCGTTTGGCGACGGTCGCAGTAGGCGGGCGATTTTTCTCAGCCTCTCAGAGGGTGTCGACAAAATAAAACAAACCTGTAGAATCTGCCGTAGGTCTCACGAGCGGACGGTTCTCATGGAACAAAAGAAGCGCAGTGACGTAAAGCGCGGGCGCAAGCCGGCGT
>NZ_JBMSDZ010000027.1:0-36023 GCF_049445995.1 Dyella sp. KRB-257 | reverse complement strand
CAAAGATCAACCACTTGCAGTCCGTTTCTCGAACCGCTCCGAAGCATTTCGCCCCGGGTGAGCCGCACATTCTACATCGATCTTCCACCTCGTCAACACCTGCGCGAATTGTTTTTTCGCTTCGTCGATGTTGCCGAGCGATGACCGGCGGCGGCGGGGGGCGAATAGTAGGCAGCACCCCTCGCCTTGGCAAGCGATTTCTGAAGTTTCTGAAGTTTCCTGGCGGAATCGGCCAGGCCCCGGTGCGCAAGGGGCAATGCGCACTCGGCGGAAGCGAGGCGGCTCAGCCGTGCTTGAGCAGCACCCGCGCGAAGTTCCGCTTGCCTACCTGCAGCACGCCCTCGAAGCCCGGCTCGAACACGCGCTGGGCATCTTCGACGACCACCGCATCGATTTTCACCGCTCGCTCCCTGAGCTTGCGGTTGGCTTCGGAGTTGCTGGACGTCAGCCCGGCTGCGGTCAGCAACGCCGCGAGCCGCAGGCCATCGCCGGGTACTGCGATTTCGGTCAGCGGCAGCAACGAGGTATCGCCCTCACCGCGCACCACCGCGTGCCAGCCGGCAATCGCCTGCTCGGCTGCCGCCGCATCGTGGAAACGGGTCGCCAGTTCACGGGCCAGGCGCAGCTTGGCGTCGCGCGGGTTGAGTACACCGCTGGCGATCTCTTCCTTCATGCGCTGCAGCTCCGGCAGCGAGACTTCGAAGCTGAGCAGCTCGAACCAACGCCACATCAATTCGTCGCCGATCTTCATCGTCTTGGTGACGATGTCGATGGCCGGCTCGTGGATGCCGATGTAATTGCCCAGCGACTTGGACATCTTGTTGACGCCGTCCAGCCCCTCCAGCAAGGGCATGGTCAGCACGATCTGCGGCGGCTGGCCGTGGTGCTCCTGCAAGGCGCGTCCCATCAGCAGGTTGAACTTTTGGTCGGTGCCGCCGAGCTCGATGTCGCACTTGAGCGCCACCGAGTCGTAGCCCTGCACCAGCGGGTAGAGGAACTCGTGGATGGCGATCGGCTGCTGCGCGGCGTAGCGCTTGGCGAAGTCGTCGCGCTCGAGCATGCGCGCCACCGTGTGCTGCGCCGCCAGCTTGATCATGTCGGCCGCACCCATCTGGCCGAACCACTCGGAGTTGAAGCGCACTTCGGTGCGCTCCCGATCGAGCACCTTGAACACCTGCGCGGCGTAGGTCTCGGCATTGGCCAGCACGTCCTCGCGGGTCAGCGGCTTGCGGGTGACATTCTTGCCGGTGGGGTCGCCGATCATCCCGGTGAAGTCGCCGATCAGGAAGATCACCTGGTGCCCGAGGTCCTGGAACTGGCGCATCTTGTTGAGCAGCACCGTATGTCCGAGGTGCAGGTCCGGCGCGGTGGGATCGAAACCGGCCTTGATCCGCAGCGGGCGATCCGCCTTGAGGCGCTGCACGAGTTCCTCGCGCTTGATGATCTCGTCCGCGCCCCGCGCGATGGTGTCCAGCACCTGCTCCAGCTCGTTCATGCCTTCCTCGATATTAGTTGCCTAGACAGCCACCCGGATGACCGCATTCACACACTCGCGTTAATTGTGAGTTAACGCAAAACCATACGCAAATCATTGATGGAAAAGGCGTTGACGCTCTTTACACATGACCGTTATGGTACCCGCCGGTCGTAGATGTAATCAGCGGAGTTACACATTATGGGTGAGGGGTTGCAGATGGCGCACGCAGCGCGCAAGCAGGCCATACGCCGCAAGGCGCAGCGCAGGCACTCCCGCTTCTACGATCGTTGTTCGCACTGGTCGTTCAGTCGCCTGGGCGAGGGCGAACCGATCCGCTGGCATCGCGAACGCTGGGTGCTGGCCGGCACGGCGCTGCTGATCGTCCTGCTTTCCGGCTTCATTCTTCCGGCCTGGGCCTCGGCGATGCGCAAGCCGTCCTCGCCGGTGGCACACACGCTGCTGCCGCTGGCCCTGCCGAAGGCTTCGCCGGTCACCGCGCAGTCGCCCACCGTCGAGGACTGGCAGCGCGTGCAGGTGCGGCCGGGCCAGACTCTTTCCGACATCTTCGCCGGCCTCGGCCTGGGCATGTCCGACCTGCAGCGCGTGATGGATGCCGCAGGCGGGGCGCAGTCCTCGCTGCACACCATCCGCCCCGGACAGGAGTTCGACTTCCTGCTGGGCCGCGACGGCAGCCTGGCCGGCATCCGCTTCGATCGCGACCAGGCCAACCGCGCCATGATCCGCTTCGACGGCACCGCGGCGAAGCTCACGCTGCAGCCGCGCGACATGGACAAACGCGAGCACGTCGCGCACGGCACGATCGACAGTTCGCTGTATGCCGCCGGCGCCCGTGCCGGCATGAGTGCCGGCATGGTCGGCAAGCTGGCCGACCTGTTCAAATACGACATCGACTTCGTGCAGGACCTGCGCGTGGGCGACAGCTTCACCGTGATCTACGACGACATCTACCGCGACGGCAGCTACTACTCCGAAGGCGACATCGTGGCGGCCGAGTTCGTCAACCAGGGCCATCGCTACACCGCCTATCGATTCAGGAAGGCCGACGGCAGCGTGGGCTGGTTCAGCGAGGACGGGCGGCCGATCCAGAAATCGTTCCTGCGCATCCCGGTGGACTTCACGCGCATCTCGTCGCGCTTCAGTACCGCGCGCATGCATCCGATCCTCGGCCGCATGCGCGCGCACAAGGGCGTGGACTACGCCGCCCCCACCGGCACGCCGATCCATGCCGCCGGCGACGGCGTGATCAAGTACCGTGGCTGGATGCGCGGATACGGCAACTTCGTGATCATCCAGCACAACCGCTCCATCAGCACCGCCTACGGCCACATGTCGCGCTTCGCCGCCGGCGAACGCGTCGGCCAACACGTGCGCCAGGGCCAGGTGATCGGCTACGTCGGCATGACCGGCCTGGCCACCGGTCCGCACCTGCACTACGAGTTCCGCGTCAACGGCGTGCAGCGCAACCCGCAGACCGTCACCCTGCCCAAGCCCCAACCGCTGCCGGCCGCGCAGCTGGCGCAGTTCAAGGCGCAGGTGGTGGCGCCGCAGCTGGCCCGGCTCAAGCAGCTGGACGAGAACACCGAGCTGGCGAAGGTCGCCAGCAGCCGGCACAGCGACAACTGACCGGTCGTGCATGAACCCGGATCGCTGTATCTCGGCCTGATCTCCGGCACCAGCGCCGACGGCATCGATGCCGCGCTGGTGTCGTTCCAGGGCGATGCGCCGCGCCTGCTGGGCGGCCTGACCCACCCCTGGCCTGAGCCGCTGCGGCTGGAACTGCTGGCGCTTGCGCAGGCCGAGGCCGCCGTCGGCCTGGATCGGCTCGGCCACCTCGATGTCGCCCTGGCCACCGGCTTCGCCGAGGCCGCCACGCGCCTGCTGCACGAAACCGGGGTGCCACCGCGAGCCGTCGCCGCGATCGGCTCGCACGGCCAGACCGTGCGCCACCGCCCCGGCGGCAGCCATCCCTTCACCATGCAACTGGGCGACCCCAGCGTGATCGCCGAACGCTGCGGCATCGAGGTGGTCGCGGACTTCCGTCGCGCGGACGTCGCCGCCGGCGGCCAGGGCGCGCCGCTGCTGCCGGCCATGCACGCGATGCTGCTGGCCGAGGCCGGGCACAGCCGCGTGGTGCTGAATCTCGGCGGCATCGCCAACGTCACCGTGCTGGCGGCGGATGGATGGGTGTCCGGGTTCGACACCGGCCCGGCCAACGGCCTGATGGACGCGTGGTGCCAGCGCCATCGCGGCGAGGCCTACGATCGCAGCGGTGCTTTCGCGGCGAGCGGAACCGTCGATCGGGTGCTGCTGCAGCGCCTGCTTGACGATGCGTACTTCGCCCTGCCACCGCCCAAGAGCACCGGGCGCGAGCACTTCCACCTGGCCTGGCTGGAAACGCGTCTGCCCGGCGACCCCACCCGTCCAGCCGACATCCAGGCGACCCTGCTGGAACTCACGGCGCGCAGTGTGGCCGACGCCATCGCACGACACGCGCCGGATGCCGAACTCGTGCTCGCCTGCGGCGGCGGCGTGCACAACCCGGTGCTGATGGCGCGGCTGGCCGCGCTGCTTGCGCCGACGAGCGTGGCCAGCACGGCCGACTACGGCGTGGATCCGGATTACCTTGAAGCGATGGCATTCGCCTGGCTGGCGCGGCAACGGCTGCTCGGCCTGCCTGGCAACCTGCCTGCGGTCACCGGTGCGCGCGGCCCCCGTGTGCTCGGCGCCGTCTACCCGGCGCCGCGCTAGCAGCGTGTCGGGCGTTGGTCGGCCGGACGCTCCGCCTGGGCATCCACGGGGTCTGCGGACGACGCCACCAGCTGACTGGACGGCGCCACGGAAAGCGCCTGCACCGCCTCGTGGAATGCGGCCCGCTCGGCCGCATCCCAGTGTCCGCTCAGCACGACCGCATCGGTATCGAGCATGGTCTCGGCAAACGGCTGCGCGCCCTCGGCCAGGCCCAGGCCGTGCTTGAGCGCGTGCAGCACAACGTCATTGATCGACCAGCGTCGATCCTTGGCGAGCGTCTTGATGCGCTCGGCCATGACGTTGTCGATATGGCGTACGACGAGATCCGGCATGGGCGCCACTCCAAGTCACGCATGCCCCTGTGGGCGGAATGGTCGCACAAAGGCCGCGCCGTGGACCACGCGCCATTGCGCGTGATGGCGACTCAGAGGCTGAGAAAAATTCGGCCGCCGTAGCGAGAGCGCCGCCAGGCGTTCGTGACTAGGTGCGTTGGGGGCCAATCCGGGGAGTTTGGTGAGCCAAATGACCCGGATTGGCGCCCAGCGCGCCGCCGGCACGGGCGTTTGGCGGCGGTCGCAGTAGGCGGGCGAATTTTTCTCAGCCTCTCAGCGCACGTCGAAGCCGCGGGCGCGGAAGCGCGCGCGCACCATCGCGAACAGCAGCACCGCCGGCACGATGCCCAGCACGGTGATCACGAAGAAACCGCCATAGCCGGCGGCCATCGCGATGCCCCCCGCGAAAAAGCCCAGCACCTTGCCCGGAAGGTTCACCAGCGAACTGAGCAGGGCATATTGAGTCGCCGTGTGCTCGCGGTTCACCAGCGACGACAGGAAGGCCACGGTCGGCGGCCCCAGCATGCCCAGGGTCAGGTTCTCGCCGGAGATCACCAGCGTGAGCATCAGTACGCTGCCCGGATGCTGCATCAGCAACAGGTAGAGCAGATTGCTGGCGCCGCACAGCACGATCATCACCGCCAGCGATCGCCACGCGCCCCAGCGCGCCACCATCGCGCCGCCGATGAACACGCCGACGATGCCGATCCAGATGCCGTAGATCTTGGTGATCGCGCCGATCTGCGTCTTGGTGAAGCCCATGTCGCGGTAGAACGGGCCCATCACGCCGCCGATGGTGGCCTGCTCGGGAAGCTTGAACAGCAGGATGAAGGCCAGCGTCAGCAGCGCGAGCGCGACGCCGTAGCGGCGGAAGAAATCGGCGAACGGATCGACCACGCCAAGCCGCATCGCATCGCGCCAGCGCGTGGGCGCGCGGCGCAGCACCTGCGGCTCGCGCGCGAGCAGCGTCATCGCGATCGGCGGCAGCATGCATGCCGCCATGCCGACGTAGATCCACGGCCAGCGCAGGTGGTCCGCGGCGATCAGCGCCAGCGCGCCGGCGGTGAGCAGGCCGATGCGGTAACCGAGCGAGTAGGTGGCCACCAGCGCACCCTGCGCCTCGATCGGGGCAATCTCGATGCGATAGGCGTCGATCGCGATGTCCTGGGTGGCGCCGAACAGCGCCACCGCCAGCGTTGCGGCGACGAACGGCGGCAACCGTGCCGGCGTCAGCCAGGCCATCGCCAGCAGACCGGCGGTGACTCCGAGCTGGGCGAACAGCAGCCAGCCGCGACGCTGCCCGAGCCGCATGAAGCCCGGCAGGCGCCAGTGATCGAGCAGCGGCGCCCACAGGAACTTCAGCGCGTAGGTCATGCCGGCACTGGCGATCATGGTGATCTCCGACAGCACCACGCCGTGCTCTTTCAGCCAGTACGCCAGCGTGCCAGCCACCAGCAGGAACGGCAGGCCGGAGGAAAAGCCGAACATCGCCATGGTCCACGCGGCCGGCTGGGCGAACGCCTGCCACACCGACGTCCGCGGCGCGACGGCGCGCACCGGCTCAATCGGCATAGTCGACCATGTACGGCGCGTGGTCGGAGAAGCGCTGCTCGCGGTAGATCGCGCAGTCACGCAGACGATCGCGCAGCGACGGCGAGACGATCTGGTAGTCGATGCGCCAACCCACGTCGTTCTCGCGGGCACGGCCGCGGTTTGACCACCAGGTGTAGTCCTCGCCCCCGGGCCTGAGCGTGCGGTAGCTGTCCACCCAGCCGCGTTCGATCAGGCCGTTGAGCCAGGCGCGCTCTTCCGGCAGGCAGCCGGAATTCTTCTGGTTGGACTTCCAGTTCCTGATGTCCTTCTCGCTGCGCACGATGTTCCAGTCGCCGCAGATGACGTACTGGCGATCGCTCTTCAGCCAGCCGTCGAAGATCGGTTCGATCCACTCCATCGCGCGGAACTTGAACTGCTGCCGCTCTTCGCCCGACGAGCCGGACGGGAAGTACAGCGACACCACCGAGAGCTCGCCGAAGCGCGCCTCGATGTAGCGACCCTCGTTGTCGAACTCGTCCCAGCCCAGCTCGGTGAGCACCGCATCCGGTTCGCGCCTCGCGTAGATCGCCACCCCGCTGTAGCCCTTCTTGCGGGTCGCGTCGCGGTAGAAGCAGTGGTGGCCGTCGGGGCGGAACATCGGGTCGGTCAGCTGATCCTCCTGCGCCTTGGTCTCCTGCAGGCAGACCACGTCGGCGCGCTGCGCACACAGCCAATCGAACGCGCCCTTGCTGGCGGCCGAGCGGATGCCGTTGGCGTTGAGGCTGATGATGCGCATGCCATCTCCGGCGGGTCGGGCGCGGGTCAATGCGCCATCATAGCAACCGTGTCCGATGCCTCCGCCCTGACCCTGGTTGCCGTCGACCGCGTGCCGCGGCCGACGCTGCTGGCACTGCGTGTGGCGCCGGAACAGCTGGGTTTCGTCGGTCGGGTGGTCGACCTGCTCGCCGATGCGCAGAGCCGGCCGAGCGCCGATCCGCTTGCGTTCGTGCTGGGCGATCAGGTGATCGGCCTGTGCTGCATCGAACGCGAACCGCGGACGATCGCGCCGATCGCATTCGACGCGCCGGCGGTCGGACTGCGCGGGTTTTTCATCGACGCGCGCTGGCAACGGCGCGGGCTCGGCCGGCGCGCGCTGTCCGCGCTGCTGCACGCCCTGCCCGAACGCCACCCGGCGGCGCGCCTGCTGGTGCTGAGCGTGGACGAGGGCAACACGGCGGCACTCGGGCTGTACCGGCAGGCCGGCTTCGTCGACGGCGCAGCGCGCTACCATGGCGGGCCGGTCGGTCGCGGACAGCGACTGCTGCTGCGCCCGTTTCATCCCTGACACCCTCACCGACGCCCGACGAGACTGCCCGTGCACGCCTACCAGCGCGACTTCATCGAACTGACCCTTGAGCACGAGGTGCTGCGCTTCGGCGAATTCACCCTCAAGTCCGGCCGGATCAGCCCGTACTTCTTCAACATGGGGCGGATCGATTCCGGCGCCGCGCTGGCCCGGCTCGGGCGCGCCTACGCCGCCGCGGTCGAGGCCTCGGGCATCGCCGTGGACATGCTGTTCGGCCCCGCCTACAAGGGCATCGCGCTGGCGGCCGCCACCGCCATCGCGCTGGCCGACCAGCACGGCCGCGACCTGCCCTGGGCCTACAACCGCAAGGAGGCCAAGGATCACGGCGAAGGCGGCAGCCTGGTCGGCGCGCCGCTGAATGGCCGGGTGCTGATCGTCGACGACGTGATGACCGCCGGCACCGCGGTGCGCGAATCGCTGGCACTGATCCGCGCCGCCGGCGCCGCGCCGGCCGGCGTGCTGATCGCGCTGGACCGGCAGGAGCGCGGTCAGGGCGAACGCTCCGCCGCGCAGGAAGTCACCGCTGACTACGGCATTCCGGTGATCGCGATCACCCGGCTGGACGACGTGCTGGCATACACCGGCGAGTGCCCCGCGCTGGCCGGCGAACACGCGCGGCTGCTGGCCTATCGCGAACGCTACGGCGTGGCCGGCTGACGCACCATTCAGCTCAAGTCGCCGACCCAGTCACAGCACCATACCGAGCGCAGCACCGGCGGCGCCCGACGCGTCTCCGCCCGTGGCTATACTCCGGCGAGGAGGGGATTCATGCGCAAGGTACTCATCATCATCGCGGCACTCGGGGTCGGCATCGGCGGACTGGCCCAGGCGCGTCAGGCCACCACCGGCGGCAGCGTGCAGTACCGCTGGCGCGATGCGCATGGCCTGCCGCACTACAGTGACAGCCTGTCGGCCGATGCCATCGCCAACGGCTATGACGTGGTGAACAGCCAGGGCCTGGTGATGCGCCACGTCGATCGCCCGCTCACCCCGGCCGAGCGCGTCGCCGCGCAGAAACAGGCGGCCGAAACGGCGGCACGCCAGCGCGAGGCCGAGCAGCGCCAGCGCGAAGACCAGCAGATGCTGGCCGCCTTCCCGGACGAGGCCAGTCTGACCACCGCGCAGACCGACGAACTGACCAGCATCGACCAACAGATCACCACTGCCCGCGCGAGCCTGGGCACGCAGGAAAAGGCGCTGGCCGACCTGCTCGACCGCGCCGGCGAACTGGAGCGGGCCAAGCAGCCGGTGCCGAAGTTCCTTTCTGACAAGATCGCCGCCCAGCGCAACGTGGTGGGCTCGCAGCGCGCGATGCTGGATCGGCTGCAGGCAGCCTACGTGAACACGCAGCTGAAGAACGAATCCCAGCTCGCCCACTACCGCCAGCTCAAGGCGCAATTGCAGCAGGCCGACGGCCGCTCTCAGCCGTAAAGAGCACGACCCGCCGCCGGCCAGCGCCAACGGCTAGAACGGCAACTTGAGCTCCGGGTTCAGCGCAAACAGCTGCTCGCGGAATACCTGCTGGATGCGCTTTAGCCCGGCGGGGTTGTCGGCATCGAAGCGCAGCACCAGCACCGGCGTGGTGTTCGATGCACGCACCAGGCCCCAGCCGTCCGCCCAGTCGGCGCGCACGCCGTCGATGGTGACCAGCGTGGCATCCGGAAAGCTCGCCTTCTCGCGGAACGCCTGCATGAACCGCCGGTTCTCGCCCTCGGCCAGCTCGATCTTCAGCTCCGGCGTCGACACACCCTTCGGGCAGCTGGCGAAGATCTGCTCCGGCGTGCGGTCGTCGAGATCCCCGGCGAGGATCTCCAGCAGCCGCGCCGCGGCATAGATGCCGTCGTCGAAGCCGTACCAGCGCTCCTTGAAGAAAAAATGCCCGCTCATCTCGCCGGCCAGTTCGGCGCCGGTCTCGCGCATCCTGGCCTTGATCAGCGAATGGCCGGTGCGCCACATCAGCGGGCTACCGCCGGCGTCGAGGATCTGGCCCTTGAGATGGCCGGTGCATTTGACGTCGTAGATGATCGTGGCGCCGGGCTGGCGGGCCAGCACGTCGCGCGCAAACAGCATCAGCGTGCGATCGGGATAGACGATCTCGCCCTCGCGCGTCACCACGCCCAGACGATCGCCGTCGCCGTCGAAAGCCAGCCCGAGGTCGGCACCGGTCTGCTTCACGGCCAGGATCAGGTCCTGCAGGTTCTCCGGGTCGGACGGATCGGGGTGGTGGTTCGGGAAACTGCCGTCGACGTCGCAGTACAGCGGAATGACCTGGCAGCCGATGCCTTCCAGCAGCTGCGGCGCCACCGCACCGGGGATGCCGTTGCCGCAGTCCACCACGACCTTGAGCATGCGCTCGGCCTGCACGTCGGAGGTGATGCGCTCGATGTAGTCGGGCACCACGTCGATGCTGCGCTGGGCGCCCTGGCCGTCCTCGCGCAACTCGCCGGCGACCATGCGCCGGTACAGCTCCCGGATCGCGTCCTCGGCCAGCGTCTCGCCGCCGATCATGATTTTGAAGCCGTTGTACTCGGGCGGGTTGTGGCTGCCGGTGACGGCGACGCCGCAGCCGGTGTTGAAGCGATAGGTTGCGTAATAAACCACCGGCGTGGGCACCGCGCCGAGGTCGATCACGTCCACGCCCGCCGCGCGCAGCCCCTCGGCCAGCGCGCCGGCCAGTTCCGGACCGGATTGCCGTCCGTCGCGACCCACCACGATCTCGCGCAGGCCCTGGTCGGCCATCACCGCGCCGATCGCCTGACCCAGCCGCCGGGCCACCCGGCGGTCGAGGTTCTTGCCCACCACGCCGCGCACGTCGTAGGCACGGAAAATGTCCGCATCGATCGCCAGGGCCGGCGCCGCCTCCGGCGCCGGCGGCGGCATCGCGCGGCGCGCGGCCGACGCCGCGCCCTCGCGCTGGCGCACCACTGCCGGCAGCGGTATCTCCTGTTCGGACTCGGCCGCGCGGTGGCCGCCGCGGCGCTGCGCCAGCCGCAGCAGGTAGATGCCACCGGCCACGCCGAGCAGGCCGAGCAAGGCCGCCAGCGGCCACAGGTGCGGAAGGATGATGAACTCCTCAGGCAACGCGGCGCCCACGCTGAAACCGCTGTGCGGGATCGGTGCGGCGGTGTCTTCCAGCTGGGCGGACGGTTCCCCGTGCGACAGCAGGCTCAGTGCGCTGCGGTCGTCGCCCTGGCGCAGGTCGAGCCGGCCGCTGGCCGGCGAGACCGCCTCGAACGCCTGCTGCAGCGGCGCGAACGGCAGCTCGATCCAGGCCCAGGCCACCGCGTGCACGCCGGTGCCCAGCGGCATCGCGAACGACACCCGCCGATCGTTGCCCACATACACCGTCTGCGCCACCGCCGGGCCGGTCTGCGCCTGCGCGGCCAGCAGCTGGGCGGCCTTGGCGTAGCCGAACTCGCGGTAGTTGGCGTGCAGTACCTCGTCCATGCCGGCGCTGTAGAACTGCACGTCGAGCGCCTGCGGCAGACGCGCCTTGACCGCCGCCGCGGCGCGCGCCGGGTCGGCCAGCACGGTGGCCGGATCGAGCGCATCCAGCGCGGCGCGCGCGGCCTGGCGCTGGCGATCGAGTTCGGCGGCGATGGCGTGCACGGTCTCGGCCTGGGCCCGGTGCACGCGGTCGTTGGCGTGACCTTCGTCGGCGATCAGCCAGGTCTGCCAGCCGGCAAACAGGCCCAGCAGCAGCGCCAGCGTGCCGGCCGCCAGTGGCAGCAGACGGCGCCAGTCCGGCGCGAAGCGCGCGCCGTTGCTTCCCCCACTCAAGCCCATGCCTGCCCCCGCAGATTCAGTGGATGCCGGTCGAACCGAAGCCGCCCTGCCCCCGCCCGGACGGCGCGAATTCCGCCACTACCGTGAGCCTGGGTTTTCCCACCGGCACCAGCAGCAGTTGCGCGATGCGATCGCCCACCCCGATCGTGACGTCCGCGTTGCCGCGATTCCAGCACGAAATCATCAGTGGCCCCTGGTAGTCGGCGTCGATCACGCCCACCAGGTTGCCCATCACCAGCCCCTGCCTGTGGCCCAGGCCCGAGCGCGGAACGATCAGCGCGCACCAGCCGGGATCGCCGATGTGGAGGGCGAGGCCGCTGGGCACCAGCGCGGTTTCGCCCGGCGCCAGGGTGATCGGCGCATCGAGCGCGGCGCGCAGGTCCATCCCGGCGCTGCCGGCGGTGGCCGGCTCGGGCAGCGCGATGGTGTCGCCCAGGCGCGGGTCGAGAATCTTCAGCTGCACATCGATCATGCGCGCGACCGTGCGAAGCACTCGGCGATGCAGGCCACCAGCTCGCGCGCCAGTTCGGTCTTGCTGGCGCGGGGCAGCTCCCTGGACTCACCGTCCCAGTAGAGGGTGAGGGCATTGTCGGCGGTCTCGAAACCGATGCCGTCGCCCACCCTGTTCGCCGCGATCATGTCGAGCTTCTTGCGACGCAGCTTGTCCTGCGCGTAGGTCGCCACATCGTGCGTCTCGGCGGCGAAGCCGACCAGGAACGGGTGCGTGGGCTGCGCCGACAGCGTGGCGAGGATGTCTGGATTTTCCGCCAGCGTGAGGATGAGCTCGACACCGGCCTGCTTCTTGAGCTTGCACGGGGCCACCTGCTGCGGCCGGTAATCGCCCACCGCGGCCGCCGCGATGTAGATGTCGGCATCGGCCGACGCCTCGATCACCGCCGCATGCATCTGCGCTGCGCTGCGCACGTCCACGCGCTCGACCACGCCCGCCGGCGTAGGCAGGCTGACCGGGCCGGCCACCAGGATCACCTGCGCACCGGCCAGCGCCGCCGCCTCGGCCACGGCGAAGCCCATCTTCCCCGAGCTGCGGTTGCCGATGAAGCGCACCGGATCGATGTCCTCGTAGGTCGGGCCGGCGCTCACCACCACCCGGCGACCGGCCAGCACGCCATCGCCGAACGAGGCCGCCAGCGCATCACGCAACTGCAGTGGTTCGAGCATGCGGCCGGAACCGATGTCGCCGCAGGCCTGCCCGCCCGCCGCCGGACCCAGCACGTTGACACCGCGACCGCGCAGGGTCGCCAGGTTGGCCTGCACTGCCGGATGCGCCCACATCTGCCGGTTCATCGCCGGGGCGACCGCCAGCGGCGCGGCGCTGGCCAGGCACAACGTGGTCAGCAGGTCGTCGGCCTGGCCATGCGCGAGGCGGGCAAGCACGTCGGCGCTGGCCGGCGCGATCAGGATGCGCTCGGCCCAGCGCGCCAGCTCGATGTGGCCCATCGCCGCCTCGGCCGACTCGTCCCACAGCGATACGCGCACCGCTGCGCCGGACAGCGCCTGGAAGGTGGTCGGGGTGACGAAATGCGTGGCCCCTTCGGTCATCACCACGCGCACTTCGGCGCCGAGTTCGCGCAGGCGACGGACCAGCTCGCACGACTTATAGGCGGCGATGCCGCCCGTTACGCCGAGCAGTACGCGACGATGGGCTAGGGACATGTAAGTTCGGCCTGACAAACGGTCGGTGCCGTAGCTTACCGGAATCGTCCCGGCGCACCGCTGCCCACGCGGACCGCCAGCGGCCACGCTGCGGTGATGAGCATCCGTGACTGGCCCGAGGGCGAACGCCCGCGCGAAAAACTGCTGGCGCGCGGCAGCGCCGCGCTGTCCGACGCCGAACTGCTGGCCGTGCTGCTGGGCAGTGGCGCGCGCGGCAAGGACGCGCTGGCGCTGGGGCGTGAGCTGCTGACCGACGCCGGCAGCCTCAGCGCCCTGCTGGCGCGGCCGGAACAGGCGATCCGCACGCGCGGCCTGGGGCCGGCCAAGCGCGCACGTATCGCCGCCGCGCTGGAACTGGCCCGCCGCAGCCTGGGCGAGCAGTTGCGCGAGCGCCCCGCGCTGGGCAACCCGCGCGACAGCGGCGACTACCTGCGCGCCCGCCTGCGCGACCTACCCTACGAGGTATTCGGCTGTCTGTACCTGGACAACCGCCACCGCGTGCTGGCGTTCGAGGAGCTGTTTCGCGGCACGGTGGACGGCGCCAGCGTGCATCCGCGCGAGGTGGTGCGGGCCTGCCTGCGGCACAACGCCTGCGCGGTGATCTTTGCCCACAACCACCCCAGCGGCGTGGCCGAACCCAGTGCCGCCGACCGCGCCATCACCCACGAACTGCGCCATGCGCTGCAGCTGGTGGGCGTGCGCGTGCTCGATCACCTGGTGATCGGCAGCGGCGAGCCGGTGTCGATGGCCGCGCGCGGCCTGATCTGACTCGCCCGGACGCGGTCCGCAAGGCTCGATCGCCCTGCCTGGATCACGATCAGCCCGATCGGGTCGCCCCGATCCGCCTGATCCGGCCCCGCACGCGCACCAAAAAAAGCGGCGCAGGCTCGCGCCGCACCGCTCAAGGCCGTTTTTGGGGAGGGTGGAGAACACGGTATCTCCAGGCGCTGGCCTTCCCCGGGGAGACAGGTCGACCAGACACCAGCGCATTGTGGCGCTGCCGCATGACAGGGCCATGACGTGAGCCGTTCGCGGTCCTCCCCGGTTGACTTCTCAAAGTTATGCACATTCGGTGCGCTGCATGGGGTTGGCGTCAACAGCTCGGGACGGGCTCATCGTTAGACTATAACTTACTGATATTATTTATTTTTATTGCCTTCACGGAGATGAAATCGGCGTTTCCGGCCGCCGCCTTGCGGAAGGAGCGGATCTTCCCCACAGAGTTATCCACAGACTTGTTCGTGCGCCGCGTCACGCCGGCCGGGCCGGCCGCGCAGCGGGAACGCTCTGTTAGCATTACCGATCCCATCGCCTCACCCGACCGCACCCATCCGTGAAAGACCAGCTGCGCGCACTGCTGCTGCAGGCCATCCGCACCCTGCAGAACGACGCCCTCCTCCCGGCCGACCTCGCGATCCCGCACCTGGTGATCGAACACTCGCGCAGCCGCGAGCACGGCGACTTCGCCAGCAACGCGGCGATGCTGCTGGCCAAACCGGCGCGGGCCAAGCCGCGCGAGCTGGCCGAGAAGCTGGTGGCGGCGCTGCCGGCCAACACGCTGGTGGCGAAGGTGGAGATCGCCGGGCCGGGCTTCATCAATTTCTTCCTCTCATCGGAGAGTTACCACGCCGAAGTGCGGCGCATCCTCGCCGAAGGCGACGGCTACGGCCGCAGCGCCACCGGCGCGGGCAAGGTGGCCGGCGTGGAGTTCGTCTCGGCCAACCCGACCGGCCCGCTGCACGTGGGCCACGGCCGCAATGCGGTGCTCGGCGACTGCCTGGCGCGCCTGCTCGACGCCACCGGCTGGCAGGTCAGGCGCGAGTTCTACTACAACGACGCCGGCGTGCAGATCCACAACCTGGCGATCTCGGTGCAGGCGCGTGCCCGCGGGCTGAGCCCGGACGACCCCGGCTGGCCGGAGGACGGCTACCGCGGCGACTACATCGCCGACGTGGCCCGGGCCTACCTCGCCGGCGACAGCGTGGCGGTGGAAGGCCACACCGTGGTCGGCGCGAAGAACCCGGACGAACTGGACGCCATCCGCCAGTTCGCCGTGGCCTACCTGCGCCGCGAGCAGGACCTGGACCTGAAGGCCTTCGGCGTCGGCTTCGACGTATACTTCCTGGAGTCCTCGCTGTACGCCGACGGCAAGGTGGAGGAGACCGTGCGCGAGCTGATCGCCCACGGCCACACCTACGAGGAAGGCGGCGCGCTATGGCTGCGCTCGACCGACTACGGTGACGACAAGGACCGCGTGATGCGCAAGTCCGACGGCACCTATACCTATTTCGTGCCGGACGTGGCCTACCACCTGAGCAAGTGGCAGCGCGGCTACGTCAACGCGGTGACCGTGCTCGGCGCCGACCACCACGGCTCGCTGGCCCGCGTGAAGGCCGGGCTGCAGGCGCTGGACGCCGGCATCCCGCAAGACTGGCCGCACTACGTGCTGTACCAGATGGTCACCGTGATGCGCGGCGGCGAGGAGGTGAAGCTGTCCAAGCGCGCCGGCAGCTACCTCACCCTGCGCGACCTGATCGAGGAAGCCGGCCGCGACGCCACCCGCTACTTCCTGATCGCCCGCAGGAGCGACTCGCAGCTGGTGTTCGACATCGACCTGGCGCGCTCGCAGTCCAACGACAACCCGGTCTACTACATCCAGTACGCGCACGCCCGGGTCTGCTCGGTGCTGCGCCAGGCCGGCGAGAAGGGCCTTGTCGTCGATCTCGAGCGCGGCCTGCAGCAGCTGGCGCGGCTGGACAGCGAGCACGAGCAGATTTTGCTGACCGAGCTGGCGAAATATCCGGAAGTGGTCGAGTCGGCCGCCGCCAACCTCGAACCGCACCTGCTCGCCGGCTGGCTGCGCGAGCTGGCGAACGCCTTCCACACCTACTACAACGCACACCAGTTCCTGGTCGACGACGCCGACCTGCGCCACGCGCGGCTGGCGCTGTCGGTGGCTACCCGCCAGGTGCTGAAGAACGGTTTGAACCTGCTGGGCCTGAGCGCCCCGGAGAGCATGTAAATGGCAGCACGCAAGGGCAGGGGCCGGCAGGCCGTGCGCAACAGGAGCGGCAGCGTGCCCGGCTGGGCATGGGCGGCGATCGGCATCCTGATCGGCGTGCTGGCGATGGTGGTGCTGATGCGCAAGTCGCTGCTGCCGATGGCACCCACCGGCCCGCAGCCGAATCCGCAGGCCACCGCCCAGCGCGGCAGCGATCCGGGCGCAGTGGCGCCGGGCAGCGTGGCCAGCACGCCGAAGAAGCCGCAGTACGACTTCTACTCGCTGCTGTCCGAGCGCGAGGTGCGCATTCCCGACGCGGTGATCAGCGCGCAGGCCAGGGCCGAGCAGCGCAAGCAGCAGCAGGCGCGCGAACAGGCGCTGGCCGCCCGGCAGCCGCCGCAGCAGGCGCAGCCCCCGGCGAGCGCGCCGGCCGCGGTGCGCGAAAACGTCACCGCGGCACCGGCCTCGGCGCTGCCGACCCCGGCTGCCGGCAGCGGCTATCTGCTGCAGGTGGGTGCGTTCCCAAACGCCGCCGACGCAGAGAGCCTGAAGGCGCGGCTGGCGCTGCAGGGTTTCGTGGCCAACGTGCAGGCGGTGAACGTGGGCGGGCAGACCTACCACCGCGTGCGGCTGGGCCCGTTCCGCTCGGCCACCGAACTGGAATCGACCAAGCAGCGCCTGGCCTCGGCCGGCATCAACGCGATCGCGCTGAAAGAAGGCCGCTGACCTCCGCCCCGCCACGAGCCGCATCGACATGCACGCCAAGACCGCCCTGATCACCGGCGCCACCTCCGGCTTCGGCGCCGCCACCGTGGAGCGCTTCGTCGCCGGCGGCTGGCGCGTGCTCGCCACCGGCCGTCGCGCCGGGCGGCTGCAGCAGCTGGTCGACCGGCACGGCGCCGACCGCGTGCACGCGCTGGCCTTCGACATGCGCGACGAAGCCGCGATGCGCGCGGCGATCGCCGGCCTGCCGACCGAGTTTGCCGGCATCGACCTGCTGGTCAACAACGCCGGCCTGGCGCTGGGCACCGCCCCCGCGCAGCAGGCCGACCTGGCGCAGTGGAAGCAGATGATCGACACCAACGTGACCGCACTGGTGACGATCACCCACCTGCTGCTGCCCACGCTGATCGAACGGCGCGGCGCGATCGTCAACATCAGCTCGATCGCCGGCAGCTACCCGTACAAGGGCGGCAACGTCTACGGCGGCAGCAAGGCATTCGTCAGCCAGTTCACGCAGAACCTGCGCACTGACCTGCACGGCACCGGCGTGCGGGTGAGCTCGATCGAGCCGGGCATGGCGCAGACCGAGTTCACCCTGGTGCGCACCGGCGGCGACCGGGCCGTCTCCGATCAGCTCTACGCGGGCGTGCAGCCGATCACCGCCGAGGACATCGCCGAGTCGATCTGGTGGATCGCCACGCTGCCGCCGCACCTCAACGTCAACCGGCTCGAAGTGATGCCGGTGAGCCAGTCCGCCGCCGGGCTGCAGGTGCATCGCGACGCCTGATTCCGTCCGTAGGAGCGCACCGAAGTGCGCGACGCTCTCCTTCACGTGAGCAAAGGCGTCGCGCACAGGGTGCGCTCCTACAAGCGGTGCACGTCGTGGGTGACGAACGGATGCCGGGCATCGGGAAAGTCCAGCCAGTGCGGGTGCGCCAGCGTGCGGCGCATGTCGTCCAGCCCGGCGCGCCAGTGACGGTGCATGCTGCTGGTGCTGAACTCGTAGTCCTTGTAGTGGCCTTCGTACGGCTTGTCGCGATAGATCAGGTGCACCAGGTTGGTCAGCGCTCCGGATGAGCGCGCCTGCGCACGGACAAAGGCCGGATCGTCGCGGCGCGACTCCGGCACCAGCGCCAGCAGATCGTGCAACAGCCGCTGATGCTCGTGCTCGCGGGCCATGTACTCGGTCACCAGGCGGGTGCGGCTGGAGAACTGGATGTCCTTGCTGCGCCCAGCGACCTGGTTCAGGTCCTGCGGCAACTGGCCGGTCGCGCTCCACAGGTCGACCTGGAAGATCAGCGCATCGTGCGCGGGCCGATCACACAACACCTCGTACAATGGCGTGTTGGAGACCATCCCGCCGTCCCAGTAAAACTCGCCATCGATCTCTACCGCCGGAAAACCCGGCGGCAGTGCGCCGGAGGCCATGAAGTGTTCGGCGCGCAAAGTCCGCCGGGTGCTGTCGAAGTATTCGAAATTGCCGGTGCGCACATTCACCGCGCCCACCGAAACGCGGATCGTGCGCGGGTCGTTGATCCGGTCGAAGTCGACCAGACGCTCCAGCGTGCTGCGCAACGGTCCGGTGTCGTACCAGCTCGCCACGTCGGGGCCGCGCCGCCATGGCGCCAACGGCGGGGCCGGCATGCGCGGCAGAAAGAAGCCTGCCTGGCCCTCGAACAACGCACGCATCGCCGCCAACGCACTCAGGCCATGCTGCAGCGGTTCCGGCACCTCGTCGAATGCCGATGCGGCGAACGGTGCCGGCAGGAACGGCGGCCGGCAGATGGTCTTCCAGAACTCGCGCAGCTTCGCCACCCGGTGCTCCGGAGCGTTGCCGGCAATCACCGCCGCATTCAACGCGCCGATGGAAATGCCGGCGACCCAGTTGGGCAGCCGCCCGCCGGCATGCAGGCCCTCGTAGACCCCCGCCTGGTACGCACCCAGTGCCCCGCCTCCCTGCAGTACCAGGGCGATGCTGGGGTATTCATGCGCGGCGGCAGCCGTCTTGCGGGACGCGGCGGGTTTGCGGTCACGGGACGGGGGCGGGCGGTGGGTCATGGCGTGCTCCTCAGGCGACCGGTTCGGCAAGGTAGTCGTGCACCACCTCGCCGAGCGCCAGCGTGAGGTCACACACGAAATGCAGCGCCGACTCCACCTTCAGCACCGGCAGCTCGGCCACCGGCGCCAGCGCGTGCGGATGCAGCTCCAGCGAGGCGGGGCCACTCCAGGCGCCCTTCAGCACAATATCGGTGGTGAAGTAGCGCACCAGCTCGCAGATGCGCGCCGTGCCGTCGACATGCGGGATGATCTTGAGCAGAAAGCTGGGTGCCTGCAGCGCCGCCAGCACCGCGGCATGGTCGGCCTGGCGATGCTTGTAGCCCATGGTCGCCTTGGCCACGCGTACCTTGCCGTAATCGAGGGTGCCGACCAGGGTATCGGTCTCCACTTCCAGCTCCGGCGAAGCGAGCTTTTTCGGGAAGCCCCACAGCTCGCGGCCCCCGGCGATCGGCGGATGGTCGTTGAGATACATCGAGTGCACGTAACCGCCGTGCACGCCCTCGAAACTTACCGGGATCACCTGTCCGCTCTCGGTGTAGTCGCCGAACCCGGTGGAATCGGGCATGCGGATGAACTCGTACCTCACCAGCGGTTCGGTCACCTCCAGCGGCTCGGGCACCACCGCACGCAGCGCATCCAGATCGGTGCGATAGGTGATGACGAGGAACTCGCGATCGACGAAACGGTAAGGGCCGGGCGGGAACGCCGGACTGGTCAGCGGCATCGCGAAGGCTTTCGCCTTCACGTCGGCAATCTTCATGACGTGCACTCCAGCGCAGGGGCCAGGCCACGGCGCGGCCGCACTGGCCGCGCCGTGGCGATCGGTGGTTACTGCATGTACCAGCCGTGGCTGACCACGATGCTTTGCCCGGTCAGTGCCGCGGACGGGAAGGTGGCCAGATACAGGGCGGTCTGCGCAATGTCCTCGACCGTGGTGAACACGCCATCGACGGTGTCCTTGAGCATCACGTTGCGGATCACCTGGTCCTCGCTGATGCCCAGTTCCCTGGCCTGCTCCGGGATCTGCTTCTCGACCAGCGGGGTGCGCACGAAACCGGGGCAGATCACGTGCGAGCGCACGTTGTGCGGCGCGCCCTCCTTGGCCAGCGCGCGGGCCAGGCCGAGCAGGCCGTGCTTGGCGGTGACGTAGGCGGACTTGAGCCTGGAGGCCTCGTGCGAATGCACCGAGCCCATGTAGATCACGATGCCGCCCTGGTCGCCCTGGTACATGTGCTTGAGCGCCGCCTTGGTGGTCAGGAAGGCGCCGTCGAGGTGGATCGCCAGCATCTTCTTCCAGTCGCTGAAGGCGAACTGCTCGATCGGGTTGATGATTTGCACGCCGGCGTTGGAGATCAGGATGTCCAGCCGGCCGAAGGCGGCCACCACCCGCTCGGTCCCGGCGTTGACGGCAGCCTCGTCGGTGACGTCCATCACCACGCCGATGGCCTTGCCGCCGGCAGCCTCGATCTCCGCCGCCGCGGCATCCGCCGCCTGCTGGTTGATGTCGGCAATGGCGACCGCGGCGCCCTCTTTCGCATACCGCTCGGCGATCGCCTTGCCGATGCCGCTGGCTGCGCCGGTGATCAGTGCAACCTTGCCGTCCAGACTTGCCATGAGCGTTCTCCTGTGGGTCTCGGGGGAATTTTGCAGTGCATCATTCTGCACCCCTCGGGATGAACGGGAAAAGCGCGACGGTCCGATCAGTCCGCTTCCGGCGCCAGATAGGTGTACGCGGTGAGTCCCGCATCGAGGTTCGCAAAAAGTTGCGCCGCTCGTTCGCCCTCGATGCCCGCCGCGGCGATGCGCTCGCGGTAGCGCCCGCGCAGGTCGTCGAGGCTGTAGCCGACGTAGTCGAGCATCAGGTCGGTGGTGTCGCCGCGGCGCCTGTGCGCGAAGGTGAAGCCATCGCCCTCGACACGCACGTTCACCGCGTCGGTGTCGCCGAACAGGTTGTGGATGTCGCCCAGCGTCTCCTGGTAGGCGCCGACCATGAACAGGCCCAGGCAATAGGATTCGCCGGGCTTGAGCACGTGCAGCGGCAGGCTCACGTCGACGCCCTCGGCGTCGACGTAGTGGTCGATGCGGCCGTCCGAGTCGCAGGTGAGGTCGACGATCACGCCACGCCGCGTCGGCGCCTCGTCCAGCCGCGCGATCGGCGCGATCGGGAAGATTTGCTCGATCGCCCAGATGTCCGGCACCGACTCGAACACCGAGAAGTTGACGAAGTACTTGTCGACCAGCTTCTCGTCCAGCTCGTCCAGCGCCTGCCGGTGCGCGCGCTCGCCCGGCAGCAGGCGCGCGCGCACCGCGTTGGCGATGGCGTAGTAGGCCTCGTCCAGCCGCGCGCGGTCGGCCAGCGGCAGCTGGCCCAGCGCATACAGCGCCTGGCCCTCGGCAAGGTGGTGCTGCGCCTCGTGGAACAGCTCCAGCGGCGGGCGCAGGTCCAGCTCTTCGTGCACCTCGCGCAGGTGGCGCAGCACCGGCGGCTCGTCGGCGCGCGGTGGCGGGATCGCACCGGTCGGCACGCTCTCCACTTCGCTCACGTCCACCACCAGCACCGCGTGGTGCGCGGTCATCGCGCGACCGGCCTCGGTGAGGATGTGCGGTGCCGGCAGGTTTTCCGCCGCCACCGCCTCGGCCAGCGACTGCACGATGGTCGCCGCGTACTGCTCGATCGAGTAGTTGATCGAGTTGTGGCTGCGCGAGCGCGAGCCTTCGTAGTCCACGCCCAGGCCGCCGCCGACGTCGACGATCTCCAGCGGCACGCCCTGCCGGCGCAGCTCGACGAAATAGCGGGTGGCCTCGCGCATGCCGTTAGCGATGTCGCGCACGTTGGAAATTTGCGAACCCATGTGGAAGTGCTGCAGCTTCAGCGTGTGCTTGAGCCCGGCCGCATCGAGCCGTTCGATCAGGGTGAGCACCTGGCTGGGCGACAGGCCGAACTTGCCCTTGTCGCCGCCGGTGTTCTGCCACTTGCCGGCGCCGATCGAGGCCAGCCGCACGCGCACGCCAAGCAGTGGCTCGACCTCCAGCGCCTTGGCCTCGGCGAACACGTGATCGAGCTCGGAGAGCTTCTCGATCACGATGTGCACGCGCAGGCCCAGCTTCCTGCCGATCAGCGCCAGGCGGATGTACTGGCGATCCTTGTAGCCGTTGCAGATCACGATCGAGCCGGGCCGCGCCATCGCCAGCACCGCCATCAGCTCGGGCTTGGAACCGGCCTCCAGGCCGAAGCCCTCGCTGCCGGCGTGCACCAGCTCGCTGACCACGCTGTGCTGCTGGTTGACCTTGATCGGGTAGATCGCCGTATAGCCGCCCGCGTACTGCCACTCGCCAATCGCCTTGGCGAACGCGCCCTGCAACCGCGCCAGGCGATCGGCCAGGATGTCGGGAAAGCGCACCAGCAGCGGCAATCGCAGGCCTTCGGCGCGCGCCTGCGTGATGATTCGCGGCAATGACAATGCAGGGCCGGCCGCGCCGCGCGGGCGCATCACGATCTCGCCGGCGTCGCCGACGTCGACGTAGCCGTCGCTCCAGTGCGGCACGGCGTAGGTGTGGCGGGCAGCGGCGCGGTCCCAGGAACTCGCCATGGACGGTATCTCCTTGTGCAAACGGAATCTGAAGATGCTCGACGAGAGCAGGGAGCCTTGCCGGCCGGAAGCCTCGCACGCCGCGGGGCCGGAAGGGCTGGTCGGCGCGCCGCCGGTCAAGCGGGCGGGGCAACCGACCGCGCATTGTAACGGCCGCCCGCGACCGAAGTGCGCGGGCGGCGGCGGCACGTTCACGCGTGAACTGGCTACAATTGCCGGCCTTTGTCGTACCCCATCCCCTCAAGCGTCCCTGCAGGAACACACCCGTCATGTCGCAGCAGCACAGCTGGTTCACCGAAGCCCACCAGGCGTCTGGCTCCTCCATCGGCTATCGCGTGGAGAAGCTGCTGCATGCGGAGAAGACGCCGTTCCAGACCATCGAGATCCACCAGACCACCGACTGGGGCAAGCTGATGGTGATCGACGGCTGCGTGATGCTGACCAGCCGCGACAACTTCCTCTACCACGAGATGATGACCCACCCGGCGCTGTTCACGCATGCGCGCGCCAAGCGCGTGGTGATCATCGGCGGCGGCGACTGCGGCACGCTGCGCGAGGTGCTCAAGCACGAGGAAGTGGAGTCCGCCGTGCAGGTGGAGATCGACGAGCGCGTCACCCGCCTCGCCGAGCAATATTTCCCCGAGCTGTGCGAGGCCAACCACGATCCGCGCGCGCAGCTGCTGTTCGTCGACGGCATCAAGTACATGGCCGAGGCCGAGCCGGAGTCGCTGGACCTGATCATCGTCGACTCGACCGACCCGGTCGGCCCCGCCGAGGGCCTGTTCAACGCCGCCTTCTACGCCAGCTGCCACAAGGCGCTGCGCCACGGCGGCATCCTGGTGCAGCAGTCGGAGTCGCCGATCGCGCACCTGGACCTGATCAAGTCGATGCGCTCGGCCATGCGCACGGCCGGCTTCGCCGCGGTGAAGACGCTGCCGTTCCCGCAGCCGTGCTACCCGACCGGCTGGTGGAGCTGCACGATGGCGCGCAAGGGTGGCGACCTGGCCGGCTTCCGCGAGCGCGGCGCGTCGGCCAAGGGCTTCGCCACCCGCTACTACAACGCCGAGATCCACAAGGCCGCGCTGGCGCAGCCGGAGTTCATGCGCGAGGCACTGGGCGAGTAAGCCGCGCCACCGACTACCGACGACCGGAATCCGCGGCCTGCGCGCCGCGGGTTGCCCGGACGACGCTCAGAACAACTTCTGGCGCACCTTCGGCAGCAGCACCAGGATCAGCGTGCCCAACGGGCCGACCAGCAACGAGAGCACGAACCACAGCAGGCCGCTGCGATTCTTGCCCTGCGCCAGCCCGGCATTGATCAGCGCCAGTGTGCCCCAGCCGGCGAACCAGGGCATCGCCCCGTCGAGGTGATTGAACATATCCACATTGCCTCTCCCGTGTAGCGCAGCCGGCGCATGCGCGGCCAGAGATCCCGGATGGTAGCAAGCGTGCGCCGCGGATCCCGCGCCGCCGGGGGCTGCGATCAGCGGGGCTTAATGCGCGCACACTAGGCTTGTTGCTTTGCTTGCCCACCAGGAGTCACGCGATGCGAGCACGTATCTGGTCCATGCTGGGTCTGGGCCTCGTCCTGGCCGTCTCGTCCGCAGCCGCCGCCGAAGCCTCCCCCGAGGCCGCACGGACCAAGGCCCTGCTGGCCTACCAGCGCGATCTGGTCAGCGTACTGGCGCCGCGCGCCGACGCCATGCCGCTGCTCGGCGCTGCGCTGCTGGCCCGCCCGCTGCCGAAGCAGCCCAGGTACAACGATTTCCATACGCTGATCGAGCGCGCCGCACAGGCCGACGACAGCATTCCAGCCGTGCAGTGGGTGCGCCTGGTCGACTGCGACGCCAAGGCCGGCACCTGCCCCAATGCCGACGCGCTGCAGGCACTCACCGCCGGTGCGGCAGACAACGCCGCGGTGTGGCTGATCAAGCTCGGCACCGACACCGCCAACGGCAGGAACGAGGCCGCCCGCGACGACCTGCACCGCGCCGCCAGCGCCAGGCTCTACGACGACTACACCGGCACCGCGCTGAAGGCGCTGGCCAGCACCGCCGGCACCCTGCCGGCACCGGCCGCCGCGATCGATCCGGCGGCGGCCGCCGGCCCGTACGGCGTGCAGGTGGTGCTGGTCTACGGCATGGCCGGCCTGCTGCCGCAGCCGCAGCCGGGCATGCAGGCGGCTGCGCGGATGTGCGCCAAGGGCAAGGACGACGGCGCCCTGAAGGCCGACTGCCTGCAGCTGGCACGGGTGCTCGAATGGGGCTCCAGCCCGCTGGCGCGCTCGCTCGGCCTGCACCTGCGCGAGACCCTGGCGGACGATCCGGCCGAGCAGGCGGCCGCACGCATCGAGCGCGCAAACCTGACCTGGCAGGTGCAGAACTTCGCCCGGTTGTCCGATCGCGCGCCGCAGGACAAGGCGCTGGCCCAGCACCTGCTGGCGCTGGCCCGCCACGGCGGCACCGAGATGAGCCTGGTGCTGGCGGCGCTGCGCGATGCCGGCATCCCGGCCGACGCCCCCGCTGCGGATGCCGTCGACGCCGCGCCATCGACGCGGTAGGCCGCGGTCGCGAGCCGCGGCGATCGTCGCACCCGTGCGCAAAACCCCGCGCCCATGGTTCCCCGGGCCGGGTTCTCACAGTAGGCTGTGGCCCACCTTACCTGCGGGGAGTCGGCCGATGCTTACGGTGCTGGTGGCAAGCAGCAAGGGTGGCTGCGGCAAGAGCACGCTGGTGACGCAGATGGCGTCGCACTGGGCCCAGGCCGGCAAGCGCACGGTCATCGTCGACGCCGATCGCCAGCAGTCCAGCTTCCGCTGGGCCGCACGCCGGCCGGACAACGTGCCCGGCGTGCTCGCCCTGGAGGGCGGCCGCAAGACCCTGCAGAAACTTCCCGCCGATGCCGAGCGCACCCTGATCGACACCCCCGCCGGCGTGACCGTACGTGAGCTTGAGCCCTTTCTCGACACCGCCGACGTGCTGCTGGTGCCGGTGCTGCCGTCGAGCTTCGACATGGACGCCACGCTGGCCTTCATCGCCGAGCTCCGGCAGCTCCCCCGCGTCAAACGCGGCAAGCTGCCGGTGGCGCTGGTCGCCAACCGGCTCAAGCCATGGACCCACGCCAGCCAGGACGCGGTCGCCCAGCT
The DNA here is from genome assembly GCF_049445995.1 of Dyella sp. KRB-257. Classification (NCBI taxonomy): domain Bacteria; kingdom Pseudomonadati; phylum Pseudomonadota; class Gammaproteobacteria; order Lysobacterales; family Rhodanobacteraceae; genus Dyella; species Dyella sp. KRB-257. Next base: position 10,569 of record NZ_JBMSDZ010000027.1, on the reverse strand, counting down.
CGGCGAGCTGTCGCCCTTCCCGATCGCCGGGCAGCTGCGCGACAGCCAGGCCTACGTGCTGCTGGCCGCGCTGGGCAAGGGCATCTTCGACTACCAGTCCGAACAGGTGCGCAGCCACCAGGACGACTGGAAGGCGCTGCTGCGCTGGATCAAGCGCGCCCACTGAACCACCCGCACGGCGCCACGGGCGCCGCGTTCCACCTGGAGTCCTGCATGCTCGAACTGATCCTCTTGCGCCACGCCGAAGCCCTGCCCGCCGGGGCCGGCGACGATGATCGGCACCGCCGGCTCAGCGGCCACGGTGAACAGGAGGCGCGTGCGGCAGGCAAATGGCTGGCCAGTCACGGCGCGCGCCCGCATCGCGTGCTGTGCTCGCCGACCGAACGCACGCGTGCCACCGCCCAACTGGCGCTGGAGGCGCTGGGCGACTCGCCCGAGCTGCAGCTGGCCGACGAGATCTACGACGCCACGCCCGGCGAACTGCTGGCCCTGCTCGACCAGCACGACGACGTCGGCACGGTGATGCTGGTGGGCCACAACCCGGGCATCGAGCGGCTGGTGGCGCTGCTGGTGGAGGGACGCTCGGACGACTTCCGCGGCATGCCGCCCGGCGGACTGGCCGTGCTGCACCTCAACGGCGCGCTGGAGCCGGGCAACGCGCGACTGGACGCCTTCTGGTCGCCATGAGGCGGGCGGCCTGGCTGCCGCTGCTCATCGCCCTGCTGGCCATCGCCCCCGCGCGGGGCGCGGACTACCGCATCGATACCGCGCGCTCGCACGCCGAGTTCAACGTGCGCCTGCTGTGGGTGCGCCAGATCAAGGGACGCTTCACCGACATCCACGGCGAGGTCACCCTCAACGCGCTGCGCGACACCGCCGTGGTGGAGGCCACGGTGAACGTGGACAGCGTCGTGATGTCCTCGGCGCGACTGCGCCGCTGGGTGCTGGACGCCGAGTTCTTCGACGCGCGCCGCTTCCCCGAGATCCACTTCATCTCCGCGCCGCTGGCGGTGCGCTCGCTCGACGCCGGCGGCAAGTTGCCCGGCTGGCTGACCCTGCGCGGGGTGACCCGGCCGGTGCTGTTCCGGCTGGAGCCGGCCAGCTGCACGCTGCAGCGCGACACCGTCTGCAGGATCGAGGTGCGTGGCAGCATCCGGCGCAGCGACTACGGCATGAGCGGCCATCGTGCCGCGGTCAGCGACACGGTGAACCTCGGCCTGATGATCAGGCTCGACGCGGCCACGCCCTGAGCGGCGCACCGTATCATCGGCGCATGTCGATGCGCTTCGTTGTTCCGGTCCTGCTGCTGCTCACGGCGGCGCTGCAGGGCTGCACCGTGCCGCGCCAGCAGGTACGCCGCGCCGAGGCGATCGTCGCCGCCACCACCCCGCCCTCGCTCGACTGCGCTCGGGCCGACCACTGCGCCGCACCGTCCGCCGTGCTGCAGGCGGCCGACCTCGCGCTGGCCAGCTCCACCGCCGGCCGGCCGCAGCACGTGGTGACCCTGCTGGCCGACAGCGAGGACGCGCTGGCCGCACGCATCCACCTGATCCAGGCGGCGCGGCGCTCAATCGACGTGCAGACCTACATTTGGGACCAGGACGACGTCGGCCAGCTGGTGCTCGACCAGCTGGTGCGGGCGGCGCGGCGCGGCGTGCGCGTGCGCATCCTGGCCGACCAGCTGTTTTCCTTCGGCGACGTGGCCCTGCTCGACCGCCTCGCCCGCGCCGACCGCCACCTCACGGTGAAGCTGTACAACCCCACCTTCCACGACGCCGAGACCAGCCCGGCCGAGTTCGCCGCCGGCATCGTGTGCTGCTTCATGAAGTTCAACCAGCGCATGCACAACAAGCTGCTGCTGGTGGACGACACCGTCGGCATCACCGGCGGACGCAACTACCAGGACCGCTACTTCAACTGGGACGGCGAGTTCGACTACGTCGACCGCGACGTGATGGTGGGTGGCCCGGCCGCCCGCGACATGGCGAAGAGCTTCGCGCTGTTCTGGCACCACAAGCGCTCGGTGCCGCTGGAAGCGTTGCGCGACGTGAACCGCTACACGCTGGCCCACCCCGCCGCGCCGGGCTGGCCGGCCCCCCGGTTCCGCTTTCCCGACCGCGTGGCGAGGCTGGAACGCGAGGCGCAGGATCCGGCGTGGATCCAGCGGCACCTGCTCGATCCGGCCTTCCACACCGGCGAGGTGGAGTTCTTCAGCGACCTGCCGGCCAAGACCGACGCACCCACCCGCCGGCACGCGCTGGACTTCACCCACCACGTCATGCAGCTGGTGGCCAGCGCGAAGCACGAGGTGCTGCTGCAGACGCCGTACCTGGTGATGAGCCACCGCGCGCAGCAGATCTTCAAGTCCATGCACCAGCGCGCCGCCCCCCCGCGCATCCGCGTGTCGACCAACTCGTTGGCCTCCACCGACGCCTTCGCGGTGTACGCGATGTCGTACAAGCACCGCAAGCGCTACCTGCGCACTTACGGCTTCGAGATTCAGGAGATGAAGCCGCATGCAGCCAGTGCCGAGGAAGACTATGCGCGGGCCAACGATGACCTGCTGCCGCCGTCGGCCGCGGCGGACACGCGCCGACGCCTGCCCGCCACGGGGACGCGCGGCCTGCTCGGCAGCCGCGGCCGCAGGAGCAACCGCCCGGCCCCGCTGATCGAGGGCGGCCTGCGCTTCGGCCTGCACGCCAAGTCGATCGTGGTCGACGACAGCTTCGCGATGGTCGGTTCGCACAACTTCGATCCGCGCTCGGACCACTTCAACACCGAGGCCGGCGTGATCGTGCACGACCGCGGCTTCGCCAACGCCGTGCGCAGCTCGATCCTGCGCCTCACCGGGCCGCAGAACGCGTGGGTGATCGCCCCACGCAAACCGGTGGTACCGGTGCTCACCGACGTCAACCAGGCGATCGGCGAGCTCTCCGAGAAGCTGCCGCTGTTCGACTTCTGGCCCTACCGCTACGCCACCAGCTACGACCTCAAGCCCGGCTGCGCGCCGATGGCGCCGAGCGATCCGGCATTCTTCAGCTGCTACGAGCCGGTGGGCGATTTTCCCGATGTAGCGCTGTCGTTCAAGCTGATCTACACGCGCCTGATCACCGCCTTCGGCTCGGCCGGCAGCGGCATTCTCTAACGCTTCGAAGCGCCGAAGCGCATCGGCAGCTCGCCGCTGAAGCCCTGCGGATGACCCGGCGGCACGGCGAAGCGCCAGCCGGCGACTACGGCGCGCGCATGCGCATCGAGCACGGCGTCGCCGCTGGAGCGTGTCACCGCCGCGTCGAGCACGCGCCCAGCGCCATCCACCCGCACCGCCAACACCACGCTGCCGTCCAGATGCCCCTGCAGCGCGGCATAGCGGGAGGACAGCGCCGGCATGCTCACCGGCACCAGTTCCGGCGGCGACGGCGCAGTGGCTGCCGCCGCCTCGGACGAGGCCTGCGGCCGCTGTGCGCCCAACACGCGCGGTGGCACATGCGCGCGCCGGGCGAGGTCGCGATAGGCGTGGGGCGCGGGCGCCACGGGCACGGCGCGCACCGCGTGCTTCGGGCCGGCCCAGTCGCCGGTGCGACCGCTCAGCCACTGCGTGCCGAGCACGCCGACCAGCAGCGCCAGCACGCTCAGCAGGCTGGTGACGCGGAGGCGGGGAGTGAGTCGCACGCGGATGGCTGGCGCGGCCGTCTGGACGTCCAGACGGCTCAGCGCTCCAGGATCGCCGTGACGCCCATGCCGCCGGCGGTGCAGATCGAAACGAGTCCGCGGCCGGAGCCCTTCTGCTCCAGCAGCTTCGCCAGCGTGGCGAGGATGCGCGCGCCGGTGGCGGCGAACGGATGACCGGTGGCGAGGCTGGAGCCGTGCACGTTGAGCTTGGCCGGGTCGATGCTGCCCAGCGGCGCATCCAGCCCCAGCCGCTGCCTGCAGTAGTCGGCGCTCTCCCACGCCCGCAGCGTGCACAGCACCTGCGCGGCGAAGGCCTCGTGGATCTCGTAGTAGTCGAAGTCCTGCAGGGTCAGCCCCTGGCGCGCCAGCATGCGCGGCACGGCGATGGTCGGCGCCATCAGCAGGCCCTCGCCACGCACGAAATCCACCGCCGCCACCTCGGCGTCGCGCAGCCAGGCCTGCACGGGCAATCCGCGTGCTGCGGCCCAATCCTCGCTGGCCAGCAGCACCGCCGCGGCGCCGTCGGACAGGCCGGTGGAGTTGCCCGCGGTCAGCGTGCCCTGGCCGGAGCTCTTGTCGAACGCCGGTTTCAGCGCGGCGAGCTTGTCCAGCGTGGTGTCCGGACGCAGGAAGCCGTCACGCCGGATGCCGCGGAACGGCACGATCAGATCGTCGAAGAAGCCGGCGTCGTAGGCGGCGGCGAGCTTGCGGTGGCTGTCCAGCGCGAGCTGGTCCTGCGCCTGCCGCGTGATGTGCCACTCCTTGGCCATCTTCTCGCAGTGCTGGCCCATCGACATGCCGGTGCGCGGCTCGACCACGCCGGGGAACGAGGGCTTGAGTTCGCCCAGCGAGAAGCCGGCGAATGCGGTCTTGAACTTCTCCAGCGGGGTCTTGGCGCGGTTCACCGCCAGCAGCCGCTTGCGCAGGCGCTCGCCGTAGACGATCGGCACGTCGCTGGTGGTGTCCGAGCCGGCGGCGATGCCCGCCTCGATCTGCCCGGCGGCGATCTTGTTGGCGACGATGATCGCGTTGTCCAGCGAGGTGCCGCAGGCGCGCGCGGTGGTGATCGCCGGCGTGGTCGGCGCCAGCCCCGAGGAGAGCACCGCCTCGCGCGCCAGGTTCCACTCGAACGAATGCCGGATCACCGCGCCCAGCGCCACCTCGCCCAGCTCCACGCCGTGCAGGGTGTAGCGCTCCACCAGCGCGCCGAGCACCTTCACCGACATGCCGAAATTGCCGACCTCGGCGTAGGCGGTGTTGTTGCGGCAGAAGGGAATCCGCACGCCACCGATCACGCCGACGCGCCGCTGCGAGTTGTCCATGGGCTCAAAACATCCGGGCGGGTATTGAGCCTGCAAGGCTAACCTGCGCTGCCGCGCCGGGAAAGCCCGCCAGTGCGCCATTCGTGCGATGCGGTTCAGCGCCGCGAGGCCTGGCGGCATGGACGGCGCTGATAGACTTTGCGATCCCCTGCGCACCGGACGTTCCCCTTGGACAGCTCGCCCCCCCTGTTGGCCCTGCCCGTGGTGCTCGCGATCGAGAGCGGCGCCGGCGACGCGTCCCGTCGCAGCACGCTCACCCGCGACGAGGCGGCCGAACTGGCCGCACACATCGCCGCCGACCTGCAGGCGCTGCTGCCCGCCGCCATCGAGGCGCGGCTCGCCGTGGCCGGCGCGCTGTTCGATGCGGTGGAGCTGCTGCGCCCGGGCTTCCCGGTGTGGGCCACGCTGGACGAACTGGCCCGTCGCGTGCCGCGCGGCCATCTGGAGAACGTGGTCGCCTTCGGCACCCACGAGGGCCGCATGCCGGCGCAGCCGCTGGAGCCGGAGGCCGCGTATGCCGACGGCCCGATGCGCCTGCTGCCGATCACCCTGCTCGCGCCCGAGCCGCTCGCCGCCACGCTGGCCGAGCAGCTCGAGCTGGATCTGGTGGGCCGCGGCGAAGCGGGCCAGCGCACCGCCGACTGGCTGATCCGCACGCTGGGCGCGCCGCTGGAACACGTGCGCTACCTCAGCCGCAACGACCTGCTCGCACTCACCTGCGTGCAGTACGAACACGTCAACCTCGCGCCGCTGTGGAGCCTGCTGGAAACCGCGCTGCTCACGCCGTACCGCGAGGAAGCCACGCTCAGCGCGCGCGGCCTGCCGCTGCGCTACGCCGACGGCACGGTGCAGGCGCAGTCGCCCGCGCAGTGGCTGGCCGAAAGCCACGACACGGACCGCGCGCACGCCTTCGCCGGCATCGTGTTCGAGCTGCGCCAGTACGCCGCCCTGCTCGAAGCGCACGCGCTGCCGCTGCGCCTGGCTCCGACCGACGGCGTCAGCGCGCAGGCGCGCGACGGCTATCTGCTGGAAACCTTCGGCGCGGCCGACGCCGCCTACGAGGCGCCGGGGCTGCTGGCGCACGAAGCCCCCGGCCTGGGCGTGGTGGCGGTGACCGCCGCCCAGCGCGGCGACGGCGGGCGCGCCCGCGTGCTGGCGCACGGCTATCCGCTGCAGCCGCGCGCGCTGGGCGCGCTGGTCGGCGCGCTGGCCGGGCAGTTCGGCATCGCGCCGGACCTGCACGCGCTCGGCCGCATCCAGCTCGACGCCGACGGCCGCCTCGGCGCGCCGGACACGCCGCTGCACTGAGCCGGCGGTCAGTCCCGTTCCAGCGCCTGCTCGTACATGAAGTAGTGGCAGCGCTCCATGCCGAGGCCCGCGTAGGTGGCCTGGGCGCGCCCGTTTTCGGTTTCCACGTACAGCCGCAGGCCGACCGCGCCGGCCGCGCGGGCGCGCCGCGCCACATCCGCGTAGAGCGCGCGGAACACACCCCCGCGGCGCGCGGACTCGGCCACGTACACGCTCTGGATCCACCAGAAATCGCCGCAGCGCCAGTCGCTCCACTCATAGGTCACCATCAGGCAGCCGGCCGGCGCGCCGTCGACTTCGGCGACGAGGTAGAAGCCGCGGCGCGGCTCGTCGAACACCGCCGCCATGCCGCGCGTGAGCACATCCGGGTCGAGCCGCCTGTGCTCGGTCTCCCACGCCATCGCGGCGTTCCATGCAATGAGGTTCGGCAGGTCTTCTGGGCGGGCGTCGCGGACGGTCACGGTCATGCGGGTTTCTCCGGATCAGGTCTTGTTCGGCCGGCGCGGGCGCGAGGCGCCGAGCTTGCGGGTGAGCGTGTTGCGGCCGACGCCGAGCGCGGCGGCGGCGTGCTGGCGATGGTTGTCGTGGGCGCGCAGCGCGGCCTGCATCAGGGTGTGGTCCAGCGCCTCGCGGGCGCGGGCGTGGATGTCCGCCTCGCCGCGCGAGAGCGCCTGTTCGGCCCAGTCGCGCAGGGCGTGGGTCCAGTCGTCGCCGCCGGCGGTGGGCGCGGCGGTGCCCAGATCGCTGGGCAGGATTTCCGCACCCGGCGCGATCACCGCCAGGCGCCGGCACAGGTTTTCCAACTCGCGCACGTTGCCGGGGAAGTCGCGCTGGGCGATCGCCTTCAGTGCCGCCTTGGAGAAGCGCTTGGGCGGCAGCTTCAGCTCCACCGCCGCCGCCGCGAGGAAATGCTCAGCCAGCTTCGGGATGTCGCTGCGGCGCTGGCGCAGCGGCGGCAGCTCGATGCGCACCACGTCGAGGCGATGCAGCAGGTCGGCGCGGAACTGGCCGCTGGCCACGCGCGCGGCCAGATCCTGGTGGGTGGCGGCGACGATGCGCACATCGCCGCGCATCAGCTCGCGCCCGCCCACGCGGTAGAACTCGCCGCCGGCCAGCACGCGCAGCAGGCGCGTCTGCAGGATGAGCGGCATGTCGCCGATCTCGTCGAGGAACAGCGTGCCGCCCTCGGCCTGCTCGAAGCGGCCGGCGTGGCGGCGGGTGGCGCCGGTGAACGCGCCGGCCTCGTGGCCGAACAGCTCGCTCTCCAAAAGCTCGGAAGGAATCGCCGCCGTGTTGAGCGCCACGAACGGCCTGTCGCGCCGCGCGCTCTCCTCGTGCAGCGCGCGCGCCACCAGCTCCTTGCCGGTGCCGGTCTCGCCGGTGATCAGCACGCTGAGATCGCTGGCGGCGACGCGACCGATCAGCCGGAACACCTCGCGCATCGCGCTGCTTTCGCCGAACAGGGTGGGGTGGCTGGCCACCGCCTTGGCCGCGGGCGGCGGCGCCACGTCGGCCAGCGCGCGTTCCACCGCGGCCACCGCCTGATCGAGATCGAACGGCTTGGCCAGGTAATCCGCGGCGCCGTGACGGTACGCCGCCGCCGCGGTGGCGACGTCGGTATAGGCGCTCATCACGATCACCGGGCCGATCCCCTGCGCCTTGAGTTCGGCCAGCAGGGCCAGGCCATCCTCGCCGGGCATGCGCACGTCGGTGAGCAGCAGCGCGGGGCGGGCGGTGGTCAGCGCCTCGCGCACGCTGGCCACCTCGCCGAACTCGCGCACGGCGTGGCCGGCGTCGCGCAGCGCCTCGGCCAGCACGAAGCGCACGCCGCGGTCGTCGTCGATGACCCAGACGTCGCGGGCCTTGGGGGCGTCAGTCATCGGTCGGTCCCGTGGTGGCATCGGTCGGCGCGCGCTGCGGCGGCGGCAGCGGCAGGTAGAGCGAGAATACGGTCTCGCCGGGCCGGCCCTGCCAGCGCAACTCGCCGCCGTGCTCGTGGGCGATCTCGCGCGACAGCGCCAGGCCCAGGCCGGTGCCGTCCGGCCGCCCGGACACCAGCGGCTGGAACAGCGTGTCGCGCAGCGCGGGCGGCACGCCGGCGCCGTCGTCGATCACGTCCACCCGCAGCGCACTGCGCAGCATCCGTTCGCCGAGGCGCACGCCGTGCTCGGCACGGGTGCGCAGGGTGAGCGTGCGCGCACCCGCTTCGCGCGCATTGCGCGCCAGGTTCAGGAGGATCTGCAGCAGACGGTCGGCGTCGGCCGGGAAGTCCGGCAGGCTGGGGTCGTAGTCGTGGCGCAGCGCGAGCGGCGCGGGCTCGGCCTCCAGCAGATCTTCCAGCCGCTCCAGCAGGTGATGGATGTTCACCGGCGCCAATCGCGGCGCGCCGTCGTGATGCAGCAGGCGGTTGGCCAGCGCGCCGAGGCGGTCGGCCTCGGCGATCACCATGCCGGCCAGCGCCTTCAGGTCCTCGTCGTCCAGCCGCCGCTGCAGCAGCTGCGCCGCACCGCGCAGGCCGGCCAGCGGGTTCTTCACCTCGTGCGCGAAGCCGCGCAGCGTCGCCGACAGCGGCGAGGCCGCCGCGGCCGGCTCGGCCAGCGCGTGCACTTCCAGCAGCAACTGCCCGTCCAACGGCTGCAGGCTCAGGTCCGCCTGCCACTCGGTGCCGCGCTGGGTGGTCAGCGCCACACTGCGCAACTGCAGCGCCCGCTCCTCGTCCAGCGCCCGCCGCGCCTGCGTCAGCACCGCCTCGTCATCCGCAAACATCAGCGCCGCCGGCTGCCCGACCAGGCTGCGGGTCCCCAGCGCCAACCGCTCGGCCAGCGCCGGATTCAGCCACGTCACGCGCAGCTCGGCGTCGACCAGGGCCAGCCCGGTCGCCATCTGCTCCGCCAGCGGACGCCAGGATGCGTTGCTCATTGCACCATCATGGGGAATGCATCGCACTGGTGCAATGGATGTGGCTACTGCCGGGGGAGAAGTACTTGCCGGGTACCCGGGGCGATTCAGGCACTCAGCGAAACATGGGCTATCACTAGCTGATCTTTTACCGTCTCGATTTATGATTTTTCTTCAATTATTCAGGAGTTGAGCTTTTTTTGCAGACCTTCGACTGCAAAAAAGACGAAGGCCTTGCCTTCACGAGACTGATTCATGAAACCGCCGTCCACCAGACCCAACAGGTCAGTTCGCGCCGTTTGGTATGAGGTGCCATGACTTTTTCGGTGCATTTCTATCGTGAAACGTTTTCCTGGATTCTTCATGGCATTGAGCAAAATAGCTCTCTGACGGTGATTGATTTGTTGGGCAAGCCGACTACCTGGCTTCAGAAGCGCAGCGGCGGCAGACTGCTCCCTCTGCTTTCGCAAGATGTATTGATGCACCCCTTCAATTGCTTCCAGAATGACATCCAGCTGATGAGAGACAAAATACGTTGTATCTCCTTCATCTGTTTCCGTATAAAGGTATGATCGCACGTACTGCGCTGGGGCCTTTCGGAGAATGCTGGATATAGACAGGTACTCCGCCATCCAGAACCCCGAGCGCAGCATTGACCAGTAAAACAGCGTCCGGGCCGTGCGTCCGTTACCGTCGACGAACGGATGGTCATAGCCAATCTGGAAATGAATGATGATGGCACGTACCACTGGATGAATAAAATGCTCTCCGTCATCGCTTTCATTTGCGAAATCACATAGAGCCTGCAGACGTTGCGCAAGTTCGTCGGCATGCGGTGGAATATGAAGCACGCGCCCTCTCTCATCCTCGATGACTATATCCTCCGTGGGCAGTCTGAATCTGCCCGCACAATCCGGATTTTCAAGCGTGCCCTCTGTGAGCTTTCGATGGATCTCGAAAATGGATGACGGAGTCAACGGCTTATCAAGCCACCTCTTCAACTCACGCATGACCACGTAATTGTTGTAGATCATGCGCTCGCCATAGTCACGGGGTTGCCGCCCGCTCCGAAGCATATCTTTGGCCACTTGGGTGGTGGTCGCCGCGCCTTCTAGTTGAGACGATGTCATTGCCTCCTCCATTAACGACCGGACGAGGTAGCTGTCTCGGGTGACTTCAGGCTGTAAAGATTCTTGGCCGCGTAGAGCACCGGCAGCGTCTCTTCCAATTCGGAATAGCTTTCTTCCTGATTCCGTGACGCGCTCCGAGCATAGCGCGCCGACCACCATCGAGCGCCTGATTCGCGCCGGAGTTGGCGATGTGCACGACACGTTGAGCCGTTGGGTTGCGCAGTGTGCGCAAAAAGTCGTCG
>NZ_JBMSDZ010000026.1:0-37148 GCF_049445995.1 Dyella sp. KRB-257 | reverse complement strand
GCTGCGCGGCGGGCAGGAACGACGGGGGAAATGATCATCAGCACCCCTCGCCACGACGACTTTTTGCGCACACTGCGCAACCCAACGGCTCAACGTGTCGTGCACATCGCCAACTCCGGCGCGAATCGGGCGCTCGATGGTGGTCGGCGCGCTATGCTCGGAGCGCGTCACGGAATCAGGTAACAAGTTCCATCGCAGCACTTGGATTCAGTCCTAATCCCACCGCGATGTCATAGGCTCCATAAGCATTGAATGTTTCGGCGCGAATGCCGAATTCCGCTGCTAACAATTGTGCGAGCGCGCCGCCAAGCGAATGGCCGGTCGCGGTTATTTCACCAAGGCCATTTTCCGCTGCGTATTGCTGAGCCCATCGCGTTAGGTTGGCGGCGTCCACCAACTGAGGTGGAGGACTGCCCGGCCCCATCGCCAAGTCAGAAACAATGTCGTGAACATCACTTAGCTGCGTGCCACCATTCGAGACCACAACTTCGCCTGTCACCTCATTTACGAATACGGCCCCTCGGTAGCCGTCCAGTGCCTGCCCAGCGAAAACTACTTTGTAGGTCGACGATCCGTTTGAAAACGTCTGATTAACTGAAATATCGTTATAAATTAAAGACGACAGCATTGCATAATCTTGCATTGACACAGTCATGGCCGAACTCCTTTCAGTTAATGGATATGTCAACAGTTAGATCAGTCCTGACGCGCCCGGCTTCCCCTGGCAGGCAGTTACCCGACCATTTATTCGAAAAATTGCAGTGCAATGTCACGCTGTAGCCTGGCTGAAGGCTGTTTGCCGGCAAACCTCCAACGGCCAGCCGACCATTTTCGTCATATATATCTATACTCAGTCCGAGCAGGCGCCAAGAGCAATCGCCCCTTGGTTGGTAATAGTCTCTATATATTTTGAATGAATTATTTCTTCCATCGACACTTATATAATCATGAGGGTATTCCACCCATCCGCCATCGAGGGAATGGATATTGCTGCAAATATTGGACAAATTTCCATATTCTATTTGACCCGTAATGCGGTATTTTGATAGATCGCGCTTACCGTTCAATCTAAATGTAATATCGATTGCATCATGCGGAGCTGAATTCACTGAGGGGGGCGACAAATCTTTTTTACCGCATCCAGCAACGACCAAGAAAGAGGTGACACATAAAATTTTAGTTGTATATACCAGTATTGATTTCAATATTCGGACGAACATGGTGGCACCCCTTGATTAAAACGCCCATTGTCAACGAGCGGCATATGGGTGCGTTAATGGAAACTGTCATTAACGTGATTTTTTAAATTTACTTGTCTTTCTCTCATTGATGCACCAGCCCTTGCTTCAAGGGGTCAAAAATGTAGTCAATAACCCTGCGATCGCCGGCATTTATCTCAGCCGTCAGAGTCATGCCCCCAGGCCAGGTTGACCGTAATGCCACTGATCATCAGCGTTGTCTTCATCATTCTCACCCGTGCCTGGTCGTACAAACCCTGCGTAGAAACCCGTGCCCTCATTGATATCTGCTGCGGTTGACAACCAGTTCGAAAGCCTGTCATCCCCGCCCCCTGCAGCTACCTGCTGACTCAAGTAGCGATACATTCCCGGCAGATCTCCAGATGATTTATACCCCTCTGCGATTGCGATCTGCTCTTGGCTGAATTCAAAATTTTGGTTTGGCGATGTCATTGTCATTTATCGGTTAGCGTGGGCATGAGACACTCTCCTTATTTCCCTGAGTAAGCTCGCTCAATGATTATCTTGTCGATAAAATCACGGCCAGCAGGTTCGACGCCTTTAAACCTCATTCTCATTTCGTAACTGCCACTCTCCAGCTTCACTCTTACTACTTCGGAGTAGATGGAACTCGCCGTCCACGATGACGGCGTTGGGTTTACCACCTCGACTTCCATGATTCGCGTGCGACCTCGATCATCCTGCTTGTCAATGCTTACCAGGGCCGAAATGGGTTTGCGATCTTTGAATTCTCTAAAATAACGTCTTTTCTGTTTTTGGCATCAACATCACTTTCAATCGCCACTGAGTAAAGACCGCTACGTGAAATCGTGAAGCTGCCACTTACGTTGCCGTCGGCACTTGGTTCGCCACGAAATGCATAGTGATCATCGCCACACCCCGAGAGACACATTGCAAGCACGAGCAAAGTTGAAATTTTCAGTCTCATGTGCGCATATCCATTTTCTCGTCACGATCAACTTAAGACTAAGGAGATAGCCACTTTCTGTAGCTGGAAATTGAGCCTGGCGACGCTTTACATCGACTTGTTGAAACCCCGGCACGTATGAAGAAATTCGGCCGAATCATCTTTCTCTCGCACCTATCACACTAACCGTGGCCTAAGCGCCTACTCACTTTATTGACACACTCACCAATTTCATTCGCATCGTCTGCCTTGACCATGCAACGATAGTCACTTCGACGATACGTTTCCCCCGCCATGCACCGGGCGGTGCCGCCTTCGGCCACGCTGGAAAGGAAGGCTCTGAGATCCTCCACTTCCTCCGCTGGCGCTTTGCTCAGCGCAAATTCGATTTCCTTGTCCGCCAACGTCTGGCACTCGGCTTCCGTCAGTGGTCTCTGGCTACAGCCGGCGATAAAGGTCACCGGGAGTGCTGCAAGAAGATGGAGTTTCACCGTCACAACCTCTCTTTCGAAATTGCCTCAATGAGCGACCGCAAATCAGCATGCGCGGCGGCTCTACCGTTCCCGCATCGCCTCGGTCACGCCCTGCCGTAACGGATCGAGGATGTACTCGATCACCCGCCGTTTTCCCGTCTTGATTTCAGCGGTCAGCGACATCCCTGACGTCAGGTTGACCGCGACGCCATCGATCATCAGCGTGGTCTTCTTCATCCGCACTCGCGCCCGATAGATCAACCCGAGCTTCTCGTCCTGGATGGCGTCATGCGAGACACTCTCCACGACGCCTTCGATATAGCCGTAGCGCGTGTACGGAAAGCTCTCGACCTTGATCGTGGCGCGCTGTCCCGGACGCACGAAGCCGATGTCCTGGTTGAGCACGGTGGCTTCCACTTCCATCGGCTCGTTCTCCGGTACCACGGAGAGGATGGGCTGGGCGGGGGTGACCACGCCACTGACGGTATGCACGGCCAGCTGTTGCACCGTGCCTGTCACGGGCGCGCGCAATTGCATGAGGGCATTGCGCTGGGTGGTTCTTGCCACTTCGGGTTCGAACTGCTGGATCTGTTCGCGGGCCTGGCGCAACTCGTCCAGCAGCTGGCGGCGCGTGTCGGTCACGGTGACCGACAGCTCCTCCCTCGCCCCGGTGATGGCGGAGTGCAGTTCCGCCCGGCGGCTGCGTTGCCCAGCGAGGTCGCGCTCGGCATTGATGCGTTCCTGCTTGCGTTGCAGGTAGTCCTGCTTGGGAACGTAGCCGTGGCCCAGCAGCTTCTCGTAGTCGGCCACCCGGGTACGCGAAATCGCCAAGTATTGCTCCAATGGCGTGATGGCCGACTCCACCGTGCGCAGTTCCGCCTGCTTCTGCGCCACCATGGCCTCCAGGCTCTGCTTCTTGGCGGCGAAGGCGGCGAATTCGCTGAGTGCGAGACGCTGCATGGCCTCGAACCGATCCACCGGCACTCCATCGTCGTTCGCCAGCACCGGAGGCTGCCCTGCTTCGATGGCCTCGACCAAGGCGGCGGATCGCGCCGCCGCCAATCGGGCACTGATCAAGGCTTCCCCGGCTTTCTTGCTGTCGGCCGTGGTGGCGGTGGCGTCCAGCTCGACGAGCAGCTCGCCTTGTTTCACCCGCTGGCCGTCATGCACCAGGATGCGGCGCACGACAGCCGTCTCGGCCGGCTGGATGACCTTGGTGCGGCTGCTGGTGACCGTCTTGCCGGGTGCCACGGCGACCACGTCGAGCTTGCCCACACAGGCCCAGAGCAGTGCCGCGCAAAACAACGCCATGATGACCCACAGGCTGACGCGCGGCGCCGGTGACAGCGGCGTTTCGGCGAGCTCGAGATGTGCCGGCAGGAACGCCAATTCCTCGCGCGTGCGCTGAATGGGTTCCAGTGCACGACGTTCGGCCCAAGCCGCACGGAAGACCTGTCCATACCGCCGAAGCATGTCGCCGATGGCACTCCATTGGCCGGTCATGGCGTCAGCCCTGCTGCAGTCGGGAAAGGTGCGCGAAGTGCCCGTCGGGACGCTTCAGCAGTTCATCGGGCGCGCCGGTTTCCACGATGCGCCCCTTGTCGACGACGACGATGCGGTTGGCGTGGCGCACGGTGGAAAGGCGGTGGGCGATGATCAGCACCGTGCGGCCTTGGCAGATGGAGCGCATGTTGGCCATCACCGCGCGCTCCGACTCATAGTCGAGCGCACTGGTGGCTTCGTCAAAAATGAGGATGCGTGGATCGGCCACCAGGGCGCGGGCGATCGCGATGCGCTGACGTTGGCCACCCGACAAACTGGCGCCGTGTTCGCCAACGACGGTGTCGTAGCCCTGCGGGAGCTCCACGATGAACTCGTGGGCGCCGGCCAGCTCGGCCGCCCGAATGACTCGTTCCAGTGGCATGCCCGGATCGATCAGCGCGATGTTTTCGCGCACGCTGCGATTGAAGAGAAAGTTCTCCTGCAGCACGACGCCCAGCTGGCGCCGCAGCCAGGCGGGATCGGCCAGCGCCAAGTCCGTGCCGTCGACCAGGATGCGGCCACGTTCAGGCACGTAGAGCCGCTGCACCAGCTTGGTCAGCGTGCTCTTGCCGGAGCCGGAGCGGCCGACGATGCCGACCACCTCACCGGGCTGGATGTCGAGATTGATTCCGGCCAGTACTTCGGCCGTATCGGGGCGATAGCGGAAGCTGAGATTCTCGAACGTGATCCGGCCCTGGATCGGCGGCAGCGCCATCCGGCTGCCACCCGCCTCCGTGCGCGTGTTGAGGATGTCGCCCATCCGCTCCATCGAGATGCCGACCTGCTGGAATTCCTGCCACAGCTGCGCCAGGCGCACGATCGGCGTGGACACCTGGCCCGAGAGCATGGTGAAGGCAATCAGCTGACCGACCGACAGCGTGCCGTCGATCACCATCTGGGCACCCCAATACAGGACCGCGACGCCGACCAGCTTCTGCAGCAGTTGCACCCCTTGCTGGCCGATGTTGGCCAGATGCGTGACGCGGAAGCCGGCACTGACGTAGCCCGCCAACTGGCTATCCCAGGTGCGCACCATGCGCGGATCCACGGCCATCGCCTTGACGGTGCCGATGCCGGCGATCGTTTCGACCAGGAAGGACTGGTTGTCCGCGCTGCGCACGAATTTCTCGTTGAGGCGGGCGCGCAGGGTTGGCGTGATGGCCGCGGACCAGATCGCATACAGCGGCAGCGAGATCACCACGATCAAAGTCAGCCAGCCGCTGTAGAAGAACATCACCGCCAGGAAGACGAAGGTGAACAGCAGGTCCAGCACCGAGGTCAGGGTCTGCCCGGTCAGGAAGTTGCGGATGTTCTCCAGCTCGCGCACGCGGGCGATGGTGTCGCCGACACGGCGCGATTCGAAGTAGGCCAGCGGCAACGCCAGGATGTGCCGGAACAGGCGCGCTCCCAGCTCCACGTCGATGCGGCTGGTGGTGTGGGCGAACACGTAGGTACGCAGCCCGGCCAGCACCACGTTGAACAGCGTGATCACCACCAGGCCGATGGTTATCACGGTCAACGTGGTCATGGCGTGGTGCACCAGCACCTTGTCCATCACCACCTGGAAAAACAGCGGCGTGACCAGGGCGAACAGCTGCAGGAAGAACGACACGGCCAGCACTTCCAGCAGCAGCTTGCGGTACTTCACCACCGCCGGAATGAACCAGCTGAAGTCGAACTTGGCCAGTTCTGCCACCAGGGAGGCGCGCGAGGCCACGGTGAGCAGCCGGCCGTCGTAGCGCGCCGTGAGCTCGTCCCGTGTCAGGACGCAGGGGCGTTGCAGCGAGAGGTCATGGATCAGCACCTTGCCGTCGCCCACCTTGGCCACGACGAAGGCCGAACCGTCATTGCGAAGCGCCAGCGCCGGCAGCGCGACGCGGTCCAGACGTTCACCGGGCTGGCGAATCACCCGTGCCTTGAGACCAAGTTTCTTTGCGGCCTGCAGCAACGCCGTCTCGTCGAAAGGCTGCGAGCCTCGACCGGCGTCATGCCGCAGTTGTGCAGCATCCGTCGCGATGCCGTGAAACTGGGCCAGCAAGACCAGGCCCTGGAGTGGTTGATCGTCGAGAACATCGACCGCTTCAGCAGTCTCGTCTCTGTCGGGAAGGGGGCGATCAGCGAAGCCCTCGATGGTCACGGCAACATCCATGCGCTACCTCGATCCCTTGTATGACGGACAACCTTGTCTTGCATCCAGGCCCCGCGGAGCCGATCTGGATCGCCGACCTCACGACCAACCGCTGCGGCCGCTCCAGAACGTTTGGCACCCGTCAGTGGCTGCCGCCGTTTCGGCCCGACACTATGCCTAGCGACGCCGTAAATTCTTGCGAAGAATGCTCGCGGGGTGTGACAACTGCAAGTCGCCGTTTGCGACGCAGATAACAGTTGTGGCGTTCGGTGACGCTGTCCCGAGCTCCCGCCGGCCAGCAAACGTCATACCCATCGTGGTTCTATGGGGCACCTGATTCCCCACATCACGCATCCAAGGTTGCGAGCCGATAACCCTGCGGCGGCGACGATGAGGCGCGGCATCCGGGCATTCCGCCAGGCCCATCCGGCGATGAGATATCCATTGCTGCATGGTTGGAGTAAATTGTGCCGATACTCCAAGTATGTAGTTTCCATGAATTCGAGTCCGCAAATAGCATCCCCCCCGATGGCCGACCTCGGCGGCCCGGCCTTGCGCAGCTTTTTCCGGCTGGCCGAGGCGTGGCAGCTGCGGGTGGCGGAGCAGCGCAAGCTGCTGGGCGATCCGCCCGAGTCCACGTTCTATAAGTGGAAGCGCGAGCAGGACGGGGCGCCCGGTCGCGACGTGATCGAGCGCATCAGTTACCTGCTGGGCATCTTCAAGGCGCTGCAGATCCTGTTTCCCGATCCGGCGCAGGCCGACGCGTGGTTGCGCAGGTCGAACCAGGCCGCGCTGTTCGGCGGCCACTCGGCGCTGGAACGCATGCTGTCGGGCAACGTTGCGGACCTGTTCGTGGTGCGCCAGTACCTCGACGCGCAGCGCGGCTGAGCCATCGCGTGGCGCCGATCGCGTTCGACGAGACGCCGCGCGCGGACACTGCGATGACTGATACGCCCTTATTCCACCGGTGCGCGCGCAGGGGAGCGCGCCGGTCCCGCGGCTGCGCCGCCCAACGCTGACGGTCGACGCCACGTGTCCAACGCCCCGCCCCCGATCAAGCGCATCCGCTGGAGCCACGCCTACCGCATCGTGCCGAGCCGGTTTCCCCCGGTGGGCGTGTTCGACCGCATCGCCGATCCGGCGGATCTGGACGCGGTGTTCGCGATCGAGGCGCTCACCAATCCGCGCCTGCGCGAGGAGGCGGATGCGTTGAAGCTGGTGCCGAAGGCGCGCCGCATCAGTGGTCCCGGCAGCACGCCGGTGATGGCCGCGTTCACCCACCTCAACCCCGAGGGCAGCCGCTTCTCCGACGGCAGCTGGGGCGTGTTCTACGCGGCGCACAGCGTGACCACGGCGGTGGAGGAAACCGTGTACCACCGCGAGCGCTTCCTCGCCGCCACCGCCGAGCCGCCGTGCGACATCGCCATGCGCTGCTATCGCACCGGCATCAGCGGCCGGCTGCACGACGTGCGCGGCGGCTGGCCGACGGCGCACGATCCGCACAGCTACGCGGCCAGCGTGCCGCTGGCGCGCAAGCTGCGCGCGGCCGACTCCAACGGCATCGTCTACGACAGCGTGCGGCATGCCGGCGGCGAGTGCGCGGCGGTGTTCTATCCCGATCTGCTGGCGCCGTGCGTGCAGACCGAGCACCTGATCTACCGCTGGGACGGCACGCGCATCGCGATGGTGTTGCGGGTGTCGGAGCTGCCGCGTCCGCGCTAGCAGCCGGTCGGACTTTGCTCGGCCGGGCGGCGGATCCGGCGGTGCGGTCCCTGTTTCCGCCGCTTCGCTGACCCATGGAATCACCATGGGCCGACGAAACGTCGAAAATCCGTCCTCGCCAGCCGACTTCTCGCCTCGACCAGCAAAGCCCGGCAGGCTGCTAGGGTTCGAGGCTTCCGAGCCCGAAGAGAGACTGCGATGAATCGCCGGATGCTGCTGACGATGCTCTGGCTGCTGCCCGCGTTGGGCCTGGCCCGCAGCCATCATGCCGAGAACGATCACGCCCAGTGGCGTGGCGAGATCGCCGCGTTCGAGACGGCCGATCGCGCGCGACCGCCGCCGCCGGGCGCGGTGCTGTTCATCGGCAGCTCGTCGATTCGTTTGTGGACCAGCCTGGCCGGCGATTTTCCCGAACGGCATACGATCAACCGCGGCTTCGGCGGCTCGGAGATCGATGACGCCACGCATTTCGCCGACCGCATCGTGGCGCCTTACCGGCCGAGCGCCATCGTGATGTACGCGGGTGACAACGATATCGCCGACGGCGACAGTCCGCAGCACGTGCTGGAGGATTTTCAGGCCTTCGTGCGTACCGCCCGCGCCGCCGTGCCGGGGGTGCCGATCGCGTTCCTCGCGATCAAGCCGAGTGTGGCGCGGCAGTCGCTGCTGCCGCGGATCCGCGCGGCGAACAGCAAGATCCAGGCGTGGGCCGCGAGCCAGCAAGGCGTCAGTTATCTGGACGTGTTTACACCGATGCTTGGCCGCGATGGCCAGCCGGACCCGAAGTGGTTCGGCGCGGATGGCCTGCACATGAACCGCCGCGGCTACGCGTTGTGGATCGGCATCGTGAAGCCGTGGCTGGACGCTCTGAAGCAGTAAACCCTGCTGTAGGAGCTCACCCTGTGAGCGACCGGCGGTGCGGCGGCGGCTGAAAAAAGCCGGTCGCTCACAGGGTGAGCTCCTACCAGGTGAGCTCCTGCCAGGGTGAGCTGCTGCCTTGCGGCGCCTCAGGTATCGGCGTTGGTTGCCCAGCCCTCGCGCGTGCCGTAGTTGAACACGCGGTCGCTGGTGTCCAGCACGTCGCCCGCGGCGTGCGGTGGGCGCGCGGCGAGGCGCGCATAGATCGGGGTGAAGTCCGGCGTGGTGGCCTCGAACAGCTGCTCGAAGCTGTCGATCACGAAGTAGGTCTGCTGGTAGCTGTCGATGCGGTAGCGCGTATTCATCACGCGCTCCAGGTCGAAGCCGATGCGGTTGGGCGCTTCCGAATCCAGGCAGTAGATCGACTCGCCCTTGGAGCTGACGATGCCGGCGCCGTAGATGCGCAGGCCGTCCGGCGTGTCGATCAGGCCGAACTCCACCGTGTACCAGTACAGCCGCGTGAGGTTCATCAGCGCCTCGGGGCCGATGCCGAAGGCCTTCATGCCGCCGCGGCCGTAGGCCTGCATGTAGTCGGCGAACACCGGGTTGAGCAGCAGCGGCACGTGGCCGAACAGGTCGTGGAACAGGTCCGGTTCGGACAGGTAGTCGAGCTGGTCAGGCTTGCGGATCCACCAGCTCACCGGAAAGCGCCGGTTGGCCAGGTGGTCGAAGAACACCTCGTCCGGCAGCAGGCCTTCCACCGCCACGATCTGCCAGCCGGTGGCGGCGGTGAGCACTTCGTTGAGTTCGGAAAACTTCGGGATGCCTTTTTCGCCCATGCCGAAGCGCGCCAGGCCGTCGAGGAATTCCTGACAGGCGCGGCCGGGCAGCAGCTTGCACTGGCGGGCATACAGCGTGTTCCAAACCTCGTGGTCGGTGGCGCTGTAGCTGTCCCACGGCTGCTCGACCACGCCGGTGGCGTACACCGGCACGTAGCCGCGATCGGTCTGCTGGTGCTCGACCTTGCGGGGCGGGGTGTGTTCCATGACGTGGTCTCCGGTAACGAGAAGCGAGAAGCGTGAAGCCAAGGATACGGCCAACCCCGGGCACGAGGCTTGTTTTGTTGCTGAACGAGCACCAAAAATGGCAATATTCTTCGAATAAATGCCATATATTTCAAAGGATCGTGCATGACCTCCCTGGACCGCACCGATCTGCACCTGCTCGCCGAACTACAGACGCGCGGTCGCATCACCAACGCCGAACTGGCCGAGCGGGTCAGCCTGTCGCCGTCGGCCTGCCTGAGGCGGGTGCAGCGGCTGGAGGCCGAGGGGGTGATCGCCGGATACGCGGCACGGGTCGATCCGCAGGCGGTGGGGCTGGGGCTGCAGGCCTTCGTGCGGGTCCAACTGGCCAAGCACGAGGCGGCGGCGATCGAGCGCTTCGTGGCGCATGTGGTCGAGTGGGAGGAAGTGGTGGCCTGCCACGCGCTCACCGGCGACATGGACTACCTGATGCACGTCTACGTAGCCGACCTGGAGCACTTCTCGCGCTTCCTGCTCGACCGCCTGCTTGCCGCGGCCGGCGTGGCCGACGTCAATTCCAGCTTCGTGCTGCGCACGGTGAAGCGTTCGCCCTCGCTGCCGCTGGGCCAGCTGTCGGGCTGAACCGGCGCGGCCGCCCCGGCCAGACGTCCGGCCAGACATCGCATGTGGTTGCGTACAACTAACGCTAAACTGACCGGCTGATGAGCATGGATACCGTCACTCCCCCCGAACGCGTCCCCTGGCAGCCGGTCCGCTACCTGTGGCGCGTGCCGTTGCTGCTGGGGCACATCGTGCTGGGGATTCTGTTGTGTTCGCTGATCCTCAGCTGGAACCAGCACCGCGTGATGAAGAACGGTCGCGTGCCGTTCGCCCACCGCATGATCAACGGGTGGTCGCGCGCGCTGATGCGCATCTTCGGCCTGCGCTCGGTGCTGATCGGCAAGCCCTTGCCCGATCCGGTGCTGTTCGTCGCCAACCACACCTCGTGGATCGACATCGAACTGCTGCACAGCCAGCGCGCCGCGTGCTTCGTGGCCAAGGCCGAGATCGCACGCTGGCCGCTGATCGGCTGGATGGCCGCCATCGGCGGCACCATCTTCCATCGCCGCGGCTCCAACCATTCGCTGGCCTCGGTGATGGCGGTGATGGTGGAGCGGCTGCGCAGCGGCCGCTCGGTGGCGGTGTTTCCCGAGGGCGGCAGCGGCTACAACGGCGTGCTCAAGGTGTTCCACGCGCGCATCTTCCAGGCCGCGCTCGACGCCGGCGTGCCGGTGCAGCCGGTGGCGCTGCGCTTTGCCCGCCACGGGCGCCGTGTGGTCGACGCCGGCTTCCGCGAGCACGAGAGTTTCCTGGCCAACTTCCTGCGCCTGCTCGGCAGCGCGCCGCTGGACGCCGAGGTGCACTTCCTCGCCCCGGTGCCGCCCACGCCCGACGCGCGCCGGCGCATGGCCGAGCTGTCGCGCGAACGCATCGCCGCCGCGCTGAAAGACCCGGCACCGGACCCGGCCACCGTATGACCCTGCCGCAGGGACGTGATTTCCAGCCGCCGTGGCCGCTGCGCAGCGGTCACATCCAGACCATGCTCTCCTCCAGCGGCGTGCGTCGCCTGCTGCTGCCGAAGCGCGCGCGCGCCGTGCTCGACGGCGCCGAGCACGTGATGGTGAGCGGCGGCGCGGACGTGCGGCTCAGCGGCGCCTATACCGCCCAGCGCACCGGCGCGCCCTCGCGCGGGCTGGCGGTGCTGTTCCACGGCTGGGAGGGCAGCCTCGACTCCACCTACGTGCTGCAGACCGGCAGCCGCCTGCTGGCCGAGGGCTGGGACGTGTTCCGGCTCAACTTCCGCGACCACGGCGACAGCCATCACCTCAACGAGGCGCTGTTCCACTCCTGTCGTATCGACGAGGTGGTGCACGCGCTGGCCGAGATCGCCGAGCGCTGGCCGACCCGGCCGATGGCGCTGGCCGGGTTTTCCCTGGGCGGCAACTTCGCCCTGCGCGCCGGGCTGGCGGCGCCGCAGCACGGTATTCCGCTGGCCTACACGCTGGCGATCTGCCCGATCATCGACCCGGCCGAAGGCCTGTTCTCGCTGGAGAAGCAGGCGCCGTGGTTCTACCGGGCCTACTTCATGCAGAAGTGGCGTCGCTCGCTGCGCACCAAGCAGGCGGCGTTTCCGCAGCACACCTATTTCGAGCTGGCCGAGCTGAAGCAGAACCTGCGCGGGCTGACCGAGGCGCTGGTGCTGCGGCATACCGACTTCGGTTCGCTCGAAGCGTATCTGGACGGCTATTCGGTGGCCGGCGACGCGCTGCAGGCAATGCGGATTCCCGCCACCATCATGACCTCGCGCGACGATCCGGTGATCCCGGTGAACGCGTTCGAGCAGCTGCGCCTGCCGCCCAACGTCGAGCTGGACATCGCCCGCTACGGCGGCCACTGCGGCTTCATCCGCGGCTGGGACATGACCAGCTTCACCGACGACTACATCGCCGCGCGCTTCAATGCGATCGCGGCCGCGCGCTGACCCTCAGGGCAGCACGCCGGGCTCGCGCCGGCGTATCCAGCCGGCGATGCTCATGCGCTCGCGCGTGGCCGGCAGCACCTCGTGTTCGAAGCGGTCGGACAGGAACAGCACCAGCGTGCCGGCCTGCGGCAGCACGTCGTGGGTGCGGCCCTCGTCCAGGTACAGGCGCAGCGCGCCGCCGTCGTCCGGATCCCACGCCTCGTTGAGGTAGTACACCGCCGACACCACCCGCGCAGCGCTGTGGCGCAGGCGATCGAGATGGCGCGCATAGCGCGCGCCCGGCGCGTACACGGCGTAGTGCGCCTCGCTCTCCACCAGGCCGAGCATCAGGCTGCGGTTGAGCGCGTGCCGCAGCGCTTCGAGTGCCCTCACGAACGGCCGCTGCGCCTCGCTCAGCGCGTTCATCTCGAACCAGCGCGTGTGGTCGCCACGCAGCGGCGTGGCGGCGCGCGCGGCACCCACGCGGGCGGGCGTCATGCGGTGCGCGGCGTGCATCGCGGCGCACTCCTCGGCCAGCGCCGCGGTGGGTTCCTCCGGCAGCAGCCGCGGCAGCACGCACCAGCCGACCGAGGCGAGCGCATCGGCAGCCGCATCGAATCGCGACGACAGGGAATCCATGAAAGCGTGCACCAGCAAAAGGGAACGAACCGGCCAGCGCGGCGGCGGGCGGTAGATCATACGCGCTGCGCCGTGGCGCCGCGCGGACCGCTTCAGCGCAGCGGATCGAGCAGCCCGCGCAGCCCGTTGTGATCCAGCTCCAGCGACAGCGCCAGCAGCCGGCCGAGCTGCCCCGGCGGAAAGCCCTTGCGCGCGAACCACGCCAGGTAGGCGCCCGGCAGGTCGCCGATCAGCCACCCCTCGTACTTGCCGTACGGCATGCGCACGGTGACCAGGCGCTTGAGGTCTTCCGCTTCCATCGCGGGCTACCTGGCGAACAGTCGCGAAGGGTCGGCGAAGGCCTTGAACTCCAGCGCGTTGCCGCACGGGTCGCGCAGGAACATCGTGGCCTGCTCGCCCGGCAGGCCGACGAAGCGCAGGTGCGGCTCGACAAGGAAGCGCACGCCGGCGGCGCGCAGCCGGTCGGCCAGCGCCTGCCATTCGGCCATCGGCAACACCAGGCCGAAGTGGCGCACCGGCACCGCATCGCCGTCCACGTCGTGCGTGGCGGCGGCGCGCACTTCCTCCGGCGCGAGATGGGCGACGATCTGGTGACCGTGGAAGTCAAAGTCGACCCAGTCCGCGCTGCTGCGTCCTTCCGGACAGCCCAGCAGCTCGCCGTAGAACGCGCGTGCCCTGGCCAGTGAAGTCACCGGAAAGGCGAGGTGGAACGGCGGCATCGAGGACATGACTACTCCGGCGGGGGCCGCCATGGTGCGTTCCCCATCATGCCATGGCACCCGGTGCGCGGATCAGTGCAGTTTGCCGGCAATCCCCGGCAGCGGCTGGGTCCGCTGCGCGCGGACGGCGTCGAGTGCGGCGGGATCGAGTCCCAGCACGCTCAGCACCGTTGGCGCGATCTGCAGCGTGGCCACCGCACCCGTCCAACGCGTTCCGGGTGCGGCGAGGTGCGGATTGCTCAGCAGCAGGGCGACGTGCGTGTTGTCGCTGTCGAAGCCGCCGTGTTCGGCGAGCTTGCCGTCACCCGGCTTGCCATAGATCACGCCGGGCCGGGCCATCACCAGCAGGTCCGGCACGCGCGGATCGCCCTGGCGCGCGTCGAAGTAGCGCGTCACCTCGTTTCCTTCGAGCACGCGGGCGATGCCCAGCGCGTGCGCCCTGCTGCGCAACATGGTGGCGACTTTCGCCGCGGTGGCCGGCTCATGCAGCCATACCAGCGCGCCTTGGTCCGTGGTGAGCTGCGCCAGTGCGCCGGGCGCCGCGGCGTCGATC
Source organism: Dyella sp. KRB-257 (assembly GCF_049445995.1). Taxonomy (NCBI): domain Bacteria; kingdom Pseudomonadati; phylum Pseudomonadota; class Gammaproteobacteria; order Lysobacterales; family Rhodanobacteraceae; genus Dyella; species Dyella sp. KRB-257. The sequence goes on along the minus strand of NZ_JBMSDZ010000026.1, from coordinate 22,802 downwards.
GCCTGACGCAACTCGCTCTTGGCGACATGCCTCAAGCTGGCACGATCCATGGGCGCGTTGCCGTGCTTGGCAGTCACCACCACCAGCGTGCTGTCGAGCAGCCGCCTTGCGCGCAGTGCGTCGACCATGCGGCCGAGCAATCGGTCGCAGTGGCCCAGCGCCCGGGCGAGACCGGGCTCGGGCACACCGTCGGGATCGGCATAGCCGGCCAGCTTCTGCGCCACGTTCACGGCCTGCAGATTCAAGCCGAACAGCACGGGCACGGGTGCGCTGTGGGAGCGGTCGTGGGTCCAGCCGTCGATCTCGGCGAGTACCGCTTTGGCCTTGCCGGTGTCATAGGCCTCGGTGCGCTGGATCGAGCCGGTGATGTGATCCACCGGTTTGCGCCTGCTGCCCTCGAAGTCGCCGCCGATCTCCGGCGTGTCGAGGTCATCGATACCGTGGCCATCCGGCCCGCGCAGGATTTCGTAGACCGGGTGCTTGTCGATCCAGGCGGTGTGGCCACCGGTATCGTGGATCACGTTGAACACCGTGTTGGCGCGCAGGTAGGCATGCGGGTAGACCGGCGCGCAGTCGCCGGGGCGTCGCGGCAGCCGGGCTGGATCGATCCGCCGCCGTCCCTGTGCGTCGGGCGCGCCGTCGGCGGCCTCGTCGAAGGCCACTACGGCGCCAAGCCGCCCAGCGCGGCAGGACGGCTCGTCAGAGGCCAGGTCACGCGCATAGCTCACGTCGAAATACACGCCGGTCGCGGCCGGATTGCCGCCGGTCATGATGCCGAGCAGCCCGGGGAAGGAATCGGCCGGCGTGGCCCCGTGTGCATCGGCGTAGGTGATACCGTGCCTGGCCAGCCAGGCAAGCGTCGCTGATGGATGGTCGTGGATGTAGTGATCCAGATCGGCGGCGTGCAGCCCATCCACACTGATCAGCAGGACGTGGCGGATCGGCGAGGCCGGCATGGCCGCCCAGGCAGGAGTGGAGCCAACCGCCAGCACCCCGGCCACGGCCAACCTTGCCCAGCGCGTCACTGTGGTCACGGCAAATCCTTGAAAAGTGAAGGAAGGGGCAGGGTCGCCCGTACGGCGACTCCGCCGGTGCGCTCAGAAATGCGCCGACACGTCCAGCTCGAAGCTGCGCTCCGGAATCGTCCAGTAGAGCGGCGTGCCGTTCTGCCCGGTATAACCGGCCAGCGCGTAGATGTGCTTGTTGTCGCCGAGATTGGCCACCTTCAGGCTGACCGTGGCGTCGCGCACATCGGCAAACGGGTGCGCGAAGACGTAGCTGGCCGCGAAGTCGGCGGTGGCGTAACCGCCCAGCCGCTCGGTCTGGCCGCTGTCGCCGTAGCGCACGCCGACGTACTTGTCGAGCAGCGAGGCTGACCACGGACCGCTGTCGAACAGCACGCCGGCGGCGGCGGTGCGGCTCGGTGCGTTCGGCAGCCACTGGCTGGTGGCCTTATCCCGTGCGCGGTTGATCGAGGCGTTCCCGTACAGGCTGAAGCCGTCGCCCAGCGCCAGCGTCGCCTCACCTTCGATGCCTTTGTAGATGGCGCCGCCGGCATTGTAGAAAAGCGTCTGCCCGGCCACCTTGCGGCTCTCGATCTTGTTGCTGAAATCGATGTGGTAAGCGTCGAAGGAGAACGTCAGGCCGTCACTGTTCCAGGCGGTGCCGATCTGCTCGTTGGTCGTGCTCTCGGGCTTGACCTGATTCATCGATGGATCGACGGTGAAGAAGGTGTTGAGGTTCGGCGCCAGGAAACCCTTGGCCCACTGGGCGTAGGCGCTCCAGTGATCATTGAGCGTGTAGTGCAGGTCCACCGAGGGCAGGTCGCGGGTCCAGGTTTGCGCATAGTGGATCGGCAGGCCGGTCTTCTGGTTCACCTGCGCATCGAGGGTGCGACGGAAGTTCACCAACTTCAGGCCGCCGGTGATATCCAGCGCATCGGTGGCATGCCACTGGTATTCGCCGTAGGTCTGCAGGTCGGTGAGGCTGTCGTCCATCAGACGGTCGATGGCGGCGCTGGTCGGGACGGCGTTGAGCGCATAGCCGTTGCTGTCGTCGATCTCGTACTGCAGCCGGTGATTGGTCTGGCGGTCGACCCAGCCACCCACATGGACCTCGCCAGGGCCCAGGTCATGGCTGAGGCGCAGGATGTCGCCGACCGAGCGATAGTCCATGCGCATGCGCTGCCCGGGGACGTTGGTGGGGCTGTAGACGGTGCCGTTGGGCTGTTCGCCATTGGGGTCGGCGCCGTTGTAGCCGCGATGGCGATACCCATAGGTGTAGAGCTTGTCGCCGATATCCCAGCCAGCCCATTTGGTTTCCAGATCCAGGTATTCGAAATCGGTGGTGATCTTGTCGTAGTTGTAGCCATGGAACGCCTGGCTGCCGGGGTCGGCACTGAGCCCATGGTTCGGCCCATACTGGGCGATCTGCGCCTTGGTCGCGCCGAGCGACACGTTCTGGTGCAGCCGGGTCAGGTTGCTGGCGAAGGTGAGCGTGGTGTCTTTGCCCAGCGGCTGCACGATCTTGGCGAAACCGTTCTGGCGATCGAGTCCCGCGTGGGTGAGGTAGCCGTCGCTGGAAAGATTCTTCACGCTGAAGTAGGCGGTGGTACCGCCGTACTGGTCGAGCTTGCCGGTGTCGATGCGCACGCCCTCCACCCGCGTGTTGAAGCTGGCCACGCTGAAAAACGGGTTGACCGACATGCGCTGGTCGGGGTCCTTCGAGTCCACCGACAGCGTGCCGCCGAAGGTTGCGTTGCCCAGCGTGCGGGCGCTGCCCGGTCCGCGATCGACGGTTATCTGGCCGATGTCCTGCGGCATGAAATACGAGGTGGAATGCTGGGTGAAGTCGTTCGAGTCGCCCCAGGGAATGCCGTCGAAGGTGACGTTGTATTCGCCGTTCTGGAAGCCGCGGATCGACAGTCCCTGCGACTCCATCAGGCCGGGGCCGTTCGGATCCACGTCGGACACGCTGGGCGCGATCTTCACGATATCGGTGTAGTTCGCCGTCGAGGCGGCCACGTTCTCGATGTAGCGGTCGCCGATGATCGACTGCGGCTGGGTCGCCACCAGCGACGCCTGGGTCGGCGCCTGGTCGCTGGTGGTCTCGGCCCCGGCGGTGACCTGGATGCTCTTCAGCTGGGTGATCTTGATGTTGGTACCCATGGTGCCGGTGGTGCCGACATGCATGGCGTCCGTGGTCGACGGCGTGCTGGTGTCGGCATGTACCGGCACGGCCATCAGCAGGGCGACGACGGCAAGATGCACGGCGACCGCGAGGCGGGAGCGGTGGTTGGCAGACAGGCTGGACATGGAGAGATCCTGGTCGGGTTCGAAAGCGGCGCGGGCATGGGGACCATGCGAAGCGCGTCACCATCGCCCCCGAAAGCGAACTTTTCGTGTTGCCTGCATGACGGCGTTCGTGACCATCCGGAGACAGCCTTTTCTTGCGTCGCCGCTCGAACGCTCTTGCGCCTTTCCATGTTTGTAACGCTATTTCAATCAATGAGTTGAAAGAGCATTGCGACCACCAGACCGCGCATCGGATCGCGTGTCGCAATGCCTTGCGAGCGAAAAATATTTGCAGCCACTGGTCGATGCGACGCGCCCCGGCGCTGATCGGCCGCGGAGCGGCCGCGCAAGGGCCGGCCCGGCTGCGGGCGCGACTGCACGACGATGCTCCGGCGCGTTATGTTGGAGTCCTGTCCCGCCTCGCCGAGGAATCCCACGATGCGCCTGCTTGCCGCTCCACTGATGCTCCTGCCGCTGTCGCTCGCCGCCGCGCCGCAGCTGGACCAGTTGACCGTGCCCAGCGGCTTCCACATCGCCGTGTATTCGGACCAGGTGCCGAATGCGCGCGAACTGGCGGTGGGCGCCCGGGGCACCGTGTTCGTCGGCTCCAACGACGCCGGCAAGGTCTACGCGCTCACCGACGCCAACGGCGACGGCGTGGCCGAGCGGGTGCGGGTGATCGCCAGCGGCCTGCAGCTGCCGGTCGGCGTGGCCTTCAGAAACGGCGACCTGTACGTGTCGGCGGTGAGCAGGATCCTGGTGCTGCGCGACATCGAGAACCATCTCGACGATCCGCCCGCGCCGGAGGTGGTGAACGACTCGTTCCCCACCGAGACGCTGCACGGCTGGAAGTTCATCGCGTTCGGGCCGGACGGCAAGCTCTACGTGCCGATCGGCGCGCCGTGCAACGTCTGCGACCGCGGCAAGGCCTACGCCAAGATCACCCGCATGAATGCCGACGGCGGCGGCCTGGAGGACGTCGCCTACGGCATCCGCAACTCGGTCGGCTTCGACTGGCAGCCCGGCACGAAGCGGCTCTGGTTCACCAGCAACGGCCGCGACCTGATGGGCGACGACATGCCCAGCGACACCCTCAACGAGGTCACCCGGATCGGCCAGCACTTCGGCTTTCCGTATTGCCACCAGGGCGACACGCTTGATCCGCAGTTCGGCAAGGGAAAACGCTGCAGCGATTACCGCGCCCCGGCGTTCAAGCTGGGCGCGCACGTGGCCTCCCTGGGCATGCGCTTCTATACCGGTACGCAGTTCCCCGCACCGTACCGGGGCGCGGCGATCATCGCCGAGCACGGCTCGTGGAACCGCACGAAGAAATCGGGCTACCGCGTGATGACGGTGCGCCTGAAGGGCAGCCGGGTGCTGGCGTACGAGCCGCTGATCACCGGCTTCATGCGCGACGAGAAGGCCTGGGGCCGGCCAGCCGACGTGCAGATGCTGCCCGACGGCAGCCTGCTGGTCAGCGACGACCTGGCCGGCGCGGTGTACCGCGTCACCTACCGCGCACCGTAGCCGACGGGGCGCGGCGGCGGCGCGGCATCGCGAGCGGTCGTGCGGCCGGCCTTCACGCTGGCAAGGCGCCGGGTATGGATCATGGAAAAAAGAATCGGCGTTCCGTGCCGGCCCTTGCATCGTTCCCCACGAGGATGCCGCCATGCTGCATTACGCTCTGGTTTTCCTGATCATTGCCGTCATTGCCGGCATGTTCGGTTTTGGCGGCATCGCCGGTACCGCGGCGGGCATCGCGAAGATCCTGTGCGTGATCTTCCTGGCGCTCGCGGTGATCGCGTTCTTCCGGCGCCCCGCCAAGTAGCTTCGCCGCCGGCCCGTACGCGGCCGGTTTTCGCCCCACCCCTGTCAGCCAGTGGAGTACCGAAATGACCAAATCCGCCGAGATCGCCAGCAACCCGCCCGCGGACCGTACCGCCGCCGACCGCATCGAACAGGGCGCCGAGCGTGTCAAGCAGGCCACCTCGCATGCCGTGACCGGCACCAAGGAAGCGGTCGACCGCGCCGCCGACCGCGTCGAGGAAGGCCTGCACCGCGCCACCGACAAGGTGGCCGACGCCGCCACGCGCACCACCGAAAAAGCCGGCGAGTACAGCGAGCGCGGCCGTGAGGTCTACGACCAGGCGGTCGATCGCGCCGAGCACTGGATGGACCAGGTGCGCGACTACGTGCGCGAGAAACCGCTGCAGTCGATGGCCATTGCGCTGGGCGCCGGCTGGCTGCTCGGTCGGCTGTTGCGTCGTTGAGGGCTGCCAGCCTGGGCCCGGACTGCACCATGGATGACACGCCGCGCGAACCGCGGGCAGACGACGACGCGGCGGCTCCGGGCGCCGCGTCGTCGCGTCTGCTGGACGAACTGCGCCAGCTGGGCGGGGCGCTAAAGCACCTGTTCGGTGCCCAGTGGCGGTTGTTTCGCGCCGAGCTGTCGCTGGCGCGCGGCGCGGTGTCGCTGCTGTTTGCCGTGGCGCTGGCCGCCACCGTGGTCGGCGTGGGCTTCGGCCTCACCGTGCTGGCGCTGATCGGCGTGGCGCTGGCCAAGTGGTTCGGCTCCTGGCTGTGGGCGCTGGCCGTGCTGGCGCTGCTGCAGGGCGTGCTGCTGGTGGTGGCGATCGTGCTGTTCCGGCGTGGCCTGCACTGGCTCAGCCTGCCGGCGACGCGCGGCGAGTTCGGTGCGATGATGCGCGATGTCGCCGGCAAGGCCCGCCGCGCCGACGACGCGACCGCTGCCGCGACGGTCGACCCGACCCGGAACGCCCCGCCATGAAGATCGCCCGCCAGCTCGCCCAGGTCCAGCTCGCCCAGGCTGAAGTGCGCGCCGCGCGTGCCGGTGTCGGCATGCCGGTCGATGCGCTGCTCGGGCGCGTGCGCAACCATCCGTTCGTCAGCGTGGGCGTGGCCGCCGGCGCGGGCGTGGCGATGGCGCAGATGGACTTCCATCCGCTGCGCGTGCCGGGCGTGGGCGGCCTGCTCGGCGGCGGCGTGCTGGAGCTGGTCGGCTACGGCGTGCGCCTGCTGGCCGACAGCGGCCTGGTGTCGTCCGGCCGCGCGACGACGGCGGAGTCCGCGGACGCGGCATGAGCACGCTCGACCCGGTGCCCGAACAAGCGATCGACCCGGGCGCAGCGCCGCCGCTCGCGGCGCCCGGATCGGATCTGCAGCTGACCGCCGCCGAGGTCCTGCCGCCGCCCACGCGGAAAGGCTTGCCCACGGTGCGCGGCACGCGGCGCAACATCGAGACGATCCGCTTCGTGCTCGGCGCGCTGCTGCTGCTGGCGGTGCTGTACACCATCACCCTGATCAAGGTGCTGCTGATCCCGCTGGTGCTGGCGGCGTTCCTGGGCGTGGCGCTCAACCCGATCGTGGCGCTGGGCACGCGGCTGCGCCTGCCGCGCTGGTTCAGTGCCAGCGTGCTGATGCTGGGGCTGATGGCCGGCATCGGCGCCGGCGCGGTGGCGCTGGCGCAGCCGGCGCTGGGCTGGTTCCACGATGCGCCGACCGCGCTGCGCAATTTCGTGCCCAAGCTCAAGGGCATCACCCAGCCGCTGGAAGCGGCCAGTCGCGCCACCCAGAGCCTGGTCGGCGGCCAGGCCGCCGTGCGCGTGCAGCCGCCGCGGCAGGCGGCGGTGGCGATCACCGCCTGGGACGTGCTGGCTGCCGCGCCCAAGGTGCTGGCCGCCGTGCTCACCGTGGTGCTGCTGGTGTTCTTCTTCCTGATCTACGGCGACGACCTGCTGCGGCGACTGGTGGAGATCGTGCCGAACTTTCGCCACAAGAAGCACGCCGTGGCGATCGTGCGCAGCATCCAGACAGAGGTGTCGCACTACATCCTCACCACCGCGCTGATCAACATCACGCTGGGCACGCTGACCGCCGGCATGCTGTGGCTGCTGCACGTGCCCGATCCGCTGCTGTGGGGCAGCATCGCGATGATCGCCAACTTCATTCCCTATGTCGGCGCGATCACCACCACCACCATCCTGCTGCTGGTCGGCCTGATCAACTTCCGCGAGCTGGGCCAGGCGGTGCTGCCGGCGGTGCTGTTCGCCTGCATCACCGTGGTGGAAGGCAACCTGATCACGCCGATGATCCTGGGCCGGCGCATGCGGGTGAGCCCGGTGGCGATCCTGATCTGGCTGCTGCTGTGGGGCTTCCTGTGGGGCATCCCCGGCGCGTTGCTGGCGGTGCCCATGCTGACCAGCGCCAAGCTGATCGCCGAGCGCGTGCGCGGCTGGCAGTGGTTCGCGCTGATGGTGCAGCGCTAGCCGCCGGTCGGCATCAGCGCCAGCAAGGCGATGCCCAGCGCGATGCGATAGATCGAGAAGGCGGTGAAGCGGTGGCTGCGGATGTAGCCGAGCAGCCACTTCACCGCCGCGAAGGCGACCACCGCCGATACCACGAAGCCGACGCCGAGCGCGGTCCAGTCCTCGTGTGCGGCGCCGCCGTTCCTGAGCACCTTCAACAACTCGTAGCCGGTGGCCGCGTACATGGTGGGGATGCCGACCAGGAACGCGAACTCGGTCGCCGCGGCGCGATCGCCGGTGCCGGCGAGCAGGGCGGTGAAGATGGTCGCCGACGAGCGCGACGTGCCGGGAAAAATGCCCGCCACCATCTGCGCGATGCCGACCAGGATCGCCACCGGCCAGGTGATCGTGCGGCTCGGCGGGCGCCGCGCCGCGAGTTGCTCGGCGCCGAGCATCCACACGCCGCCGATCACCAGCGCCCACGCCACCGGCGTCACCGTCTCGGGCAGCTTGAAGCCCAGCTTCACTGCGATCAGCCCGAGCACCGCAGTGATCAGGAAGGCCACCACCAGCTTGGCCAGGTAGTCGCGGTTGGCCGGATCGCGCCATCGGGTGAGCAGCTGCCAGATGCGCCTCCGGTAGATCAGCGTGACGGCGAGGATCGCGCCGGCCTGGATGCCCACGTTGAACAGGTCCGAGCGCGCACCGAGGCCGAGCTTTTCGGCGATCAGCAGATGGCCGGTGCTGGAGATCGGAAGGAACTCGGTGATGCCCTCGATGATGCCGAGCAGGATGACGCGGAGCAGATCGATCACGTGATGCAAACCCTGGGTGAGCGCGACCGCTGCGGCCGCCGGAAGGGGCGACAGCATACGGGTTGGCGTGGACAAAGCGATGGCCGACGGCGGGCCGCGCAAGGGCTTGCGAGGGCGCCCGCGCATGGCGAGCGTTTCGCGGCGGTCGATGGTGCATCGCAAAACGCTTGTGACGAATGGTGATAAGCAAGCGCGCGTCACCATATTGCAACGCAACAATCACTGAGGCAGGATCGAACTGCAGGAAGCGCTCGATCCGCGCTTTGAAGGCAGCGTCCATGTCGCGCCTCGAGCCATGGCGGATCGGTTGATCGGGGGACCACCGACCGGCTGGGCGCGCGACATCCGCGCCGCCGTGACGCCACGTTTCCTCGCATCAGCTTCTGCCGCGATCCGCCCGGAGGCGCGTCGCCCGTTCTGCGCCGGCCGCCTGCGGCCGGCCCGCTCCGCTTCACACCTGCTCACCCATCGCGCGCCCTCGGCGCGGCGGTGCCGGGATCGGCTGCGCCATCGCCGAAGCGGGTGATCGCTTGATTCACGCGTGTGTTCTATGGACGTCCAGACGTCCATACGACGCACGTTCACTCTGGCGCGGGAGGGTTGCGATGAAACGATGCATGCGGGGAATGGTGTGGGGCATGGCCGTGGGTGTGGCGAGTACGGCCACGCCGGCGCTGGCGGACGATGCGCCGGCCAGCGCGGTGGTGGGCAGCGTGGCGGTGGTCAACGACTACCTGTTCCGCGGCCTGTCGCAGACCAACTGGAAGCCGGCGGTGCAGCCGGGCATCGAATACGACCACGCCAGCGGCTGGTACGTCGGCGCGTGGGGCAGCAACATCAGCTGGCTGTCCGATGCCTCCACCGATGCGGCGCGCATCTCCTCCAGCGTGGAGCTGGATTTCTACACCGGCTACCGCGGCAGCTTCGGCAGCGACATCAGCTACGACGTCGGCATCTACGAGTACTACTACCCGGGCAGCTATCCGGCGGGCTTCACCCGGCCGTATACCACCGAGGTCTACGGCTCGCTGGGCTACAAGGGCGTGACGCTGAAGTACTCGCATGCGCTCACCAACCTGTTCGGCTTCACCGACAGCAAGAACTCTGCTTACGTCGATCTCTCCTACAACGTGGAGTTCAGCCCGGGCTGGACGCTGAACCTGCATGCCGGCCACCAGAAGGTGCGGCACGTCGCGGGCGCCTCCTACAGCGACTGGAAGGTGGGCGTGACCCGGGCCTTCGACCACGGCTACTCGGTGTCGCTGGGCTACTACGACACCCATGCCTCGCGCAGCGTCTACACCAACGCCGACGGCCATTTCGTCGGGCGCGCCACCGGCATTCTCACGCTCGGCAAGGCGTTCTGATCGGACCTCGCGCGGCGGCGGTGGTGCCGCCGTGCGCATCGAGATGGGCATGACGGGGAAACCAGCATGAAGGGGAGACAGGCATGAAACTGATCAGTTGCATCATCCGGCCGTACAAGCTCGACGAGGTGCGCGATGCGCTCGCCGCGGCCGGCGTCAGCGGCATCACGGTGAGTGAAGTGCGCGGCTTCGGCCGGCAGAAGGGCCACACCGAGCTGTATCGCGGCGCGGAGTACGTGGTGGACTTCCTGCCCAAGCTGAAGGTGGACGTGGTCGTCACGGATGACCAGCTCGACGGCGTGCTGGAGGCGATCCAGCAGTCCGCCAGGACCGGCAGCGTGGGCGACGGCAAGATCTTCGTCAGCCCGGTCGACCAGGTCATCCGCATCCGCACCGGCGAACTCGACGCCGACGCCCTCTGACTCCGACCGCGAGGTTTTCCATGAAACAGATCGTGCTTTCCCGTCCCGTGCGCGCCTTGCCCGCGTGGCTGCCGACCCTGCTGCTGCTGTGCCTGCTGGCGCTGTCGCCGGCTTCCCATGCGGCCGATGCCGCGCCGGTGGTGGACAAGGGCGATGTCGCCTGGATGCTCACCTCCACCCTGCTGGTGCTGCTGATGACGGTGCCCGGCCTGGCCCTGTTCTACGGCGGCCTGGTGCGTTCGAAGAACGTGCTGTCGGTGCTGATGCAGGTGATGACGGTGTTCTCGATGATCCTGGTGCTGTGGGTGATCTACGGCTACAGCCTGGCGTTCAACGGCGGCAACGCGGTCATCGGCAACCTGGACAAGCTGTTCCTCAAGGGCGTCACCAAGGACAGCCTGGCGGCCACCTTCAGCGCCGGCGTGGCGTTGCCCGAATACGTGTTCGTGGTGTTCCAGTCCACCTTCGCCGGCATCACCGGCGCGCTGATCGTGGGCTCGTTCGCCGAACGCATGCGCTTTCGCGCCGTGCTCGCCTTCGTCGCGCTGTGGTTCACCTTCGCCTACCTGCCGATCGCGCACATGGTCTGGTACGGACCGGACGGTTTCCTGTTCGCCAAGGGCGCGCTGGATTTTGCCGGCGGCACGGTGGTGCACATCAACGCGGGTATCGCCGGCCTGGTCGGTGCGTACATGGTCGGCCCGCGGCTGGGCCTGGGCCGCGAGTCGATGAAGCCGCACAACGTCACCTTCACCATGATCGGCGCGGCGATCCTGTGGGTGGGCTGGTTCGGCTTCAACGCCGGCTCCAACCTGGAGGCGAACGCGGGCGCGGGCCTGGCCTTCATCAACACTTTGCTGGCCACCGCCGCGGCGGTGCTGGCGTGGCTGCTGCTGGAGGCGGTGACCAAGGGCAAGCCCTCGATGGTCGGCGGCGCCTCGGGCGCGGTGGCGGGACTGGTGGCGATCACCCCGGCCTGCGGCACGGTCGGCCCGATGGGCTCGCTGGTGATCGGCGCGCTGGCCAGCGTGGCCTGCGTATGGGGCGTCACCGGCCTGAAGAAGCTGCTGCGCGCGGACGATGCACTGGACGTGTTCGGCGTGCACGGCATCGGCGGCATCCTCGGCGCGCTGCTCACCGGCGTGTTCAGCGCGCCCGCGCTCGGCGGTACCGGCTTCGGCAGCGGCAACAGCTCCATCGCCCAGCAGCTGGGCGTGCAGGCGCTGGGGGTCGGCATCACGCTGGCATGGAGCGGCGTGGTCTCGGTGATCGCGTATCTGCTCGTGAAGCTGGTCTTCGGGCTGCGGGTGCCGGCCGACGCCGAGCGCGAGGGCCTGGACATCACCTCGCACGGCGAGAGCGCGTACGAAAGCTGAGCTAGGAGTCCGTCACTCCGGGGCGGGAATGCTCCTTTTTGGTGCAATGCTGCGCTGTGTTGCCCATGTATGATGCGAGCGGTGCCCTGCGGGGCGCCGCTCGCCCTTGTCCCACGCCACTTTGACGCCTTGCGGCGTCGTGGCATGACGCTTGCTAAAACCCAACAGCCAATCCCACCCGAGGTTTTTCCATGTCCGTTGCCAAAGTGCTTGACCTGATCCAGGAGCATGACGTCGAGTTCGTCGATTTCCGCTTCGTCGACATGCTGGGCAAGCAGCACCACGTCACCTTCCCCGTCCATACCATCGATGAAGGCACCTTCGAGGACGGCAAGATGTTCGACGGCTCGTCGATCTCGGGCTGGAAGGGCATCAACGAGTCGGACATGATCCTGATGCCCGATCCGGACACCGCCTACCTCGATCCGTTCAGCTCGCACACGCAGGTGGTGATCCACTGCGACGTGCTCGAGCCCTCGACCATGCAGGCGTACGGCCGCGACCCGCGCTCGATCGCCAAGCGCGGCGAGGCCTTCCTCAAGTCCACCGGCATCGCCGACACGGCGTTCTTCGGCCCGGAGCCGGAGTTCTTCATCTTCGACTCGGTGCGCTGGCAGAACGACATGGGTCGGGTGTTCTACGAGATCGGCTCCGAAGAAGCCGCCTGGAGCTCGCGCTACAAGTACGACGGCGACAACACCGGCCACCGTCCGGGCGTGAAGGGCGGCTATTTCCCGGTCAGCCCGGTCGACTCGCTGGGCGACCTGCGCGCCGACATGTGCAAGGTGCTGGAGTCGCTCGGCCAGGTGGTGGAAGTGCACCATCACGAAGTGGCCAATGCCGGCCAGTGCGAGATCGGCGTCAAGTTCAACACGCTGGTGAAGAAGGCCGACGAGCTGATCACCATGAAGTACGTGGTGAAGAACGTCGCCCACCAGAACGGCAAGACCGTCACCTTCATGCCCAAGCCGATCGTCGGCGACAACGGCAGCGGCATGCACGTGCACCAGTCGCTGTCCAAGGGCGGCGAGAACCTGTTCGCCGGCGATCTCTACGGCGGCCTGAGCCAGACCGCGCTGTGGTACATCGGCGGCATCTTCAAGCACGCCAAGGCGATCAACGCGTTCGCCAACTCCGGCACCAACAGCTACAAGCGCCTGGTGCCGGGCTTCGAGGCGCCGGTGATGCTGGCCTACTCGGCGCGCAACCGCTCGGCGAGCTGCCGCATTCCATACGTGTCCAGCCCCAAGGGCCGCCGCATCGAGGTGCGCTTCCCCGATCCGCTGCAGTCGGGCTACCTCACCTTCACCGCGTTGATGATGGCCGGCCTGGACGGCATCCTGAACAAGATCGATCCGGGCGCGCCGTCGGACAAGGATCTGTACGACCTGCCGCCGGAAGAGGAGAAGAACATCCCGCAGGTGTGCTCCAGCCTCGACGCCGCGCTGGAAGCGCTGGACAGGGACCGCGAGTTCCTCAAGGCCGGCGGCGTGTTCACCGACGACTTCATCGATGCCTACATCGAGCTGAAGATGCAGGAAGTCACCCGCTACCGCGCCAGCACCCATCCGCTGGAGTTCCAGATGTACTACGCGCTCTAGCGCTGCCGTCAGGCGTCGTCAAAAAAGGGGAGCCGCATGGCTCCCCTTTTTTGGGGTGCACCCACGCACCGATCAGCCCGGATGGCGTTTCACCCGCAGCGCCAGCAGCGCGGCGATCACCAGCCCGGCGCCGGCGAGTCGGATCACGTTCTCCGGGTTGCCGCCGAGCACGCGGTGGTAGAGCAGGGGGAGGGTGAGGATCTGCAGCAGCATCGGCAGCACGATGAAGCCGTTGAAGATGCCCATGTACACGCCCGCGCGCTCGGCCGGAATGCAGCCGGCCAGCATCGCGTACGGGTTGCCCATCATGCTGGCCCAGGTCAGGCCCAGCCCCAGCATCGGCAGCAGCAGCCACCACGGGTCGTGGATCAGCGGCAGCGCGAGCAGCCCGGCGCCGCCCAGGATCAGGCAGATCGCGTGCAGCGCCTGCGGACCCATCCGCCGCGCCAGCGGCATCATCGCGATGGCGGCGAAGAACGCCACCGCGTTGTAGAAGCCGCCGATGCGCCCGGTGATCAGCACCGCCTCGCCGAAGCCGGGCGTGGCCGCGTCGGTGCTGCCGTACAGCGTATGCGCCAGCGACACGGTGATGTACTCCCAGTAGCAGAACATCGCGTACCACTGGCACAGCATCATCACCGCCAGCTGGCGCATGGTCGCGGGCATCTGCCGCACCGCATCGGCAATTTCCCGCACCGTGGCGGCAAGCGAGCGCGGCTGCGCGCGCATGCGTTCTCGCTCGGCCTCCGACAGCGGCAGCTCCGGTGTGGTCCACGCCGACCAGCCGATCGACACCACCGAAAACACCGCGCCGATCACGAACGCGGTCACCACCGCATACGGAATGCCGTGGGCGTTGGTCGAGGTCATGTCCATGCCGACGATCACCAGCAGTGACGGCGTGAGATAGGCCAGTGTCTGCGACAGCCCGGTGAACGCGCTCTGGGTGAGGAAGCCGGCGCTGTGCTGGGATTCGTCCAGCCGGTCGCTGACGAAGGCGCGGTACGGTTCCATCGTCACGTTGTTGGCCGCGTCGAGAATCCACAGCAGGCTCGCCGCCACCCACAGCGCGGGGCTGAACGGCATCGCCAGCAGGCATACGCTGCAGATCAGTGCGCCGATCAGGAAGTACGGCGTACGGCGGCCGAGCCGGCTGTCGGTGCGATCGCTCATCGCGCCGATCAGCGGCTGCACGATCAGTCCGGTGATCGGGCCGGCCAGCCACAGGTACGGCAGGCTGCCGTCGGCGGCGCCCAGGTACTTGTAGATCGGGCTCATGTTGCCCTGCTGCAGCCCGAAGCTGAACTGGATGCCGAAGAACCCCACGTTCATGTTGAGGATCTGCCAGAAACCCAGCTGCGGCTTGCGCAGGTTCACGCGCGGGTCTCCACCGCATGCGCCCGCGCCAGCATGCCCTGCCACGGCCGGTACAGCGCCATCTCCGTCGGCAGCGCGCCGCGCCAGCCGCAGCTCAGGCTGGCGAACGCCACCGCCTGGCCGACCATGCAGGCCAGCGGATGGCCGAGCGCCAGCCCGGCCAGCATCATCGCGCTGAACGCGTCGCCGGCGCCCACCGTGTCCACCCGCTGCGGCAGCGGCGGCGCCGCGACGCGGGCCACGCAGCGGCCCTCGGCATCCCACGCCGCGGCACCGTCGGCACCGTGGCTGACCAGCACGTGGCGCGCGCCGGTACGCGCGCACAGCGTGCGCATCGAGGCGTGGTCGTCGTCGATGGCGGGCAGATCGGGCATCGGCGCCAGCGCGAGCCAGTGAAGCAGCATCGCCAGCTCGGCGTCGCTCAGCTTCAGTACGTGCACGTCGTGCAGCAGCTCGAGGATCACCGCCGGCGGCGGCCCGGCCTCGCGCCAGTTGAGGTCCACGAAGGCGCGATGCGGCGTGGCCGCGCGCACCGCCGCCAGCGCCGCGCGCGAGGCCGGCGCGCGCAAGGCCAGCGTGCCGAAGTACAGCCACGGCTGCGTGACGCCGGCCGCGCGCACGGCGGCCACCGCCTGCGCCGCATCGAGGCGGTCGAACGCCTGCGCCGGCGGAATCTCGAACGCGTGGCCGCCGTCGCGCTCGTGCACCAGCACGCGCGCGGTGTGTTCGTCGTGCTGCGCGGCATCCAGCGACAGGTTGCAGCGCACGGCAGCCTGGCGCAGCGCGCGACCGGCCTCATCGTCGCCCAGCCGCGTGAGCAGCCGCGGCGACAGGCCGAGCGCGGCCAGGTGACAGGCCACGTTGAACGGCGCGCCGCCGGGCACCGGGCCATCGGCAAACGCATCCACCAGCGCCTCGCCGAACACGATCACCTGCGCCTCGCCCATCTCGCTCACTCCCGGTTGCGGAATCGCCACAGTGTCGCCCACGGCGCCAGCGTGCGGACAGCGTCGCCGTCCGCCGCGCCGCTGGCGAAGGCATCGCCCCAGCCGGCGCCGGCGCCCAGCGCGGCCAGGTCCAGCGCGCTGTCGGCGTGGCCGAAATGAAACACGCCCAGCGCGTCGTCGCCGCGGCGCAGGATCAGCAGCGCCGGATCGGGGTGCTCCACCAGCGTCGGCGCGCTCACGGCCGACCAGCGTGGGTCACGCCGCGCCGCCATCAGTGCGCGCAGCACGCCGACCGTGGCCGCAGGCACGCCCTCTTGACGGCCCAGCAGGGCCAGTGCCTCCAGCGACAGGCGGGGCCGCTGCAGCCAGCGGCCGTCGGCCGCCATCCGTGCTGCGTCCACGGCCTCGGCGTTGTTCGGCTGGCCAAGCTCGTCGCCCATGTACAGCAGCGGCACCGCCCCCACCCACAGCGCCAGCGCGTGCAGCAGCGCGTAGCGGCGCAGCGCGGCCGGCTCGATCGGCGCCAGCGGATCGTCGGGCAGGCCGACCAGCGAGGCGGTCATGCCGTTGCTGCCGTGCACGCTGTGCTCGTCGTGCGCCTGGAACGCCGCGCCGCGCGCAAAGCTGCCGGCCACGCGGCCCTCCAGAAACGCCGCCGCGCGCCCGACGCGCTGCGTGAAATCCTCGCCGGACGCTTCCACCAGCGGGCGCAGCACGCCCCACACGATGTCGTCGTGGCAGCGCACGTAGGTGATCCAGCCGGTGCCCGGCGGCGGTGCCGGCGTGTGCGCCAGCAGCTGGCGCGGCAGCGCGGCGCTGCCTTCGGCCAAGGCTACCCAGGCGCCGGCCATCAGCCCGCTGTGGTAGGCGAGCTGGCATGCGCGCCCGCGCAGCTCGCCTTCGCCGAAGTACGCCAGCACCTGCTCGGTCGGCACGATCGCCTCGGCCTTCAGCAGCACGCCCGGTGCCACCAGTTCGGCACATGCGCGCAGCGCGGCCAGCACCGTGTGCACCTCGGGCTGGTTGAGGCAGGTGGTGCCCAGGCGCTTCCACAGGAACGGCGCCGAGTCGAGCCGGAACACCTCCACGCCGCGGTTGGCCAGCCGCAGCATCGCCCGGGCCATCGCCGCGAACACCGGCGGGTGCGCGTAGTTGAGGTCCCACTGGAACGGATAGAACGTGGTCCACACCCAGCCGCCCAGCGCCGGCACATAGGTGAAGTTGCCCGGCGCCGCCTGCGGAAACACCTCGCCCAGCGTGGCCTCGTAGGCGTCGGGCAGGACACGGTCGGCAAACACGTGGAAGAACGCGCGCATGTCGGCGTCGCCGGCCATCGCCGCCCGCGCCCAGGCGTGGTCGTCGGCCACGTGGTTGAGCACCAGGTCGGCGCACAGGCTGATGCCGGCCTCGCGCAGTCGGGCGGTGAGCTGTTCCAGGTCCGCCATGCTGCCGAGCGCGGGCTCCACTTCGTCGAAGCTGGCCACCGCGAAGCCGCCGTCGCTGTCGCCCGCGCGGGCGCGCAGGAACGGCAGCAGGTGCAGGTAATCCACACCCAGCGCGCGCAGGTGGTCGATGCGATCGGCCACGCCCGCCAGCGTGCCGCCGAAGCGGTCGACGTAGGCGGAGTAGCCCAGCATGCGCTGGCGCACGAACCAGTCCGGCTGCGCCTCGCGCATCGCATCGAGCGCGGTCAGCGGTGCGGGCCGCTGCGCGCCGAGCTGGCCGAGCTGCGCGCACAGCGTGAGCAGCCAGTCGTCGAATCCGTCGGTGTCGCCGTACAGCGATTGCAGCGTGGCGACCAGCGTGGCGCCGGACTGCTCGAAGCGCCGCTCGCCCGCGAAGCGCCGGTTGGACGGCAGGGCGGCCAGGAAACTCCGACCCGCCGCCGCGACCCGGGCGGGCCGCGGCGGCGGGCGCGTTGCCGCGGATGCGTCGGCTTCGGTCACAGGCGATAGCGCCAGCTGGCGTAGACGGTGCGGCCCAGGATCGAGCGCGCGGTGTTGAGGCCGTTCGCGGTGACGGCGCCCGGGCTCTGGTCGATCTCGGTCAGGCCGGTGGCGTTGAACAGGTTGTCCGCCTGCACGGTCACCGCGCTGCGCTCGTTGAAGTTGTAGCGCACGAACGCGTTCACCTGCGTGTAGCCCGGCATCACCAGCCCGTTCGGGTTGCCCGCGTACGACTTGCTGGTGCCCAGCACGGTGGCGCCGAGATCGAAACCGCCGACGCGCCAGGTCGGGCTCAGCTGGTACACCCAGCTGGCCTGGCGCTGCGGCACGTTGCCGACGTTGGCGGGGGTGATCGCGTCCTTGGTGATGCGCGAGTGGGTCCAGGTGACGCCGCCGCGCATGCTGAAGTCGCCGTAGTCGAGCGAGCCTTCCACCTCCACGCCGCGCGCCTTGTAGTTGCGGCTGATCAGGAACTGGGTGGGCGAGGTGACGTCCTGGTTCTGCTCCTGCGTGGTGGCGTAGAACGCGGTGACGAACAGGCTGGTGTGGGGGGTGCTCCACTTCACGCCGCCCTCGTACTGCTTGACCACGTTGATCGCCACGCCGTCGGGCGCGGTGCCGTTGTCGAGCAGGCCGCCGCCGAACAGCAGGCGGTCGGCGTTGAAGCGCGCACCGCGGCTGGCGCGGGCGAACAGCGCCAGATCGGTGCTCAGCAGGTAGTTGGCGCCGAAGGAGTACTCCAGATGATGCTTGTCGTAGTTCACCGGCTGCGCGTTGGCGTTGTTGACCACCTGCACGCTCTGCTCCGGCACCGAGATCGCGCCGTCGCCGTTGACGTCCAGCGTGGTGCCGCTGGCGGCCGCGTAGCTCCCGCGGGCCTTCATGTGGTCGTAGCGCACGCCCGCGTCGAACTGCCAGTTGCCCGGCTGCCAGCTCAGCGACACGTAGGGCGAGTCCATAGTGTAGTTGGCGTCGTACGAGCGCGTGCAGCAATTGCCGAAGACCGGCTGTCCGTAGGCTTCCAGCCCGTGGTCGGTCACCGGCACGCCGTTGGCGTCGATCACGTCCAGCAGCACCGCGTCCTTGCCCTGCACGCTCTGCACGTACTGGTTCCAGTGCCAGTCCTGCTGAATGTCCTGACGCGAGTGGTAGTAGCCCAGCAGCAGCGTCATCGGGCCGCTGGCCAGGTCGAAGTCGCGCTTGAGCTTGAGGTCGTTGGTCGTGTTGTCCATCGACGGCAGCGACACGTTGAACAGCAGCGTGCGCTGCGCCAACCCGTTGCCGCCCACGCTGGTCGCGTCGACGGCTTGGCCGGCCATCGGCCCGTTGGCGTAGCGCAGCGTGGCGCCCGGGCCGCCCACTTCCTCGGCCAGTGCCGCGGCGGTGTTCACCTCGGCCGAGTACGGGCCGGAGAACGAGCCGGAGTTGGAGGCCACGCGGAACTGCTCGTGCAAGGTCCAGCCGCCGTCGAGGGTGAACTTTCCTTCGCCGCCGAAGGCCTGCACCTTGGAGTGGTAGCCGTCGCCCAGGTCGGTGGTGCGGCGGTTGCCGCTGGCGTCGATGGCCAGGTCGCGCTGCCAGTACGGGGTGAGTTGGGTGCCGTCGTGCAGGTTAAAACCCGGTAGCGAGCTGACCTGCGGATTGTTGTTGCTGCCGGTGATCGACACCGGCACCGGCAGGTACGCTGGCGCGCGATCGTCCAGCAGCTGCACACTGGCGCGCAGGTAGCCGCCGTCGATGTCGTGGGTGAGGTTGCCCATCAACTGACCGCCGCGCTGGGTGGTGAAGTCGGCGGTCTTGGGGCCTTCGCCGTCACGCAGGTAGCCGCCGACATGGAAGCGCGTGCGGTCGCTCAGCGGCTGGCCGTAGTCGAAGTCCAGCCGCTTGCTGTCGTAGTTCAGCCCGGTGGTGAGGCCGATGTTGCCGCCCTTTTCCTCGCCGGTCTTGCTGATGAAGTTGATCACCGCGCCGGGCGCGTTGCTGGCGAACACCGACGAGGAGCCGCCGCGCACCACCTCGACGTGGTCGATGTTGAAGTCCGGGCGCAGGAAGGTGTCGGGCGTGGCGAAGGCGATGTCGCCGAATTCCAGAACCGGCATGCCGTCCACCTGGAACTGCACAAACTTGCCGCCACCGGAGGCCACCGGCAGGCCGCGCACCGAGATGTTGGCGTTGCCCTCGCCGCCGGACGACTCGGCGCGGATGCCCGGCACGTCGCGCAGGATGTCGGCCGCGCCCTGGGCGCCGCTGTCGGCGAGCTGGCTCGCTTCCAGCGTGCTCACCGAAATGCTCGACGCCATCTTGCTCAGCGCCGCCGGCGAGGCAGTGACCACCATCTGGTCGAGGTTGACCGCCTTGTTCGGCGCCTTGTCGACCGGCTTGTCGGCGGTGGCGGAGGGTGCATTGGGTGCACTGTCCTGGGCGGTCGCGGCGGCCGGCAACAGGGCCAGCATGATGGCAACGGCGAGTGCGCGCTTGCGTACGGCATCGGTCTTCATGGTTTCTCCCCAGCGATGGAGGGCGCCGTGCGGAGCCGGGCAAGAGGACCGGGCGGGCGGCGTCCGTGGACGATCGGCAGCCAGCATGCTGACCATCAGTGCAATCGATTGCAATGCGCGCTGCAGCACGCCGCTGAAGGCGCTCTGATAAACGATTTCATCGCTCATTCTGGGGGCACGGAAATGCCATGTGTGCCAACGATTGCATGAATTTCCGGGAGCGCGTTCCGGCCGGGCCGCGCCACGCGCCCCGGCCCCCCGGTTTTGCTGCACTGCGTTAGCGCGTCTTGCCGGCGCGGGCGGGTTTGCGGCTGCTTTCGCGCACGATCAGCTGCGTGTCCAGTTGCGCGGCACGCGGCGGCGCCTCGCCCTGCAGCAGGGCGAGCAGGTGTTCCACCAGCATCGCGCCGCCCGCCGCGATGGGCTGGCGCACCGTGCTCAGCGGCGGGTGGAAATGCGCGGCCAGCTCCACGTCGTCGTAGCCGACCACGGCGACGTCCTCGGGAATGCGCCGGCCGCGTTCGCGCAGCGCGCTGATCGCGGCCATGGCGAGCAGGTCGCTGCTGGCGAACACCGCATCCAGCGCGGGCTGCGCGTCGATCAGGTCGAGCATCGACTGCCGCCCGCTCTCGGCGAGGAACGGCACCACCGCGCGCTGCTCGCCGCCCAGCGCGATGCCGTGCGCCTTCAGCGCCTGGCTGAAACCGCGGAAGCGCTGCGCCACCTCGGGCAGCCCGGTATCGCCCAGGAAGATCATGTGGCGGCGCCCCTGCGCGAGCAGGTGCTCGGCCACCAGCCGGCCGCCGAGCAGGTTGTCGCCGCCCACCGTGCAGTACTGCTGCCGCGGCAGCCGCGCGCCCCATACCACCAGCGGCAGGCCGCGCTCGGCCATCGCGTTGAGCTGGTCGTGATGGCGCCACTGGCCGATCAGGATCAATCCCGCCGCGCGGCCGCCTTCCACCAGCACGGCGGATGCGTCGAGCCGGTCGGCGTCGATGCGCGAGAGCAGCATCTCGTAGCCGCGCTCGGTGAGCGCATCGGCCAGCGCGCCGATCATGCCGTGCAGGAACGGGTCGGCGAAGCTCTGCCGCGTGGCCTGCTCGTACGGCACCACCACGCCGATGGTGCGCTTCACGCCCGAGCGCAGGTCGGTCGCCACGCTGTTGACGGTGTAGTTGAACTGTCGCGCCAGGGTCTGGATGCGCGTGCGCGTGTCCTCGCTGATCAGCGCGCTGCCGGCCAGCGCCCGCGACACGGTGGAGGCCGACACGCCCGCCAGCCGCGCCAGATCGGCCATCTGCATGCGCTTGCGCGGGTCGGCCTTGGGCGGCGCGCGGCGATTCATGCGCGCCGACCCGGCGAGGCCACGCGACGACTCGTGCGATGGCGGCGGAAGGCGAAGTGCGACGGCAGGATCATGGCGTGGCGATGGCGGGCGCGGCCCGCGGTGCGGAGTCGAACCACCAGCCTAATGCAGGGCGCGCTGGCGGTGCCAGCCAGGGCCCGCTGCCACCGCAGGAGCGTGGGCCGTGATCGAAACATGTAGGAGCGCACCCTGTGCGCGAATGCTCTTTGTCACGTCGCCAAGAGCATTCGCGCACAGGGTGCGCTCCTACCGGTTCCGGATGTTGCGGACTGTCGCAACACCAGCGAACAGTCCGCTGCCCTCTTGCCCGTCATCCCCGCGAACGCGGGGATCCATCGTCTTCATGACGCAATGAACGGCCAGACGTCCGTCTGTTCTGAAAGCCGCGGGAATGACGGCCTCGGGATCGTCGATGTTTGATCGCCATCCCCGATGAGTCAGCGCCCAGTGCCGACAGCCGCAGCAACGCGCCGGCCAGGCCCTTCAGATCCTGCGCGTTGTGCGCGGCGCCGCGGCGCAGGCGGGTCGACGGCCCACCGCGCAAATAGGTGAGCCAGGCGGCCGGCGCTTCCGAACCGGCCAGGTCGTCCTCGTGCACCTCGCCGTGATGGGCCCTGGCCGCGGTCGGCCGGCGCGCGGTCGAAGGCATCCAGCACCTTCAGCCTGGTGTAGTCGCTGGCGTCGGTGTCGTAGTCGATGTGGGTGCGCGTGACGTAGGCCTTGCGGCCATCCCAGTCCAGCCGCTCCACCCGGTAGAGCGCGGCCTGGATCAGGTGGATGGCGCCCTCGTACAGAGTGAGCGCGGCGGCGCAGTAGTCGACCTCGGCGAGGATGGTCTGGCGCCCGCCGGTGCGGTCCACCACCACGAAATTGCCGTCGGCCCCCGCGCGCGGCGACACCGCGTTGGCCGGATAGCTGTCGGCGATCCACTCCCGACGCGGTTGAGCTCCAGCAGCTCGGCCAGAGCGGAGACCTTTCGGGTCGTGACGCAGAGCAATGGGGGGGTGGCTCAAAAGGGTCGAAGGAATCGGCAAAAACTCAATTGAAACAATGAGTTAATCTGATACCGTTCGCGATGTCAATTTTCTACTAATGTAAGCATCAATTAGTAGCAGATTGACAGGTGACTAGATGAAGCTCCCGGTTACTCCACCGCCGTACGTTGACCTGTTCAACAATGCAGACGTTCGCGACATCCTGTTCCGCCGTTTGGGGCCCGAGGTGAGGGGGGTCTACGAGCATTGGGACCAACTCCGCCACCTTGCGCCCCCCGAAGGCCTGACCCATGAGCACTGGTGGCTTGGCGTGAAGATGGCGCGCCGCTCCTTCAGGCAAGAGATGCCGTTGAAGGACAAGACAGGGGTTCCCTTCAGCATCGTCCTGAGCGACAGCATTCAAAGAAACCTGATTCCGTGAGCTCGCCCGGTCGGATCCATGCTGCGCTTGGGTTCCGCCCTCATGCCGGGTTCACCCTATGGGTGAAGATGCTGTTTCGACATTCCGCGCACTTCGCGTCGCGCATTTAGCCG
>NZ_JBMSDZ010000025.1:0-38078 GCF_049445995.1 Dyella sp. KRB-257 | reverse complement strand
CGCCCGCCGCCTGATGGCGCACCACGACCGTTCGTCATGGGCACCGGTGGCTTGGGTTTGGCTGGTCGAGGCGCGTATCCTTGCTACCAGACTCGCAAGCTGATTATTTTGTCGACACCCTCTGAGGCGATACCTCAGGCGGTGCGATCCAGCCACACCTCCAGCCCCTGCGCGTTGAGCGTGATGTCCATGCCCAGCACCAGGCTCTCCAGCGCCTCGCGGCCCTGCAGCCAGCCGTGCGCCTCGGCGCGGCCGGCATAGAGATCGGCCAGCGAGGCCTTGAGCACTTCGTGCCGGTTCGGTTTGCCGTTCGCCTCGCGCGCCAGCGCCACCATGGCGTCGATCTGTGCGTGCAGGTCCGCGGCCAGGCGTTCCACCTGTTCCACGCGACCGTAGTGGGTGAGGTACATCGCTTCGGGCTTCATCGAGAGCAAGCGATCGATCGAGTCGTGCAGCGCCTCGGGATCGAACTGCACCGGCGAGGTGGTGGGGATGATGAACGGGCCGTTGTCGGTATCCAGCTCGCGGTAGGACAGTCCGAACGTGTCGCCGGTGAAGCACACGTTGGCCTTTTCGTCGTAGATCGCGATGTGGTGCTTCGCGTGGCCCGGCGTGTCGATGCACAACAGCGGCCGTCCGGCCAGATGCACGATGTGGCCGTCCGGTGCCTCCACCACGCGCTCGGCGGGAATCGGCCGCAGCCGTCCGTAGGTCTCGTCCATCACCGCTTCGCCGTATACCGCGCTGGCGCCGGCCCACAGCTGCGAGGGATCGATCATGTGCCGCGCGCCGCGCGGGTGCACCACCAGCTTCGCGTCCGGCAGTTGCGCGATCAGTTCGCCCGCGCCGCCGGCGTGATCCAGGTGCACGTGGGTGAGGATCAGCCAGTCCACGTGCTCCGGTGTGAGCCCGGCCGCATCCAGCGCCGCCATCATCCGCGGCACGGCGTAATTGGTGCCGCAGTCGATGAAGGCCGCGCGCCCGCCGTCCACCACGAGGTAGGCGGCGTCGAACTGCTGCCGCACGAAGCCGGTGTCGATGGTGTGGATGCCATGTTCGTTGCCCATGCGTACCTCCGCTCAAATCCGGCGTTCGAGGGTAGCAAGCCGGGGTGTGACGAGCAGTTGAACCTTGGTCGGGTATATCGCGCTTCTGGCGACCGCAAGATCGGCGCGACGGGATAGTGCTTGGCGTCGACATTCTGGAAACGATCACGCATTCCAGGCCAGCACGATCTTGCCGATGTGCTGCGAGCTTTCCATCAGCGCATGCGCCTGCGCCGCCTGAGCGGCCGGGAACACCTGATGGATCACCGGCCGGATCGCCCCGCGCTCGATCAGCGGCCAGACCACGGCGTGCAGCCGCCGGGCGATCGCCGCCTTGAACGCCACCGGGCGGTTGCGCAATGTGGAGCCGGTGATGGTGTGCCGCCGCCGCATCAGCGTGCCGGCGTTGAGCTGCATGTCAGCGCCGCCCAGCGTGGCGATGATCACCAGCCGGCCGCCTTCGGCCATCGCTTCCAGCTCGCGCGGCACGTAGCCGCCGGCCACCATGTCGAGCACCACGTCCACGCCGCGGCCGTCGGTGAGCCGCTTCACCTCGGCGACGAAATCCTGCGTGCGGTAGTTGATCGCGGTGGCACCCAGCGCTTTGCAGGCGCGGCACTTGTCGTCGCTGCCGGCGGTGGCGAACACCTGATGGCCCAGCGCGTGGGCGATCTGGATCGCGGTGACGCCGATGCCGCTGGAGCCGCCCTGCACCAGCAGCGTCTCGTCCGCACCGCCTTCGCCGTGGCCGAGCTGGCCGCGGTCGAACACGTTGCTCCACACGGTGAAATGGTTTTCCGGCAGCGAGGCCGCTTCGACCAGACCCAGCCCGTTCGGCACCGGCAGGCACTGGCCCAGCGGCGCCACCGCGTACTCGGCGTAGCCGCCGCCGGCAAGCAGGGCGCACACCGCGTCGCCGGCTTTGAGGCCGAACGGGTTGGTGCCCGCGAAGTCGCCGTCCACCAGCGTGCCGGCCACCTCCAGCCCCGGCAGGTCGGAGGCGCCGGGCGGCGGCGGATACTTGCCCTGGCGCTGGAACACGTCCGGCCGGTTCACCCCGGATGCCGCCACCTTGATCAGCACCTCGCCCGGCCCGGCGACCGGTCGCGGCCGCTCGCAGGGCACCAGGGCGTCGGGGCCGCCGGGCTGACGGATTTCGATGGCATGCATGGTCGTCATCGTGGCTGCCTCGCAGGTCTCGGAAAGCGGACATGATCGCCCATCGGCGGTCTCGCCGCGCCGGCACCGTGCCTTTCCATCACGCCGCTGCCCGGCAAGGAATGCCCCCGAACCGTTCGCACCGGCTACGCTCGACGCGAACGGTTCGGGGGATATTTCCCTTTCCCGTCAGGAAAAGGGGGGCGCGCAGCGATCGATGAGGGTGCGCTGAGCAGCGCGATGACTCGCTTTGCTGCGGACCCTCACCCCAACCCCTCCCGGCGGGGGAGGGATTTCTCATCCCGGTGTCACGAGACGCATCGCCTGATCCGGGTCAGGGTGCGCGGTCGGTGAACGCTCCAGAATGCGGGTGCACGGTATCGCCCGCGAGTGCGGTCGATCCGGCATCCCATTCACCCGAGGAGAGCGGTTGTGTCGAGCAAGTCGTACAAGCAGATCACCCACGATCTGAATCAGGCAATCGCCAGGATCCGCATCGAGGCGCCGGGCACCATGGCCGGGTTTTCGGCGATGTCCAAGAGCGCGATGGAAGCCGGCGCGCTGTCGGCGATCGACAAGGAACTGATGGCGCTGGCCATCGGCGTGGCCACGCACTGCGACGGCTGCATCGGTTTCCATACCAAGGCACTCGCGCGGCTGGGCGTGGAGCGCGCCAAGCTGATGGAGACGCTGGCGGTGGCGGTGTACATGGGCGGCGGGCCGTCGCTGATGTATGCGGCCGACGCCGTGCGCGCCTACGAGGAGTTCACGGCCGCGGGCTGAGCGGCCGCGGCTCCCGGGACGGCTCGGCGGAAGCGGCAGACACAAGCCAGCGGCGGGCGCGGGGACGGCGTCGATGGCACGGACGCGTGGGGGGTGCACGCGGGCAGCGCAGTGTCCCGCGCGGCAGGGTGGGTCGCAGGCGCGGTGGGCGATTCACGGCGTTGCGCGGGATGGGGGGCGGTTTTTCCTTCATTCACCCCGTGCACGGCACGGGCTACCGCTTCGGGCGGGTCGACTGACGCGCGTCCACGCAACCATGCAAAAGGCGCCGCATCGCTGCGGCGCCTTTTGCATGACACAACGGTGGGCGGATCAGAGCGCTTCGAAGATGCCCGCCGCGCCCATGCCGGTGCCGATGCACATGGTCACCATGCCGTACTTCTGCTTGCGTCGGCGCAGGCCGTGCAGCAGCGTGGCGATGCGGATCGCACCGGTGGCGCCCAGCGGGTGGCCGAGCGCGATGGCGCCGCCCAGCGGGTTGACCTTGGCCGGGTCCAGGCCCAGATCGCCCATCACCGCCAGCGCCTGCGCGGCGAAGGCTTCGTTGAGCTCGATCCAGTCGAGCTGATCCTGGCTGATGCCGGTCTGCCTGAGCGCCTTGGGGATCGCTTCCTTCGGGCCGATACCCATCACGTCCGGCTTCACGCCCGCCACCGAGAAGCCGACGAAGCGGGCCAGCGGGGTGAGGTTGTGTTCCTTGATCGCCTTCTCGCTGGCCAGCAGCACGGCGCCGGCGCCGTCGGACATCTGCGAGGAATTGCCGGCGGTGACGCTGCCGCCGAAACGGTCGTTGCGGAACACCGTGCGCAGCTTGGCCAGCACCTCCATGGTGGTGCCCGCGCGCGGACCCTCGTCGGTGTCGATGCTGCGGCTGTCGGTGACGATGCCGCCGGTGGAAAGGTCGGGGTAGTGGTCGTCGAGCTGGAGCGGCGAGATCTCCTCCTTGAACTCGCCGGCGGCGATCGCCGCCAGCGCGCGGCGGTGGCTCTCCACGGCAAATGCATCCTGCTGCTCGCGGCTGACCTTCCAGCGTTCGGCCACCTTCTCGGCGGTGATGCCCATGCCGAAGGCGATGGCGCGGTCCTCGTCGTTGGCGAAGATGGCCGGGTTCATCGCCACCTTGTGGCCCATCATCGGCACCATGCTCATGCTCTCGGTACCGCCGGCGAGCATCAGGTCGTCCTCGCCCAGACGGATGCGGTCGGCGGCCATCGCCACGGCCTGCAGGCCGGACGAGCAGAAGCGGTTGATCGTGACGCCGGGCACGGTGTCGGGCAGGCCGGCCAGCAGCACGCCGATGCGTGCCACGTTCATGCCCTGCTCGGCCTCGGGCATGGCGCAGCCGATGATGGCGTCGCCGATGCGGTGCGGATCGATGCCCGGCGCCTGCGCCATCACGGCGCGGATCACATGGGCGAGCATGTCGTCCGGACGGGTGTTGCGGAACACGCCGCGCGGCGCCTTGCCGACCGGGGTGCGGGTGGCGGCGACGATGTAGGCGTCTTGTACTTGCTTGGTCATGGTTGTTGCTCCGTTGCGTCGCGCATGCAGCAGCGACGGCTTTGGTTTTTTGTTCGTCATTCCGGCGAAAGCCGGAATCCAGAGCCTTCAGTCGCTGGATCCCGGCTTTCGCCGGGATGACGGGTGAGTGAGCTGCGATGCCTGTCAGTTGCGCAGCGGCTTGCCGGTGCTCATGGTGTGGGCGATGCGCGCCTGCGTCTTCTCGGTCTTGGCCAGCGCCACGAAGTGCTTGCGCTCCAGCGCCAGCAGCCAGGCCTCGTCGACCTGCGAGCCGCGCTCGATCGCACCGCCGCAGAGGCAGTCGGCGATGCGGCTGGCGATGTCAATATCGTGCGGCGAGGCGAAGTAGCCCTCCTGCAGGTTGGCCAGCGAGGCCTTGAAGGTGGCGGTGCCGACGTCGCCGGCCACCGGCACGGCGCGCGCCGGCAGCGGCGGGCGGTAGCCGGCCTCGGCCATGCCGAGCGCGACCTTCCTGGCGACGTAGAGCAGCTCGTAGGGGTTGAACACCACCACGTCGCTGTCGCGCAGCAGGCCCATCGCCTTCGCTTCCAGCGCGCTGGAGGAGACCTTGGCCATGGCGACGGTCTCGAACACCTTCTTCAGCTCCTCGAACGGGTCGGCCGGGTTGGCCTTGGCCGCGCGCACGGCCAGCTCGTGCAGGCCGCCGCCGGCCGGCAGCAGGCCCACGCCCGCCTCGACCAGACCGATGTAGCTTTCCAGCGCCGCGACCGTGCGCGCCGAGTGCATCTGGAACTCGCAGCCGCCGCCGAAGGCCATGCCGCGCACGGCCGACACCACAGGCACCAGCGAATACTTGATCGCCATGCTGGTGGCCTGGAAGTTGGCGACCATCTTCTCGAAGTCGTCGAACTTGCCCGCCTGCAGCAGGCCCAGCGCGCCCTTCAGGTCGGCTCCGGCGGAGAACGGCTCGCCGGCCTGCCAGATCACCATCGCCTTGAGCTTCTCCTCCGCCAGCCTGATCGCGTGCTGCACGCCGTCGAGCACGAAGTCGTTGACCGTGTTCATCTTGGTCTTGAACGACAGAATGCCGACGCCGTCGTCGCCCAGCGTCCACAGCCGCACGCCCTCGTTCTCCCATACCGTGGTGCCCTGGTCGAAGGTCTCGCCCAGGATCGGATCGGGGAACATCTGGCGCGCATAGACTGGGTGGGTCGAGCGCGGCTTGTACTGCCTGGCCCCGGCCGACCACGAGCCTTCCTTGCCGTGCACGCCGGCGCGGCCGTCGGTGACCCAGGCGGGCAGGGGCGCGCTGCTCATGGCCTTGCCGGCGGTGATGTCCTCGGCGATCCAGCCGGCGACCTGCTGCCAGCCGGCGGCCTGCCAGGTCTCGAACGGGCCGAGCTTCCAGCCGTAGCCCCAGCGGATCGCGAAGTCGACGTCGCGCGCGGTGTCGGCGATGTCGGCCAGGTGGTAGGCGGTGTAGTGGAACAGGTCGCGGAAGATCGCCCACAGGAACTGCGCCTGCGGGTCGCTCGATGCGCGCAGCTTGCTGAACTTCTCCGCCGGATCCTTGATGGCCAGGATCGCGGCGACCTCGTCGGAAGCCTTCTGCTCGGACGGGCGGTAGTCCTGCCTGGCCACGTCCAGTACCACGATGTCCTTGCCGGCCTTGCGGTAGAAGCCGGCGCCGGTCTTCTGCCCGAGTGCGCCCTTGTCGATCAGGCCCTTGAGCCACGCCGGCGCCTGGAAGTACTGGTGCCATGGATCGTCCGGCAGGGTGTCGGCCATGGTCTTGATCACGTGTGCCATGGTGTCCAGGCCGACCACGTCGGCGGTGCGGTAGGTGGCGCTCTTGGGGCGGCCCAGCGTCGGGCCGGTCAGCGCGTCCACCGTGTCGAAGCCGAGCCTGAACTGCTCGGTGTGATACATGGTGGACAGGATCGAGAACACGCCGATGCGGTTGCCGATGAAGTTCGGCGTGTCCTTGGCGATCACCACGCCCTTGCCCACGGTAGTGGTCAGGAACGCTTCCAGGCCATCGACCACGGCCGGGTCGGTGAGCCGGGTGGGGATCACTTCCACCAGATGCATGTAGCGCGGCGGATTGAAGAAGTGCATGCCGCAGAAGCGGTGGCGCATCTCCTCCGGCAGCGCCTCGGCCAGGCCGTTGATCGACAGGCCGGAGGTGTTGGAGGCGAGCACCGCGGTGGCGGAGACGTGCGGGGCGATTTTCCGGTACAGGTCGAGCTTCCAGTCCATCCGCTCGGCGATCGCCTCGATCACCAGGTCGACGTCTTTCAGGTGATCCAGGTGCTCGTCGTAGTTGGCCGGGATGATCGCCGCGGCGAGGTTCTTGTCGGCCAGCGGGGCAGGCGAGAGCTTCTTCAGGTTCTCGATCGCCTTGAGCGCGATGCCGCTCTTGGGGCCTTCCTTCGCAGGCAGGTCGAACAGCACGGTCTCGACGCCGGCGTTGGTGAGGTGGGCGGCGATCTGCGCGCCCATCACGCCGGCGCCCAGCACCGCGGCCTTGCGAATGCGCAGCGCGGATGAGGAGGTTGGTGCAGCAGTCATTGGCTTCTCCATAAGGTCGAACTCGAAGGATCGGACTCGGCAAGTAACATCAATAGACACGACAGGACCGCCGCAGCGGCCCGGTGAAAGGCATCAGGGGTGACTCAGGCCGGCGACGGCGAAGCGGATCAGGTGGGCGGCGGTCTGCTCGCGGTGCTGCTGCTCGCTGACGTTGTCCTTGCGCTGGATCATGCCGAAGCCGGACATCGCGTGAGTGAGGGCGCCGGTGACCAGATCGATGCGCCAGTACAGCTCGGCCTTCTCCAGCTGCGGCAGCAGGCGCGCGAACTCGGCGGTGAACTGGCGCATGACGTGCCCGTAGTTCTCGGACAGGAACTGGCGCAGGGTGTCGTCGTGCTCGGCAAAGGCCCGCGCCAGCACACGCATGAACAGCGAGCCGTTGTCCTCGTGCGACAGATCGAGCGCCGGCCGGATGTAGGCGGCCAGCACGTCCTCCAGCGTGGTGCCGGGTTGCCCGACCACCTTGCCCAGTTCGGCCAGGCGGTGTTGATTGAGCGCATCGAGTCTGCGCTTGAGCACCTGCTCGATCAGCTTTTCCTTGGAGCCGAAGTGGTAGTTCACCGCGGCCAGGTTGACGCCGGCCGAGGCCGTCAACTGACGCAGCGAAGCGCCGTCGAAGCCGCGCCGGGCGAACAGCGCCTCGGCGGCGGCGAGGATGCGTTCCTTGGTCGAGCTCGGATTGTTCAAGACAGAGGTCCACCGCCGGGGCAGGAATCAAACGATCGTTTGAGCATACGCGGGAGGCTTCCGGGCCGTCAAACGAACGTTTGCGGCGGAAGCGGCCCGGTTGCGATTGAGCTAGAATCTGTCAAACTTTCGTGAGCTAAATCCGCATTCCTTGTCGGAATTAGCCCCAATTCGCCGGTTTTGCCGGTCCGAACCTATTCCCATCCCGTATCCCGGAGCAGACCTGTATGGCGCTGGAGCGCACCCTTTCCATTATCAAGCCCGACGCCGTCGCCAAGAACGTGGTCGGCGAGATCTACGCCCGCTTCGAGAAGGCGGGCCTGAAGGTCATCGCTGCGAAGATGAAACACCTGTCGCGCAAGGAGGCCGAGGGCTTCTACGCCGTGCACAGGGAGCGCCCGTTCTTCAACGCGCTGGTCGAGTTCATGATCTCCGGCCCGGTGATGATCAGCGTGCTGCAGGGCGAGAACGCCGTGCTGGCGCATCGCGACCTGATGGGCGCGACCAATCCGAAGGAAGCCAAGCCGGGCACGATCCGCGCCGACTTCGCCGAGTCGATCGACGCCAACGCCGTGCACGGTTCCGATGCGACCGAGACCGCCAAGGCCGAGATCGCGTATTTCTTCGCCGAGACGGAAATCTTTCCGCGCTGAGGCATGCCGTGAGCCAGGTGGTGCAACTTCCTTCCGATCCGAACGCCGCTGGCGGCAAGGTCAATCTGCTCGACTTCGATCGCCGGGGCCTGCGTGACTTCTTCACGCAGATCGGTGAGAAGCCCTACCGCGCCGAGCAGGTAATGAAGTGGATCTACCACCACCTGGAAGACGACTTCGCCAAGATGACCGACGTGGGCAAGGCGCTGCGCGCCAAGCTCGAGGCCACGTGCTACGTCGGACCACCGAAGACCTTGTTCGACAAGGCCGCCGCCGACGGTACGCACAAGTGGCTGCTCGGCATGGATGGCGGCAACGCCATCGAGGCGGTGTACATCCCCGAGCCGACCCGCGGCACGCTGTGCGTGTCCTCCCAGGTCGGCTGCGGACTCAACTGCCAGTTCTGCTCCACCGCCACGCAGGGCTTCAACCGCAACCTGTCCACGGCCGAAGTCATCGGCCAGATGTGGGTGGCGGCCAAGTACCTCGGCAACATCACCCACCAGAATCGCCGCATCACCAACGTGGTGATGATGGGCATGGGTGAGCCGTTGCTGAACTTCGACAACGTGGCGAAGGCAATGAGCCTGATGCGCGACGACCTCGGCTTCGGCCTGGCGTCCAAGCGCGTGACGCTGTCCACCGCCGGCCTGGTGCCGATGATCGACAAGCTGTCCGAGACCATCGACGCCTCGCTGGCGGTGTCGCTGCATGCGGCCAACGACGAGCTGCGCACCGAACTGGTGCCGCTCAACAAGCGCTATCCGCTGGCCGAGCTCGAAGCGGCCTGCCAGCGCTGGCTCGCACGCAAGCCGCGCACCTCGATCACCTTCGAGTACACCCTGATGAAGGGCGTCAACGATCAACCCGAGCACGCCCGGCAGCTGGTCAGGTTCATGCGTCGCCTGCCCACGTGCAAGGTGAACCTGATACCGTTCAATCCGTTTCCTGGGACACGTTTTGAGCGCTCGGATGCCGATACGATCCGGGCTTTCCAGACGCAGTTGCTCAATGCAGGCATTCTCACGATGCTACGGCGCACCCGAGGCGACGACATCGATGCCGCCTGCGGTCAGCTGAAGGGGCAGGTGCTGGATCGAACGCGTCGTCAGGCTGAATTCCAAAAACGTCTGGATCAGGGGGCTGTCCATGCGGGTTGATCGTTGGGGTGGGGTGTTGCTGTGCGCACTGCTGGCCGGGTGCGTCAGTGCGGGCGGCAGTCGATCCGGCGGCATGGACGGCTCGGGGGATCAACTGCCGCGAACCAGCAAGGCGCAGCAGGCCAGGGATGCCGCCCGCATTCATACCGAGCTCGGGCAGCATTACCTTGAGAGCGGCGATCTTCAGACCGCGATGGAGAAGCTCACCAAGGCGCTGCAGTTCGACGACAGCTATGCGCCGGCGCACACCGTGATCGCCGTAATCTACGAGCGGATCAACGATCTGCCCAATGCCGAGCTGCATTATCGCCGCGCCGTGGCGCTCGAACCGAAGAAAGGCGGTCCGAACAACAACCTGGGTGCCTTTCTCTGCCGCAGCGGCAAGCCACGGGAGGCCGAGGCCTATTTTCGCAAGGCGGTAGCCGATCCCTTCTACAAGACCCCCGACGTGGCGCTCACCAATGCCGGCGTGTGCCAGCTCAAGAGCAACAACGCCGCGGCCGCGCAGGCCGATTTCCGCGAAGCGCTGAAGAAAAATCCCAACAACCCCGAAACGCTGTTCCAGCTGGCCACCCTGCTCTACCGGGAGGGCGATGCGTTTCGCGCACGCGCCTTCCTGCAGCGCTTCGACGCGCTCGGCCGGCCCTCGCCGGATGCCTACCGGCTCGGCTACCAGATTGAATCCCGCCTGGGTAACACGGACGCTGCCCAATCGTACCGTCAGCGGTTGCTCGCTCAATTTCCAGATTCGGACCAGGCCCGCACCCTCGATCAATCCGCCCGCCCATGACCCAGCAAACTTCTTTGCACGGACAGGATTCCCGCGAGCAGGAGCATCTCGCCGTCCCCGCACCGGTGGACTTGACGGTGTCGCCCGCACCACCGGCCACCGGGCCGAGTTTCGGTAGCCGCCTGCGCGCTGCGCGGGAGGCGCAAGGTCTCGATCTGGAAGGATGCGGCCATGCGCTGAAGCTACCGGCGCGGCTCCTGCGCCAGCTTGAAGGTGGGCACTACGACGGCATTGATTATCAGGTCTACCTGGCCAGCTACATCACCAAATACGGCCGCCACCTGGGTCTGGACGATGCGCTGATCCAGGCCGAGGTCTCGCGTATCCGCCGGCGGGAAGAACCACAGTTGGTGGCCACCGGCGGCATTTCGCACTCGCGCTATCTGCTGGAGCGCTATGCCACGGCGGCAACCTACCTGGTGCTGACCGCGGTGATCATCGTGCCGGTGGTGTGGCTGGGCGTGCGCGGCACGCTCGATCGCGACATCAGCCATTTTGCCCCGCTCGACGCCTCGCCGGTGGCACAACAGGAGTCGCCGGTCAACACATCGCTCGCCGCTTCCGCAAACCTCGCGTCGTCCAGGCCGGGCGCGCTCCATCCGGTGCCTTCGCACACTGACGACGACCAGCCGCTGCTTGCCTCCATGGTGCCCAACATGAGCATCGATCCAGTCAAGCCGGCAGCCGTGCCGGCGCCGATGATCGCAGTGGACGGCGGCATGGATGGCGGACACACCCTTAGCCTCTCGCTGGCGCAGGCCAGTTGGGTGGAAGTGATCGCGGCGGACGGTTCGCGACTGGAATACAGTCTGCTGCCGGCGGGTAGCCGGAAGACCTACCACAGCGATCAGGCCCTGGAGGTCCGCCTGGGCAATGCCAGCGGCGCCAAGGTCAGCATCGACGGCGAGGATCTGCCGCTGGATGCATATCGGCGCGCCAACGTGGCGCATTTCCGCCTTGACCTGCAGGACGGCAAGGTCGTCCCGCGTAGCGTCTGAGCCCATTTCCGGGCATCGTGCGCAGGGTCGTGCGGCTGCGCGCGCTGCCGTTCGGAGGCGGCTTTCGGTTATGCTTCCCTATTGACTGCGCACTTCGTGTGTCGCGGCTTTCCCGCAACGATCCCGGGGCCGGTTCCGTAGATGGAACGCTGGTCCCCCAACGGTGATGGCATGGCATTTGACGCATACGACGACTACGAACAAAGCGAACGCGTGCAGAAGTGGCTGCGCGAGAACGGCGTGTCCATCGTCGTGGGCATCGCGATCGGTCTGGTCGGCATCTTCGGCTGGCAGCAGTGGCGCAACCACCAGGCCAGCAACCGGGCGGCGGCGGCCCAGCTCTACCAGCAGTTGCAGTCGGCCGAGGCGGTGGGCAACGACGCCAGTGCGGACCAGCTGACCGATCGCCTGCAGGCCGAGTTCGGCAAGTCGACCTACGCGGTGTTCGCCGTCAGTGAACGCGCGCGACGCCAGGTCGAGGCCAAGGAGTTGGACAAGGCGCGCGCCTCGCTCGACTGGGCGCTTGCCCATGCCGAGGATCCTGCGTTGAAGTCGCTGATCCAGTTGCGCGTGGCGCAGGTGCAGTTCGCGCAGGGCAAGAGCGAGGACGCGCTGTCCACGCTGGGCCAGCTGACCGGCAACCAGTACAAGGGTCTGCGCGAGGAACTACGCGGCGACGTGCTGGTCAAGCTAGGCAGGGTCGACGACGCGCGCAAGGCGTATCAGTCGGCATTGTCGGCCATGAGCGGGGACGCACCTCAGCGGTCTTCCCTGCAGCTGAAAATCGATGATCTGGCTGCGGCCGGGAAGCAGGGTGCATGAAACCGGTTCTGAAGAAATGCGTATGGCTGATTGCCTTGTCGTCGCTGGCCCTCGTGGCCGGCTGCCATAACAAGAAAAAGGACAATATCGAACCGCCGACGCCGCTGGCCAAGGATTTCACGCCGACCGTCAAGGTGTCCGAGCTGTGGACCGCCCGCGTCGGCGACGGTGCCGGCGATTCGGGTGTGCGCATGCGGCCGGTGGTGGTGGCCGGTGTGCTGTATGCCGCCAGCACCGACGGCGAAGTCGCCGCGTTCGATGCGACCAGCGGCAAGACGATCTGGTCGAAGAAGTCGAGCACCCACGGCTGGTTCGGCTGGGGCGACAAGAAGCGCAAGGATGCTTTCTACGCGGGCGGTCCGGCGGTATCCGGTGACCTGCTGGCGGTCGGCACGCTCGACGGCCACGTCTACGGCATGAGCTCGAAGGATGGCTCGCCGCGCTGGCAGGCCAACCTCAAGTCCGAGGTGATCACCGCACCGGTGATCGTCGGCGACCTGGTGCTGGTTCGTACCCAGGACGGCCGCGTCTACGGCCTGGATCGCACCAGTGGCGATCGCCGCTGGGTCTACGACCAGGGCAACGTGCCGCTGCTGAGCGTGCGCGGCAACGGTCCGCTGCTGGCGGCGAACGGCGTGGTGTTCTTCGGCAGTGACGACGGCAGGCTCGTTGCGCTGCGCCAGGACACCGGGGACAAGCTTTGGGAGCAGCGCCTGGCCAGCGGCGAAGGGCGCACCGACATCGAACGCCTGAATGACGCCGATGGCGCCGTCGTGCTCGATGGCACCACGCTCTACAGCACGGCTTATCACGGCACGCTGGAGGCGATCGACGGCCCCAGCGGCCGCCCGCTGTGGAGTCGCGAGTTCTCCAGCTTCGGCTCGCCGGACGTGGCCGGCAACATGGTCTACGCGGTGAACGACGAATCGCAGGTGTGGGCGTTCGACAAGAGCGGCGGCGCCGACCAGTGGAAGAACGACGCGCTGAAGTACCGCTGGCTGACCAGCCCGGCGGTGCAGGGCAACTATGTCGTGGTGGGCGACATCGAAGGCTACGTGCACTGGCTGCAGGCCGGCGACGGCGCACTGGCCGCGCGTGAGCGCCTGTCCCGGAAAGCCATCCGCGCTCAGCCGGTGGTGATCGGCGACACCGTGTACGTCGAGGACATCAAGGGGCACATCGGCGCCTATCGTCTGTCGATGCGTTGATCGGTCCGGTCCGGCCTTGTCGTCGGACCGGACATTAGGAGCGTGGGAGGCATCAAGCGTCCCGGCGGGGTCTTGCCTTACACTGCCGCCTCTTTTTTCTTGCGCGCAAACCGATTCCGGCGCGGGCTACCCGCCCATAGGAATCCAGGTGCTCCATCATGTTGCCCGTCGTCGCCCTGGTTGGCCGTCCCAACGTCGGTAAATCGACCCTGTTCAACGTGCTCACCCGCAGTCGCGACGCGCTGGTCGCCGACATGCCGGGCGTCACGCGCGACCGTCACTACGGCGTCTGCCGCAGCGGCGAGCGGCCCTTCGTGGTGGTGGATACCGGCGGCCTGTCGGGTGCCGAGGACGCGCTCGACGTGCTCACCGCACGTCAGGTGCGCCTGGCGATCGACGAGGCGCAGGTCATCGTGTTCATGGTCGATGCGCGCGACGGACTGCTGCCGCAGGATCACGTGATCCTCGGCGAGCTGCGCCGCAGCGGCAAGCCGGTCATCGCCGCCGTCAACAAGACCGACGGGCTGGACCTGGACACCGCGATGGCGGAGTTCTCGGTGTTCGGCATCCACGCCACGCTGCCGTTGTCGGCCGCGCACAACCGCGGCACCGACGAGCTGATCGCCACCGTGCTGCCGCTGCTGCCGCCGGAGGAATCCGATGCGCTGGACGAGGGCGAATCCGGCAGCATCCGCGTGGCCATCGTCGGCCGCCCGAACGCGGGCAAGTCGACCCTGATCAATCGCCTGCTCGGCGAGGAGCGGCTGATCGTCTCCGACGTGGCCGGCACCACCCGCGATCCGATCCGCGTGCCGCTGGAGCGCGACGGCAGGCGCTACACGCTGATCGACACCGCCGGCGTGCGGCGCAAGGCCCGCGTCGAGGAGGCGCTGGAGAAGTTCAGCGTGATCAAGACGCTGCAGTCGATGGCCGCCGCCCAGGTGGTAGTGGTGCTGATCGATGCGCGCGAAAACCTCGCCGACCAGGATCTCACCCTGATCGGTGCGGCGATGGACGAGGGCCGGGCGCTGGTGATTGCCGTCAACAAGTGGGATGGCATGGACGCCTACCAGCGCGAGCAGTGCCAGCGTGCGCTGGAGCGCCGGCTGGTGTTCGTCGACTGGGCCAAGACGGTGTTCATCTCCGCCCTGCACGGTTCGGGCCTGCGCGAGCTGATGCGTGCCGTGGTGCGCGCGCATGCTGCGGCGACGCGCGAACTGGGCTCGTCCGAGCTGACCAAGGCGCTGGAAAAGGCCTACGAGAGCTACCAGCCGCCGCTGGTGCGCGGGCACGCGCCGAAGCTGCGCTTTGCCCATCCGGGTGGCAGCAATCCGCCGACCATCGTGATCCACGGCAGCCGCACCAAGCACATCGCACCGGCCTACCGGCGTTATCTGGAAGGGTTCTTCCGCAAGCGCTTCAAGCTCGAAGGCACGCCGATCCGCATCGACTTCCGCGACGGCGAGAATCCCTACGCCGGCAAGAAGAACGTGCTCACCGAGGCGCAGCTGCGCAAGCGCCAGCGCATGATCCGTGAGATGAAGAAGCGCCGCTGAGGCGTCTTTTCACGGTGGCGTCAGGTCGTCGGGCACGAGGCTGTAGACCGCGGCGTCGGTCGGTCGGTCGCGCGACCAGATCCTGTTGCGGGCAATCACCTCGAAGCGGGCGCCGGCCCGCTCGGCCGTCCGCCGGCTGGCGAGGTTGCCCGGCTCGGCGACGATCTCGACCCGGATCAGCCCCAGTCGCTCGAAGCCGAAGCGCGCGACAAGCACCAGCGCGCGCGCCGCCAGGCCCTGTCCTTGCGCCGAGGCACGCACCCAGTAACCGGCATTGGCGCTGCGGTGCAACCGGTTCAGCTGGCTCAGGCCGACGCTGCCGAGCAGGCGGCCCTCGGCGTCCTGGATGGCGAAAGAGAACAGCTCGCCGCGCCGCCAATGCGCGCGACACACCTCGATGCGCGCCTGTGCATCGGCCAGGCCGTACTCCGCGTGGCACCAGGG
This sequence comes from Dyella sp. KRB-257, assembly GCF_049445995.1. NCBI lineage: Bacteria > Pseudomonadati > Pseudomonadota > Gammaproteobacteria > Lysobacterales > Rhodanobacteraceae > Dyella > Dyella sp. KRB-257. The sequence goes on along the minus strand of NZ_JBMSDZ010000025.1, from coordinate 22,699 downwards.
CAGCCAGGCGTTCAGGCTGCCCATCGATTCGCGCACCGCGTCGTGCATCGCGGCAGCGTAGTCGTGCCGCCACGGGCGCAGCACCATGCCCGTATCGGCGAGTTCGGTCGATTCAAGGCAGGGCATGGCGTGCATCGTGGCGTGCATCGGATTTGTGCGGTGAACGGCGAGCGCCGATAATGCGCGGCTGGATTGGCAGGGCACAACCATGAGCGCACGCATCCTCGACGGCAAACGCATCGCGCAGGAACTGCTGGAGCGCATCGCCCGGCGGGTGGCCGAGCGTCAGGCGGCCGGGCTGGCCGCGCCGGGTCTGGCGGTGGTGCTGGTGGGCGACGACGCCGCTTCCTCGGTCTACGTGCGCAACAAGCGCAAGGCCTGCCAGCAGATCGGCTTCCGCTCGTTCGGCTTCGACCTGCCCTCGACCACCACGCAGGACGAACTGTTCGCCCTGATCGACCGGCTCAACGCCGATCCCGAGGTGCACGGCATCCTGGTGCAGTCGCCGCTGCCGCCGCACATCGACGAGGACGCGCTGGTCGACCGCATCGATCCGCTCAAGGACGTGGATGGTTTCCAGGCGGTGAACGTCGGCCGCCTCGCGCTGCGCCGCTTCGGCCTGCGCCCGTGCACGCCCAAGGGCGTGATGACTTTGCTCGGTCACACCGATCGCCCGGTGCGCGGCCAGCATGCGGTGGTGGTGGGCGTGTCCAACCACGTCGGCCGGCCGCTGGCGCTGGAGCTGTTGATCGCCGGCTGCACCACCACCTGCTGCCACCGCTTCACCCGCGGCCTGGAAGGCTTCGTGCGGCAGGCCGACATCGTGATCGTGGCGGTCGGCAAGCCGGGGCTGGTCAAGGGCGAGTGGATCAAGCCGGACGCGGTGGTGATCGACGTGGGCATCAACCGGCTGGACGATGGCCGGCTGGTGGGCGACGTCGAGTTCGCTCCCGCGGCCGAACGCGCCAGCTGGATCACCCCGGTACCCGGCGGCGTCGGCCCGATGACCGTCGCCACGCTGATGGAAAATACCCTGGAAGCGGCCGAGGCAGGCACCCGGGGATGACCCCGGGTCCTGGCGGGCGGCATCCAGCCGCACTGCAACATCTGGCGAGAGGGCGAGGCAGGCGCGTATAATTCCCTCTTTGCCGGGAACCCTTTCCATGCGCATCCTCGCCGAGGCCCTGACCTACGACGACGTCTACCTCGTTCCGGCCCATTCGGTCATCCTGCCGCGCGATGTGGATACATCCACCCGGCTCACCCGCGACCTGCGCCTGAACATCCCCATCGTGTCCGCCGCCATGGACACGGTCACCGAAGCCCGCCTCGCCATCACCATGGCCCAGTGCGGCGGCATCGGCATCATCCACAAGAACATGACCGCCGAGCAGCAGGCCGCCGAAGTGCGCCTGGTGAAGAAGTTCGAGGCCGGCGTCATCCGCAGCCCGATCACCGTCGGTCCGGATACCTCGATCCGCGACGTGCTGCGCCTCACCCACGCGCACAACATCTCCGGCGTGCCGGTGGTCGACGGCGAGAAGCTGGTCGGCATCGTCACCAGTCGCGACCTGCGCTTCGAGCGCAAGCACGACGACCCGGTGCGCAACATCATGACCCGCCAGGACAAGCTGGTCACGGTGAAGGAAGGCGCCAGCCAGGACGAGGTGCTGCAGTTGCTGCACAGGCACCGCATCGAGAAGGTGCTGGTGGTCAACGACGACTTCCAGCTGCGCGGGCTGATCACCGTCAAGGACATCCAGAAGGCGCGCGACAACCCGCACGCCGCCAAGGATCGCAACGAAGCGCTGCTGGTGGGCGCCGCGGTCGGCGTCGGCGGCGATACCGAGCAGCGCGTGGCGATGCTGGTCGATGCCGGCGTGGACGTGCTGGTGGTCGACACCGCGCACGGCCACGCGCAGGGCGTGATCGAGCGCGCCGCGTGGGTCAAGAAGACCTATCCGAAGCTGCAGGTGATCGCCGGCAACATCGTCACCGGCGAAGCGGCGCGCGCGCTGCTGCACGCCGGCGTGGACGCGGTGAAGGTGGGCGTGGGTCCGGGCTCGATCTGCACCACCCGCGTGGTGGCCGGCGTGGGCGTGCCGCAGATCACCGCGATCGACCTGGTCGCCGCCGCGCTGAAGGACGAGATCCCGTTGATCGCCGATGGCGGCATCCGCTATTCCGGCGACATTCCCAAGGCGCTGGCCGCCGGCGCCTCCAGCGTGATGCTCGGCTCGATGTTCGCCGGCACCGAGGAATCCCCGGGCGAGGTCGAGCTGTTCCAGGGCCGCTCGTACAAGAGCTACCGCGGCATGGGGTCGCTCGGCGCGATGGCGCTGGGCTCCAGGGACCGCTACTTCCAGGACGAGGCCGACGCCGACAAGCTGGTGCCCGAAGGCATCGAGGGCCGCGTGCCGTACCGCGGGCCGCTGCGCAACATCATCCACCAGCTGATCGGCGGCCTGCGTGCCTCGATGGGCTACCTCGGCGCGGCCACCGTCGAGGACGTGCGCGCCAACGCGCAGTTCGTCAAGGTGACCGGCGCCGGCGTCACCGAGGCGCACCCACACGACATCCAGATCACCAAGGAAGCGCCGAACTACCGGCTCAATTCCTGATGCCGCACGCTTGAGCCCTCTCCCCCGGCCGCGCCGGGGGAGAGGGTTGGGTGAGGGGGAGGCTTTTCGCTTTTCGCTTCTCGCTCGCCTCTCGCTACATGCCAAACGCCCAAAGCACCCCCTCACCCCGACCCTCTCCCCCGGCTGCGCCAGGGGAGAGGGAGCGTAAAGGCTGAGTCGGGGAGCGGGAGATACGAGCCGCCATGACCGACATCCACAGCGACAAGATCCTCATCCTCGACTTCGGCGCGCAGTACACCCAGCTGATCGCCCGCCGCGTGCGCGAGCTGGGCGTGTACTGCGAGATTTGGGCGTGGGACCACGATCCAACCGAGATCGCCGCGTTCGCGCCCAAGGGCATCATCCTGTCCGGCGGTCCCGAATCGACCACGCTGGAAGGCGCGCCCACCGCGCCGCAGCAGGTGTTCGACTCGGGCCTGCCGATCCTCGGCATCTGCTACGGCATGCAGACGATGGCCGTGCAGCTGGGCGGCGCCACCGAGGCGGCCGACGCACGCGAGTTTGGCCACGCCGAAGTCGACATCACCGCGCACAGCCGCCTGTTCGCGGGACTGAGCGACCACGCCGACAGCCATCGGCTCGACGTGTGGATGAGCCACGGCGACCACGTCGCCAAGGCACCGCCCGGCTTCGTCGTCACCGGCAGCACCGATCGCATCCCGGTCGCGGTGATGGAGAACGAGGAAAAGCGCTGGTACGGCGTGCAGTTCCACCCCGAGGTCACCCATACCAGGCAGGGCAGTGCGCTGCTCAAGCGCTTCATCACCGAGATCTGCGGCTGCGCCACGCTGTGGACCGCGGCCAACATCATCGAGGACCAGATCGCCCGCGTGCGCGGGCAGGTGGGCGACGACCACGTGCTGCTGGGCCTGTCCGGCGGCGTGGATTCCTCGGTGGTGGCGGCGCTGCTGCATCGGGCGATCGGCGACCGGCTGACCTGCGTGTTCGTAGACACCGGCCTGCTGCGCTGGCAGGAAGGCGACCAGGTGATGGCGATGTTCGCCGCCGAGGCCGAGAAGGGCGGCATGGGCATCAAGGTGATCCGCGTGAACGCGGCCGAGCGCTATTTCGCCGCGCTGGCCGGCGTGAGCGACCCGGAGGCCAAGCGCAAGATCATCGGCGGCCTGTTTGTGGAGATCTTCGACGAGGAGTCGGAGAAGATCATCGCCGGCGGCGGCAACGTGAAGTGGCTGGCGCAGGGCACCATCTACCCCGACGTGATCGAGTCCGCCGGCAGCAAGACCGGCAAGGCGCACGTGATCAAGAGCCACCACAACGTGGGCGGCCTGCCGGCGCACATGAAGCTCAAGCTGGTCGAGCCGCTGCGCGAGCTGTTCAAGGACGAGGTCCGCCGCATCGGCGTCGAACTCGGCCTGCCGCGCGCCATGGTCTACCGCCATCCGTTCCCCGGCCCCGGGCTGGGCGTGCGCATCCTGGGCGAGGTGAGGCCCGAATACGCCGAGCTGCTGGCGCGCGCCGATGCCATCTTCATCGAGGAACTGCGCGCGTGGGATCTTTACGACACCACCAGCCAGGCCTTCGCCGTGTTCCTGCCGGTGAAATCGGTGGGTGTGGTGGGCGATGCCCGCGCCTACGAATGGGTGATCGCGCTGCGCGCGGTGGAAACCATCGACTTCATGACGGCGCATTGGGCGCACCTGCCGTACGAGTTTCTTGGCAAGGTATCCAATCGTATTATCAATGAGTTGCGTGGCATTTCTCGGGTAGTTTATGACATAAGTGGCAAACCGCCGGCCACGATCGAGTGGGAGTGAGGAAAAACAAGGGCTTGCGCGGACGTTGCTGGATGTCTGCGCTGGCCCGTTTCTCACGAACATGGCGTAAGTAACTGATATGACAACAGAAGCAATCCCCGAGGAGGCGCCTGTTTTCAGCGAGGCCGACGTGGCCCACATGCGGCGCGCCCTGCAGCTGGCCGAGCACGCCCGCGACGCCGAGGGCGAGGTGCCGGTGGGCGCCGTGCTGGTGCTCGATGGCGAGATCGTCGGCCTGGGCTGGAACCGCAACATCACCCTGCACGACCCCACCGCCCATGCCGAAATCATGGCGTTGCGGGCGGCGGGCGAGAAACTGGCGAACTACCGCATCGCCGGCGCCACGCTCTACGTGACACTGGAACCCTGCGCGATGTGCGCGATGGCGCTGGTGCATGCGCGGATCGCACGGGTGGTGTACGCCGCCGCCGATCCCAAGACCGGCGCCGCCGGCAGCGTGTTCGACACGCTGATCGACCCGCGGCACAACCACCGCATCGCGGTGCAGGGCGGCCTGCTGGCGGAGGCCTCGGCGGAGTTGCTGCGCGACTTCTTCCGCGCACGGCGCTGACGTCCGGGAAATTTTCCGGCGGGATCCCCGTTCCGCCGGAAAATGTGATCGAATTCACATTCTCGTGCCAAGGACGCGCTGGCAACGAGTCCCTTCCTTTGCCGAAGCCGGGAGCGCCATGCGACTCGTCACCTACCTGCATCACGGCATGGCCGGCGTGGGCGTGCTCGACCTGCGCAGTACACGCATCCGGCCGTTGGACACGATCGACGGCCGCCCCATTCCCGACATGCTCACGGTAATTCGCGAAGGGCTGGAGGCGGTCACTCCCAGCGTGATGCGCCCGGCGATCCCGCAGGTGGAGGTGGATCTGCTTGCGCCGATTCCGCGACCCGCGCGCAACATCTTCTGCGTGGGCAAGAATTACCGACGCCATGCCGAGGAGTTCGCGCGCAGCGGCTTCGACAGCCCGTCCACGGCCGCGGTGCCGGAACATCCGGTGGTGTTCACCAAGGTGCCCGAGTCGGTGATTGGCGACCGCGACACCATCCTTTATCCGGAAAGCCTCAGCAATGCGCTGGACTACGAGGCCGAGCTGGCGGTGGTGATCGGGCGGCCCGGACGCGGCATCCGTCGCGAGCAGGCGATGTCGCACGTGTTCGGCTACACCATCGTCAACGATGTCACCGCGCGCGACTGGCAGCAGCGCCACGGGCAGTGGTTCCTGGGCAAGTCGTTCGACACGTTCTGTCCGATGGGGCCGATGCTGGTGACCGCCGACGAGCTCGATCCCGCCGCGCTGGACGTGCGCTGCTGGGTCAACGACGAACTGCGCCAGCAGGCCAACACGCGCGACCTGATCTTCGACATCCCCACGCTGATCGCCACGATTTCCGCGGGCATCACGCTGCAGCCCGGCGACATCATCGCCACCGGCACGCCCGAGGGCGTGGGGGCCGGTTTCGACCCGCCGCGCTTCCTGCAGCGCGGCAACGAGGTGGCGATCGAGATCGAAGGCATCGGCCGTCTCGTCAACGATGTGTTCTGAAGCCGCGTCAGCGTTCGAGCAAAAACGCCAGCGCCCCGGCGCACGGCGCGTCGATCTTCAGCGTGACCAGCGGATCGGCCCGCGTCACGCCCAGGTTCACCGTCGCCACCGGCTTGCCGGTCCTGGCCGCCGCGGCGACGAAGCGATAACCGGAAAACACCATCAGCGAGGAGCCGACCACCAGCACGGCGTCCGCTTCGGACCATGCGCGGGTGGCTGCATCCACGCGGTCGCGCGGCACGTTTTCGCCGAAGAACACCACGTCCGGCTTCACGATGCCGCCGCAGGCCGGGCAGGGCGGCACGTCGAAGCGGGCGAAGTCGTGGCCGTCCAGCTCGGCATCGCCGTCGGGGGCGTCGGCGGCATTCAGATGCGCCCAGTCCGCGTTGCGCATCACCAGCTCGCGCTGGAAATCGTGCCGGCCCTGGCGCCAGTCGCAGGCCATGCAGCGCACTTCGTCGAGGCGGCCGTGCAGGTCCACCACGCGCAAGCTGCCGGCTTGCTGGTGCAGGCGATCGACGTTCTGGGTGACCAGCAGCTCCACCTGGCCGCGCTGCTCCAGCGCGGCCAGCGCGCGATGCGTGGCGTTCGGCGCGGCGCGGCCGAAGCGGCGCCAGCCGACCAGGCTGCGCGCCCAGTAGCGCTGCCGTGTGGCCAGCTCGTGCATGAAGGCCTGGTAGGTCACCGGCGGCGTGCGCTTCCACTGGCCGGCGCGGTCGCGGTAGTCGGGAATCCCCGAGTCGGTGCTGATGCCGGCCCCGGTGAGCACGAACAGCCGCGGATGGGCGTCGACGAAATCGCGCAACCGGCTATCGGCGGAGTTCTGCGCCTGGGCGCTCATCGGCCGCTCCCGGCATGCAGGCGCTCGGGGTGGGTGTAGACGTTGTGGCTGCCGGGGCGGGCGAAGCCGACCAGGGTGAGCCCGGCGCTTCTGGCCAGCTCGATCGCCAGCGCGGTCGGCGCGGAAATGGCGGCCAGCACGGTGACGCCGGCGCTGGCCGCCTTGGTCACCATCTCGTAGCTGGCGCGACTGGTGACCAGCGCAAACCCGGACGCCGGATCGATGCCGTCGCGATGCAGCGCGCCGACCAGCTTGTCCAGCGCGTTGTGGCGACCGACGTCTTCGCGCACCAGCGCAATCTCGCCCTTCGCCGTCGCCCAGGCCGCCGCATGCACGGCGCCGGTGGCGGCATTCATCGGCTGGCACTGCTGGAGGCCGGCAAGCGCGCGCTCCAGTCCGGCGTGGGTCAGGCCGACGTCGCCGTGCACCCGGCCGGGCTGGCGCACCGCGTTCTCCAGTTGGCGCGTGCCGCAGATGCCGCAGCCGCTGCGCCCGGGCAGCAGGCGCTGGCCGTCGGCATCCAGGTGCGCGCCGTGGGCGTCGGCGGCCACGGTCATGGCCAGCTCGGTGCCTTCCAGCAGCGGGCGTACCTGCAGGTCGAGCAGGTCGGCCGGCGTGCGGATCAATCCCTCGCTGAGCGAAAAGCCCAGCGCGAAGTCCTCCAGGTCATGCGGCGTGGCCATCATCACGGCGAAGGAGCGGCCGTTATAGGTCATCGCGATCGGCTGCTCCTCGGCCACCCAGTCGCCGGCAGCCTCCATGGTGCCGCGCCGCCAGCGGGTGATCTGCCGCCGGACGCAACCGAGTGCGTCGTCACCGGGCGCGGAATCGGCGGGGGCGGGGGGCTGGTTCATCGCGCCATCATAGCGAGCCGCTGCGGTGCCTCCACGCCCCTGCGGCATCGCGCAGGCGGTGGTTGCGCAACCGCCTTGCCGGTGGCGGCGAATGGCTTGCCACAGGCGCTTGCGCCGCGCTTTTCGACCATGGCCGCGGTTGTCAACGTTTCCCGCTGGCCCCATGCTTTCCTCTCCAGACGCGGCGAGGGGCGTAGGTCATAGAAACGTTCGCGGCGAAGAGCTTTACAGCCCGAATGGCTTCTACGGCCCACGCTCCTAGGCGTCGTTGCCGTGCACGGACGGTTTTCCCACCCCATGAGCGAACTTCCCAGCGTCACCGAAGCCGAGCGGCGGATTCGCGCCAGCCTGCCGCTGTTCGCGACCGAGCACGTGCCGCTGGACGCGGCGGCCGGCCGCGTGTTGCGCCAGCGCGTGCTGGCCGAGCGCGACCAGCCGCCGTTCGACCGCGTGATGATGGACGGCATCGCGATCACGCTGGCGGATGCCGCATGGCGTCAATTCCATGTGACCGGTCGCCAGATGGCCGGCATGGCCGGTCAGGTGCTGGCCGATCCGACCGGCTGCATCGAGGTGACCACCGGCGCCATGTTGCCGCAGGGCTGCGACTGCGTGGTGCCGATCGAGCAGATCGTGCGCGAGGGCGATCAGGTCCGGCTGGCCGACGGCTGGGTGCCGACGACGCGCCAGTTCGTCCATCCGCGCGGCTCCGATTGCCGCGAAGGCGATCCGCTGCTCGCCCCGGGCGTGCGCCTGCGCGCGCCGGAACTGGCCGTGCTCGCCGCCAACGGCGTGGCCGCGGTCGAGGTGGCCGCGGTGCCGCAGGTCGCCATCATCGCCACCGGCGACGAGCTGGCCGAGGTGGAGCAGCAGCCGCTGGCCGACGGGCAGATTCGCCGCTCCAACGACCGCGCGCTGGCCGCGGCCCTGCGCGATCGCGGCTTCGTCGATGTGCGGCTGACCCGCGTGCCCGACGACCTCGCCGCCACCACCGAACGGCTCGGCGAACTGCTCGCCAGCTGCCAGGTGCTGGTGCTGTCCGGCGGCGTGTCGGTGGGCCAGCGCGACTTCGTGCCCGAGGCGCTGCGCGCGCTGGGCGTCAACAAGGTGCTGTATCGCATCGCCCAGCGGCCGGGCAAGCCGATGTGGTTCGGCATCGGGCCGCAGGGGCAGGTGGTGTTCGCGCTGCCGGGCAACCCCGTCTCGGCGCTGGTATGCGCCGTGCGCTACCTGCTGCCGGCGCTGGAGCAGGCGATGGGATTGACGGCGCGGCCGGTCGAGCACGTGGTGCTCGCCGCCCCGGCCGGCACCAGCCCGACCTTGACCTGTTTTGTACCCGTGCGGGTGCATCATGACGATGCCGGTCGCGCTTTGGCGACGCCGGTGCCGGCGCCCACCTCGGGCGATTTCTCCGCCCTGCCGCATACCGATGGCGTGGTGGAGCTGGCACCGTCCGAGCACGCCGCGTCGGCCGGCACCGTAGCCACCCTCTACCGCTGGTGACATGACCGATCCGCACGCCATCACCGAAATTGCCACCGAGGCGCCGCCGCTGGACGCGCCGCCCCTGGATCAGCGCGGCCGGCCGCTGCACGACCTGCGCATCTCGGTGATGGATCGCTGCAATTTTCGCTGCCCGTACTGCATGCCGGAGTCCACCTACGGCGAGCACTTCAGCTTCCTGCGCAACGACGAACGGCTGAGCTTCGACGAGATCGAGCGCATCTGCCGCCTCGCCGCCTCGCTGGGCGTGGGCAAGCTGCGCCTCACCGGCGGCGAGCCGCTGCTGCGGCCGAAGCTGGCCGAACTGGTGGCGCGGCTGCGGCGCATCCCCGGTATCAGCGACTTGGCGATGACCACCAACGGCGTGCTGCTGGCGCGCCATGCGCAGGATCTGCGCGACGCCGGGCTGGATCGCGTCACCGTGAGCCTGGACACCCTCGACCCCGCGCTGTTCCACCGCATGAGCGGCGGCCGCGGCGCACTGGACGATGTGCTCGGCGGCATCGAGGCGGCGCAGGCGGTCGGCTTCCCGCAGGGCATCAAGCTCAACACCGTCGTGCAGCGCGGCGTGAACGAACACAGCGTGCTCGATCTCATCGAGCGCTTCCGCGGCACCGGCATCATCCCCCGACTGATCGAATACATGGACGTGGGCAACCGCAACGACTGGAACCGCGACGCGGTGGTGCCCTCGGCCGAGCTGATCGCCGCCATCCACGCCCGCTGGCCGCTGGATGCGCTGCCGCCCAAGTACGAGGGCGAGGTGGCCACGCGTTTCCGCTTCCGCGACGGGCAGGGCGAGATCGGCGTGATCTCCTCGGTGAGCCAGCCGTTCTGCGGCGACTGCTCGCGCGCCCGGCTGTCCTCCGAAGGCACGCTGTACACCTGCCTGTTCGCCGCGCAGGGCACCGACCTGCGCTCCGCGCTGCGTGACGGCAGCAGCGACGATGCCGTGCGCGAACGCCTGCGCCAGGTGTGGCTGCGCCGCAGCGACCGCTACAGCGAGGAGCGCGAGGAGCGCCGCCAGCGCTCGCGTCCGAAGATCGAAATGCACTACATCGGCGGCTGAGCCGCCCGACGGAATTCCATGTCCCCTGCCTCCAGCAAACTCACCCACCTCGACGACGCCCGCCAGCCGCAGATGGTCGACGTCGGCGGCAAGGCCGTCACCCGGCGCACGGCGCAGGCGCAGGCGCGCGTGGTGTTTCCCGCCGAGGTCGCCGCGCAGCTGCACGATGCGGGCTACGTCACGCCCAAGGGCGCGGTGCTCACCGTGGCCAACATCGCCGGCGTGATGGGCGCCAAGGCCACCGCGCAACTGATCCCGCTGTGCCATCCGCTGGCGCTGGACAAGTGCCACATCGACATCGCGATGGAAGGCGTCGAGGCGCGCATCACCTGCACCGTGTCCTGCGAAGGCCGCACCGGGGTGGAGATGGAGGCGCTCACCGGCGCCAGCGTGGCCGCGCTTACCCTGTACGACATGTGCAAGGCGATGTCGCACGACATCGTCATCGCCGAGGTGCGCCTGCTCGGCAAGACCGGCGGCAAGAGCGACCTCGATTTCCGGCAGGCCGGCGCATGAGCACCGCGCCGATCTATGGCCTGCTGCTCTCCGGTGGCGCCAGCCAGCGCATGCAGCGCGACAAGGCGCAGCTCAGCTACGCCGGCGAACCGCAGCTGCTGCGCGCGTGGCGCGTGCTGTCGGCGGTCACCGAGCGTGCCTTCGTCTCGGTGCGCGAGACGCAGCGCGACGATCCGCTGCGCGCGCAGCTGCCGCAGCTGGTGGACAGCTACGACGCGGTCGGGCCGGCGGCGGGCATTCTCTCGGCGCAGGACGCGTACCCCGAGGCGGCCTGGCTGGTGATCGCCTGCGACCTGCCGCGACTGGACGAAGCCACCCTGCGCACCCTGATCGCCGCGCGCGATCCGGCCAAGGACGCCACCGTCTTCACCAGCCGCTTCGACGGCCTGCCCGAGCCGCTGTGCGCGCTGTGGGAGCCGTCCAGCCACGCGCGACTGAAAGCCCGCTTTGATGCCGGCAGCTATTGCCCGCGCAAGGCGCTGATCCAGTCCGACATCGTGCTGCTGCCCGCGCCGGGCGAGGCGCTGGACAACATCAACACCCCCGAGGAATTCGCCCTGATGCAGCGCCAGCTGGAGTCGCAGCCATGACCCGCGTGAACCTGCAGTACTACGCGCAGCTGCGCGAACAGGCCGGCACCAGCGCCGAGCAGGTGAGCACCGCCGCGGTCACCCTGCGCGATCTTTACGACGAGCTGCGCGCGCGCCACGGCTTCTCGCTGCCGGTCGACGCGCTGAAGGTGGCGGTCAACACCCAGTTCAGCGACTGGAACCGCGCGCTCGCCGAGGGCGACACGGTCGTGTTCATCCCACCGGTGGCCGGCGGATGATGCGCTTCGATCTCACCGCGGCACCGGCCAACCTCGCGCAGCTGCGCGAGGAGCTCAAGCATCCCGGCAGCGGCGGCTTCTGCGCGTTCGAGGGCTGGGTGCGCAACAACAACGAGGGCCGCGAAGTGAGCGGCCTGGAGTACGAGGCCTACACCGAGCTGGCGATCGCCGAGGGCGAGCGCATCCTGGCCGAGGCCGCCGAACGCTACGGCGTGCTGGCCGCCAGCGCGGTGCATCGCGTGGGCGACCTGAGGATCGGCGACCTCGCCGTGTGGATCGGCGTTTCCGCCCCGCACCGCGACGAGGCGTTCCGCGCCTGCCGCTACATCATCGACGAGATCAAGCACCGCCTGCCGATCTGGAAGAAGGAGCATTACCTGGAAGGCGACACCGCCTGGGTCGCCTGCTCGCACACCGAGCGCGCGCACGAGATGGAGGCGCCGCATCTGCACGGCCAGCACCACGGCCATGCGCACACGCACGAGCACCACCACGCGGACGAACACTCCACCACCGTCACCCCAGCGGACGCTGGGGTCCAGCGCCTTGGTGCCGACACGAAGTCACTGGATCCCAGCCTGCGCTGGGATGACGGGCAAAAGCGCGACGAGCAAAAGCACAACGAGCAAAAGCGCGACGGGCAAAAACCCTTCACCCCCGACTATTCCCGCCAGACCCGCCTGCGCGACGTCGGCGAGTCCGGCCAGGCAAAACTCGCCGCCTCGCGCGTGCTGGTGATCGGCGCCGGCGGTCTCGGCGTGCCGGTGATCGGCTACCTCGCCGGTGCCGGCGTGGGCACGCTGGGCATCGTCGACCACGACGTGCTCGACGCCAGCAACCTGCATCGCCAGGTGATGTACGACGCCCGCGACGTCGGCCGGCGCAAGGTCGACCTGGCCGCGCGCCGCGTCGCCGCGCTCAACCCGGCGGTGCAGGTGCAGACGTATACCGAGCCGCTCACCGCGGACACCGTCATCGACATGTTCGCGCAGTACGACCTGGTGATCGAATGCACCGACGACCTGGCCAGCCGCTACCTCGCCAGTGATGCCGCAGTGCTCACCGGCACCCCGCTGGTGCTGGCCAGCGTCTACCAGTACGAAGGCCAGCTGCAGGTGGTCACCGCGCTGCCCGGCGAACCCTGCCTGCGCTGCCTGTGGCCCGAACCGCCAGCGCCCGGCCTGGCCGGTACCTGCGTGGAATCGGGCGTGCTCGGGCCGGTGCCCGGCGTGCTCGGCACGATGCAGGCGATGGAGGCACTGAAGCTGCTGCTCGGCCTGCCGCGACCGGCCGACCACGCGCTGCAGCTGGTCAACCTGCTCGACGGCACCAGCCAGCGCCTGCCGATCGACGCGGCGAGCGGCTGCGCGTTGCACGGCGGCTGCGTGGCGGTGGCCCGCCGTGCGCTGGAGCAGGCGCAGGCTGGGGGCGACATTGAGCGGCACTTCCACCATCTGGACGAGGCCATCGCCGCGGGGTTTGCCGTGATCGACGTGCGCGAGCCGGACGAGATCGCGGCCGCGCCGCTGCACGTCACCTCGCTGCGCATCCCTTCGGGCGAGATCGCCGCCTGTTCGCTGGACGGTATCGATCGCCACGTGCTGCTGGTGTGCGCCAGCGGCAAGCGCAGCGCGTACGCGGCGCGCACGCTGCGCCAACGCGGCGTCGATGCGTGGTCGCTGGCCGGCGGCGTGGCGGCGCTCGCCACGCCGGCCGCGTCCTGATGCCGTCGCGCGCGTGGCGCCGATGATCCGCTACCACGACGCCATCGAGCGGCTGCTCTCCGTTACCGTGCGTCTCCCCGTCGAGAGGCTTGACGTGAGCGCCGCGCAGGGCCGCGTGCTGGCCGCGCCGGTGCGCAGCCCGATCGCGCTGCCCTCGTTCGACCACGCCGCGATGGACGGCTACGCGCTGGCAGCCCCGGAACCCCTCGACGCCGGCAGCGAACACGCGGTGCACGGTTCGCAGGCCGCCGGCGATGCGGCCTGCCGTGCCGAGGGCGGCGCCTGGGAGATCATGACCGGCGCGCGCCTGCCTGACGGACTGGATGCCGTGGTCGCGGTGGAGCGCACCGAGCTGCTTGCCTCCGCGCCGGACGGCACGCCGCTGCGCATCCGCCTGCGCGACGAGCTCAGCGAGGGGCAGAACGTGCGCCATGCAGGCGTGGACGTGGCGCAAGGCGCCACCGTACTCGACGCCGGCATGCGCCTGGGGCCGGCGCAGCTGATGCTGCTGGCCGCGATCGGGGTGGCCGAGGCCGAGGTGGTGCGCCGTCCGCGTGTGGTGGTGATCGGCACCGGCAAGGAACTGGTGGTGGATCCGCGCCAACCCTTGGTCGACGGCCGGATCTACAGCTCCAACGGTCCCTACCTGGCTGCGGCGCTCACGCTGGCCGGCGCGCAGGCGCTGTCGTGCGAAGTGGTCGACGACACCGCCATCGCCTATGCCGACGCGCTGCACCGCGCGCAACAGGCCGGCGCGGACCTGGTGGTGAGCACCGGCGCCGTCTCGATGGGCCGCTACGATTTCGTGCCCGACGCGCTGCGCCGGCTCGGCGCCAGCGAATTGTTCCACAAGGTGGCGATGCGCCCCGGCAAGCCGCTGCTGGCGGCCACCTTGCCGCACGGTCCGCTGGTGGTGGCGCTGCCCGGCACGCCGATGGCGGTCGCCGCGGGCATGCGTTTCTTCGTGGCGCCGGTGCTGCGCGCCATGCTGGGGCAGGGCGACGAGCCGGCGCTGCATGCCGTGCTCGACACGCCGCAGCAGCCCAAGGCCGGCCTGCGTCACTTCCTGCGCGCCACGTTCGTGCTGGACGCCTACGGCCGGGTGCACGCGCAGGTGATGCCGCAGCAGCAGCCGTTCCGCATCCTGCCGTTCGCGCAGTCCGATGGCTGGGTGGTACTCGGCGAGGACGCCGGCGACTGCGCCGCCGGGCGGCTCGTCGACATCGCCAGCCTGGATGCCGGCAGCGCGCTGTCGCTGCGTGGCGCGCCCTGAGTTTTTCTGAGGACCCCGCCCATGAAACTGCAACTCGACGGCCAGCACCTGCGCCTGCGCATCGAGGAGGACGAACTCGGCGTGCTCACGGCCGGCGGCACCGTGGAAACCGCCACGCGGCTTGCCGCGGCGCTCACGATCCGCTGCTCGCTGACGCTGTCCAGCCATCCAGATGCGCAATGCGCGGGCACGCCGGATCACTGGCAGATCCGCTTGCCCGAGGCCGACGTGCGCGAACTCGCCCGCCGCCTGCCCACGCGCGAGGGCCTGCATTTCGAGCTGGCGGTGGCGGAGGGCATCAATCTGGCGCTGCTGTTCGACATCGATGTGCGCGACAGCGCGCGCCGGCTCAAGGCGTCACGGGCAGCGCGGTAGAAACCAGGCGCCCGCACCGATCCAGACCTGCGCCGCCGATACCGTTCGCGCTGAGCGCAGCTTGCGCAGGCAAGCGAAGTCGAAGCGTTGCGGGGCACGATGGTGCGCTTCGACTCCTGCGCTGCGCGTCGCGGCAGGAAGCGGCCGGTCTTTTCCGCCAGGTAGAGCAGGATCGCGGAGCTGTCGAACACCGTCACATCGCCGTCCACCAGCGCCGGCACCTTGGCATTCGGGTTGATCGCGGTGTACGTCGGCGCATGCTGCTCGCCCTTGCGCGTATCCACCGGCACCAGTTCGTAGGGCAGGCCCGATTCTTCCAGGAACAGCGCGACCTTGGCTGGATTGGGCGTGGGTGGTAGTAGAACTTCAGCATGAGCAGTCTCCCGGGCAGCGGATTGCCCATGTTACCGATCCGGTGCGACCACCTGAGCCCGACCATGGTCGGGCACGCCGTCAGAACCCCAGCTTCGCCCCGGCGCCGAGCAGCGCGGCGATGCCCAGCAGGGCGAAGATGGCGGCGGCGATCGAATGCACCAGCTTCATCGGGATCTTCGCGGCGAGGCGGTCGCCCATGAACACCGCCGGCACGTCGGCGATCAGCATGCCGATGGTGGTGCCGGCCACCACCATCAGCGGGTGGGGGTAGTGCGCGGCCATCGCCACCGTGGCGATCTGCGTCTTGTCGCCCATCTCGGCGAGAAAGAAGGTGATCAGCGTGGCGGTGAACACGCCCACGCGTTTGGCCACCTGGGTTTCCTCCTCCTCGATCTTGTCGGGGATCAGCGTCCAGACCGCCATGCCGAGGAACGAGGCGCCCAGCACCCAGCGCAGCACGCCAGGGCTCACCACCGAGGTGATCCACGCGCCCAGCGCGCCGGCCAGGCCGTGGTTGACGAGGGTGGCGCAGAGAATGCCGGCGATGATCGGCAGCGGCTTCTTGAAACGCGCGGCGAGGATGAAGGCGAGCAGCTGGGTCTTGTCGCCGATTTCCGCGAGGGCGACGACGCCGGCGCAGACGAGCAGGGCTTCCATGGATGTGTCCCGGGCCGGTCGAAAGACGATTGACCACACGTCTCCCCGGCCCATGCGGAGATGTGTGGTCAAAGGTCTTGCCAGGCGGTGGGCTGCTTGCGCCATGGCCGGTGGGCCAAGTGTGTTGACGCACGCCTCTTCGAGCGAAGAGCGGCTACTCCCCAATGACCCGCGGATGATAGCCGAGGATGCCCCTCACGGCGACTAGGCCCACCGCAGACCCACCGCTGGAGAGCCATCCGGAAGCCTGTGGATTCCCGACGATCGCTACGCGCTCAGCGCGCGATGGCGCGCTTGAGCCGGTCGCGCACGGCGACCCAGGCGGGTTTGTCCGGTGGCAGGTCGATGGCGATCCAGTCGTAGCCGCGGGCATCCAGCTCGTGCAGTGCGGCATACAGGCGCTGCGCGTAGGCTTCGGGCGTATCCGGCATCACCTGCAGGTGCGTCACCGGCAGTGCCGCGTAATGCGCCGGTCGGTGGGTGAGCAAGGCGCCGTCGCCGCTGGGCACCGCCATCGACGGGTGCGCCGTGAGGGTCATGGTGCGTGGGCTGTAGTGGCGAAAATGCATGCCCGGCGCGGCATGCGTCTCGCCCTTCACCGGCGCCGCGCCCGGCACGCGCACCGGCGTGCCGATCACCGCCTCGATCGCCTCGCGGCTCACGCCGCCGGGACGCAGCAGTACCGGGCCGTCGTCGTACAGCGCCAGCACGCTGGACTCGATGCCCACGGTGCACGGTCCGCCGTCGAGGATCACGTCCACGTCGCTGCCCAACCCGGCGCGCACGTGCTCGGCGGTGGTCGGCGAGATCTGGGTGAAGCGGTTGGCGCTGGGCGCGGCGATCGGCACGCCGGCAGCGGTGATCAGCGCCAGCGCCACCGGGTGACTGGGTATGCGCACGCCCACGTGCGTGTCGCCGCCGGTGACGATGTCCGGCACGACCTCGCGCCGCGGCAGCACCAGAGTGAGCGGACCCGGCCAGAACGTCTCGGCCAGTCGCTGCGCGGCGTCCGGCCAGTCGGTGACCAGTTCGCGCGCCGCCGCGATGCGGTCGACGTGGACGATCAGCGGGCTGGTGCGCGGCCGGCGCTTCACCTCGAAGATGCGCGCCACCGCCGCCGGATCGAGCGCGTTCGCGCCCAGGCCGTAGACGGTTTCGGTGGGAAACGCCACCAGCTTGCCGGCGCGCAGCGCCTTGGCCGCGCGGCTCATCTGCAGCTTGCCGGGCATCTTGGCGCCGGGTGCGTCGGCGAGCGGGCGCAGCCTCATGCGGGCACGTTCTCGCGCAGCTCGCGCAGCCAGGCGTCGGGCGCGGCGTCGCTGGGCATGCGCCAGTCGCCGCGCGGCGACAGCGAACCGCCGCCGCCGACCTTGGGCGCGTTCGGCACCGCGCTGCGCTTGAACTGCGCGGCGAAGAAGCGGGTGATGAACACTTCCATCCAGTGCTTGATCTCGGCCAGCG
This sequence comes from Dyella sp. KRB-257, assembly GCF_049445995.1. Taxonomy (NCBI): domain Bacteria; kingdom Pseudomonadati; phylum Pseudomonadota; class Gammaproteobacteria; order Lysobacterales; family Rhodanobacteraceae; genus Dyella; species Dyella sp. KRB-257. The sequence goes on along the minus strand of NZ_JBMSDZ010000025.1, from coordinate 5,246 downwards.
TGTAGGCGCGCCGCTGCGCCTCCTGCACCAGCGCCGGCCAGTCGCCGCGGCTCGCGTCGCCCCAGGCCTGGTGGGCGAGGTAGGCGATCTTGCTGGGGCGAAAGCCGAAGCGGGTGAGGTAGTACAGAGTGAAATCCTGCAGCGGGTACGGACCCACGTGCTGCTCGGTGTCCTGCAGCGCGCCGCTGGCGTCGGCGGGCACCAGCTCGGGCGAGATGGTGGTGCCGGCGATGGCGTTGAGCACGTTGCATGTTGCCGCGTCGTGGCGACCGTTCTGCGCGAACCAGCGGATCAGGTACTGGATCAGCGTCTTGGGCACCGAGGCATTCACGTTGTAGTGCGACATGTGGTCGCCCACGCCGTAGGTGCACCAGCCCAGCGCCAGTTCGCTGAGGTCGCCGGTGCCCAGCACGAAGGCGCGGTGCCGGTTGGCCAGCCGGAACAGGTGCGAGGTACGCTCGCCGGCCTGCACGTTCTCGAAAGTGATGTCGTAGACCGGCTCGCCCTTGGCATACGGGTGGCCGAGGTCGGCCAGCATCTGCGTGCACGAGGGGCGGATGTCGATCTCCTCGCCGCTGACGCCCAGCGCGCGCATCAGCGCATGCGCCTGCTCGCGGGTCTGCGTACTGGTGGCGAAGCCGGGCATGGTGTAGCCGAGGATGTTGGCGCGCGGCAGGCCGAGCCGGTCGAACGCCTGCACCGCCACCAGCAGGGCGAGGGTGGAATCCAGCCCGCCGGAGACGCCGATCACCAGCCGCTGCGCACCGGTGGCGCGCAGGCGCTGGATCAGGCCGTGCGCCTGAGTGTTGATCGCCTCGTAGCAGCGCTGGTCCAGCGTGGCCGGGTTGGACGGCACGTAGGGAAAGCGCGGCAGCACGCGGCGCAGCGTGGTGTCCTTCAAGGTCGGCACGCGGAAGGCGAACGGCACCCGGCGCATCGCGCGCAGCGTGTCGTGCAGGTCGCGCACCTGGTCGTTGTAGCTGGTCATGCGGGAGCGCTCCTGCACCAGCCGCTCCAGGTCCACGTCGGCCAGCAGGCGATGGTCGTCGCACTGGAAGCGCTCGGATTCGGCCAGCACCGTGCCGTTCTCCGCGATCATCGCCTGGCCGTCCCAGGCCAGGTCGGTGGTGGATTCGCCCAGCCCGGCCGAGGTGTAGACGTGCGCGGCGAGGCAGCGCGCCGAGTGGCTCTCGCACAGCAGGCGGCGATAGTCGGCCTTGCCCACGGTGACGTTGCTGGCCGACAGGTTCACCAGCACGGTGGCGCCGGCCAGCGCGGCATAGGTGCTCGGCGGCACCGGCACCCACATGTCCTCGCAGATCTCCGCGTGCACGCGCAGGTGCGGGTGCGAGGCCGCGGTAAAGATCAGGTCGCTGCCGAACGGCACCTCGCGTCCCAGCACCACGGCGGTGTCGGCCACCGACTGGGCCGCCGAGGTGTACTGGCGTCCCTCGTAGAACTCGCGGTAGTTGGGCAGGTAGCGCTTGGGCACCACGCCCAGCAGCTCGCCACCCTGCAGCGCGGCGGCCACGTTGAACAACTGGCCCTCCACCCGCAGCGGCAGCCCCACGAACACCAGCGGCAGCAGCTGCGTGGTGGCCTCGCGCACCGCCTCCAGCGCGGTGAGGCTGGCGTCGAGCAGGGCGTCCTGCTGGGCCAGGTCGTCCAGGCTGTAGCCGGACAGCCCCAGTTCCGGAAACACCACCACCGCCGCCCCTTCCGCCGCCGCTTCGCGCAGCTGCGCAATGGTCCGCTCGGCGTTGAACGCCGGATCGGCCAGCCGCATCGACGGCACGACGGCCGCCAGCCGCACGAAACCATGGCGATAGGGCGAGTGGAAATCGGACGGCATGCGGAGCTCCGGGTGCAGCAAACATGCCGATGCTACGTGGTTTCGGCGGTGCCGCGAACCCGAGGGCGGCCGCCACGGCAGCGGGCCACAAGGCGTCCTGTTCCGTCATCCCGGCGCGCCCGAGATATCCGTCGCCCGGAATGACGTCGCTGCTGAGTGCGCACCGGCGTCTTCACGCCCCGCGCACGCGAGATCCCCACGCCCGTCATCCCAGCGCACACTGGGATCCAGTGACTGGTGCCAGATGCGAGAAAAGACGCTGGATCCCGGCTTTCGCCGGGATGACGGAGTAGGGATATGCGGGAGGCGGCAGGCTTTTGAACCTTTCGCTGCGTTGGATGTGGCAGACCGCACGCTGCGGCTATTCCTCCAAGCGGCAGCCAGGCCTTGCTCGTCATCCCGGCGAAGGCCGGGATCCAGCGTCTTGCACCACTCAAACCCCACCCGCCACCAACCCTCACTCCGGCAACTTGAACGCCACCAGCGCATCGCCGGGGCTGGTGCGCAGCTTGCCGTGCCCGCCGGCAGCAATCACCACATACTGCCGGTTGCCGACGGCGTAGGTCATCGGCGTGGCCATGCCGGCGGCCGGCAGTTCGGCGCGCCACAGCTCCTTGCCGGTGGCACGGTCCAGCGCGCGCAGGTAGCCGTCACTGGCCGCGCCGATGAAGACCAGTCCGCTCGCCGTGACCAGTGGCCCGCCCATGCCCGGCAGACCCGTGATCGAGATCGGCCACGGCGCCATGTGCTTGCCGGTTCCCAGCGGGATCGACCAGCTCAGCTTGCCGCTGGACAGGTCCAGCGCCACCACCTTGCCCCACGGTCGGGCGATGCACGGCGCGCCCAGCGGCGACTGCAGCAAGCGCCGGCGCATGCCGTACGGCGTGTGCTTCATGCGGGCGTATTCCCAGCCCTTCGCACCGCCGGCCATCATTTGGCGCATCCACTCATCCCGCGGCAGCAGCTGCACCTGCATGGGAATGTCGTTGACGTTGGTCACCAGCGTCTGGGTGGCCGGGTCCCACGCGCCGGAGCCCCAGTTCACGCCGCCGGCGTAGCTGGGCATCTCGATGGTTCCCTGCAAGCTGGGCGGGGTGAAGATGCCCTCGCTCTTCAGCGAGCCGATCAGCTCGCGGCAGCGGTTGCGGTCCCAGAAGGTGAGGCCGCGCGCGTCGGCCGGCGTCACCTTGCCGTTGCGCACCAGCGAGGGCAGGGCGGAGAACGGCTGCGTCGGCGACAGCTTCTCGCCCGCCACGCCGTCCTGCGGCACCGGCTTCTCGATGATGTCGAACAGCGGCGTGCCGTCGTCGCGGCGGAACACGAACACCTGGCCGGTCTTGGTCAGCTGGATCACCGCGGGGATGCTCTGGCCGCCACGCTTGAGGTCCACCAGCATCGGCTGCGCAGCCAGGTCGTAGTCACACACGTCGTGGTGGATCAACTGCCGCGCCCACACCAGCTTGCCGGTGGCGGTATCCAGCGCCACCAGCGAGTTGGCCCAGCGGTTGTCGCCGGGGCGCTCGCCGCCGTAGGGATCGGGGCTGGCCGAGCCGGTGGGGATGAACACCAGGTGCCGCGCCGTATCCACCGAGAACACGCCCCAGGCATTCGCCGCGCCGTCCCAGGTCGGGTAGGGCTCGGCATCCGGGTCGCCGGCCTCGGCGGTGCGCTCCACCGGGTCCCAGTGCCAGCGCGGTGCGCCGGTGCGCGCATCGAACGCGCGCACCACGCCCAGCGCGTTGGCGGCCGAGTAGTTGTCGCCGATCGACGAACCCAAAATCACGGTATCGCCGTCGATCGCCGGCGGCGAGGTGAACTCGTAGTCGCCCTTGGACGAATCGCGCAGGTGCGCCGACAGATGCAACTGCCCATGCTCGCCGAACACCTCGCACGGCTTGCCGGTGGCGGCATCCAGCGCAATCAGCCGCGCATCCAGCGTGGCGACAAAGATGCGCGCCCCGCACACGCTGCCCGCCGCGGCCTGCGGATCGCGCCAGTAACTCACGCCGCGCGAGGAAAGCTCCGAGTAATCCTCCTTCGCATCGAGCTGCGCGTCATAACGCCAGCGCGGCTTGCCGCTGGCCGCATCCAGCGCAAACACCTGGCCGGTGGCGGTGCTGAAGTACAACGTGCCGTCCACGAACAGCGGCGTCGCCTCGAAGGTCAGCTTCTCGCCCGACTCCCAGCCCTTGGCCAGCGCCCCGGTGTGGAACGTCCATGCCGGCTTGAGCGCCGCCACGTTGGCCGGGGTGATCTGCTTCAGCGGCGCAAACTTGCTGCCGCTGGCATCGCCGCCCCAGGCATTCCACTGGAACGCATGCGCCGAGGCATCCAGCGGCGGCACCTCGACCGGAGCCGAACGAGAACAGCCGCCGAGCAGGGCGGTGACGGCAACGGCGAGGATGAAGGTGAAACCACGCATGGATGGACGCTCCCTGTGACAGTGGGCGCAGGGTCGCGGGCGGCATGGGGTGGGGCAAGCGGTTTGGGGTGAGTGGGATGGGGGATGGGGTGGGCGGGTCCGAGCACCAGATGGCGAATGCACTGCTTTCGCACTTGTGCCACCTGACTACCCGTGGAACGATCCGGAAGAGGGTCGCCATTCGGCCCCTTGGGGAAAGCGCAGGACCATGCGAACGGACTGCATCAGCAGATCGACGTCGTTGGTGTGACCAGGGAAGTGCCGCGCTAGGTGCGCGGAGCTTGAAGGAGCAGGCAACAGGATGACATTGCAGTTTCAAACCATTGGGCGCCAAGCCTCATGAAGCACGCCCCCGCCGGATACGCGTGTCCGTTCTGCGGAATCGCTGAAACGCTCCCTTCGCCGGCGCCGGAATCAGCCATTGTGCTGGTGGATGAGAACGTGTTCGCCCTCGTTCCAACGCACCACTACGGTGGGATCAAGGGCAATTGCCTGGTGATCCCCCGGGCGCATTACGAGAACGTGTTGGATATCCCGGACAGCCTCGGCGCTGACTTCTTTCGTTCTACGCGGCGCCTTGCGCAGGCCATGCGGGATGTTTTCCAGTGCGAGGGGATCTCAACTCGCCAGCACAACGGGCCGGCCGGCAATCAGGATGTGTGGCATTTTCATCTGCATGTTTTCCCCCGTTACTCAGGTGATGGGCTGTACGGGGGAAGGAAGGTTCCTTATGCCACTGCGGAACGGGTCGAGTTGGCCGCCATTCTTCGGGCGGCGCTGTACGAGGGAAGGGGCTAGGTATGTGAAAGTGCACTCTGACCCTCGCTTTTGCCTGCTCTTGGATTAACCTGATTCCGTGACGCGCTCCGAGCATAGCGCGCCGACCACCATCGAGCGCCTGATTCGCGCCGGAGTTGGCGATGTGCACGACACGTTGAGCCGTTGGGTTGCGCAGTGTGCGCAAAAAGTCGT
>NZ_JBMSDZ010000024.1:0-40172 GCF_049445995.1 Dyella sp. KRB-257 | reverse complement strand
CAACGCCGGCTTGCGCCCGCGCTTTACGTCACTGCGCTTCTTTTGTTCCATGAGAACCGTCCGCTCGTGAGACCTACGGCAGATTCTACAGGTTTGTTTTATTTTGTCGACACCCTCTCAGAGGCTGGGAAAAATTCGACCGCCGTAGCGAGAGCGCCGCCAAGCGTTCGTGACAAGGCGCGTTGTGGGCAAATCCGGGGAGTTTGGTGAACCAAATGACCCGGATTTGCCCACAGCGCGCCGCCGGCACGGGCGTTTGGCGGCGGTCGCAGTAGGCGGGCGATTTTTTCACAGCCTCTCACCTCCTCGTCGGGCAACGCGCCCAGCGCGGCGCACCACAGGCCGAGCAGCCAGGCAAACAGCAGCCCCCACCAGGCCGAATAGAACGCCAGGTGGGTGTTGAGCGGAAACAGCATCACGCCGAGCGCCACCGTCACCGGAAATGCCTGCGCCCGTGCGACCGCACCCACGCGACGCCAGTAGCGCAGCGCCACCGCCAGCGCAGCCAGCCACAGCGCCAGACCGATCGCGCCGGTCTCGGCCAGCACTTCCAGCACGATCTGGTGCGCGTGGCAGGCACCCTCGCCCACCCCGCAGGACTCGCTCACCACGAAATGGTCGTTGGCCGGCGCGTAGTGCGGATAGGCATAGCGGAAGCCGCGCACGCCCACCCCGTTGAGCGGATGCGCCGCGACCATGCGCAGGCTCGCGTGCCAGATGTCGAGCCGGCCGCTGAGCGCCACGTCCACGCCCTGCTCGCTGCCGCCGAACGCCGCAATGGTGCGCTCCATGCGCGCATGGAAGCGCGGCGAGGTCTGCCACGCGATCGCCCCGGCCAGCGCCACCACCGCCGCGGCGCCCGCGCCGAACAGCGCGAAGCGGCGGAACGAGCCCGCCTCGCGCCAGGCGAAGGCCAGCACCACCAGGCCGTAGCACAGCCAGGCCGCACGCGCCCCGGCGAGCAGCACCGGGCCGAGCAGCAGCACCGCGACCAGCCACATGACGCGCGCGCCCCAGCGCTCGCGCGCCGCCCACAGCGCGAACGGCGACAGCACCGCCAGCGTCGGCCCGAGCTTGAGGTTGTCGGCGCCGAAGATGCCGGAGATGCGCTCGGCCTCGGCGTGGCCGCCCAGGCTCCAGCCGGTCAGCGCCTGCACCCAGGCGTCCAGCGCCCACAGCGCGATCACCGCGGCCACCGCGACATACATCAGCTGCACGCGCGACACCCGTCGCAGCGCGAAGCAGGCGTACAGCCCCAGCGGCGCGAAGCGCAGCAGCCCGGCCACGGTGGTCCAGCTCTTGCCCGGCGCCACCGCATCGAACGCGGAGATCAGCGCCGCGCCGACGTAGCCGGCCAGGATCAGCAGCAGGCAGCGCGCGCCCTCGTGCTGCTCAAGCGCGCGCGGATCGCGCAGGAACAGCATGACCGTGCCGAACAGGCACAGCGCCGTGCCCAGCTCGGCGCTGCGGCCGAACGGCAGCAGCGCCACCACCAGCCAGAACGGAAGCAGCGGCGAGCGCAGGGCCGCACGCAGGGAAGCGGAAAACGAGGTCATGTACGGGCCAGCGCGAGGATCACCGGCATTGTAGGCGAGCCGCCGCCCGCCGCGTGGGCGTGCGGCGGCAGGCGTGCGGCGGTGGCCGATCAGTCGGCCGATTGCGCCACCAGTTCGTCGTACAGCGCCAGCGTGGCCTGCTGCATGTCGGCCAGGCGGTAGCTCTGCAGCATCGGGATCGGCGGTGCCACGCGCAGCAGTTCGGCGGCGCGCTCCACCAGCTTTTCGCGATCGCCCAGCGGCACGCGGCCGGCCGGATACAGCTCGGCCAGCAGCTCGCCCACGCCGCCATGGGCATAGCCCAGCACCGGCCGGCACAGCGACAGCGCCTCGACCACCGTGCGGCCGAACGCCTCCGGCCTGTTCGACAGCTGCAGGATCAGCGCGGACACCGCGAAGATGTCGCGCACGTCGTCGCGCGGCGGCGACAGCACCACCTGCGCCTGCAGCCCGCGCTGGCGGATCAGCTCGCGCAGCTCCTGGGCGTAGGCCTCGCGTCCCGGCTCCAGCACGCCGAGCAGCAGCAGTCGCGTGCCGACGCCGCGATCGCGCAGGTCGGCGACCAGCTCGATCGCGTCGTGATGTCCCTTCAGCCGCGTGCCGCGCGCCGGCAAGGTGAGCAGCGGCGCACCGGCCAGCTGCGGAAACTGCGCGAAGAAGGCCGCCTGCCAGGCGTCGTCGGGACGGTGGCCGTAGGGGAACGCCTCCGGGTCGATGCCCCGCGGGATCACCCGCACGCGCGAGGGCTCCAGCCAGCGGTAATGTCCGAGCACATGGGCCCGCACCGTCTGCGACACGGCGATCACCCGCTCGCCGCGCAGCAACACCGCGCTGTAGCGACCGGGCGAGTTGAGCCCGTGCACCGTGGTGACGAAATGCGGCTTGCGCGCCAGTCCGCGGATGGCCCAGCGGCCCATCCACGCCGGCATGCGCGAGCGCGCGTGCACGATGTCCGGATCGATCGCCTTCAGCGCCCGGCGCAGCGCGCCGATGCGGCCCAGCGTGGCGAGCGACTTGCGTCCGATATCCAGCGTGATGTGCTCGCTGCCCTCGGCCTGCAGGCGCTCGGTGAGCCGGCCGCCGGCCGAGATCACCACCGAGCGGTGACCGGCGGCCACCAGCGCACGACCGGTCTCCAGTGCCGATCGCTCGGCACCGCCGGAATGCATCGCCGGGATCAGCTGAACCACGGTCAGCGAACGGACGGTGCGGTGGACGGCAGCGGACATGGTCTCGGGCATGAGGGCCTTCATCCCTGGAGGCAAGCAGCGATCGTGCCGGAACCGGGTTCCGGTGACGGAATTCGCCGCCGCGGTTCAGTCGCGCAGGACGTAATGCGCGCCGCAATAGGGACAGGTGGACTCGCCGCCGTCGTCGACGATGGGCAGGTACACCTTGGGATGGGAGTTCCACAGCGCCATGCCCGGCATCGGACAGGACAACGGCAGGTCGCTGTGCGTCACTTCGTAACGATTTTGGGCATTCGCCGGGATCGGCGTCGCCGCGGAGGAGGGGCGCGACATGGGGGCTCCGGACAGGAAAGTCGAGCCACCCATGGTAGCAGCCCGCCGGGCGATCGAAGCTGGCGCGGCTGTCTGCGGCGCACGCCGGGCCGCCCGAAAAGGAATGGCCGCACCGGTGCCGGCGCGGCCGCTTCGAGCACGCAACGGCAGCGGTTTACTTGGCCTTGCCGGCCTCGGCCTCGGTGGTGATGCGGATGTGCACTTCGTCACTCACGTTCGGCACGTAGGCGCCGATGCCGAAGTCCGAGCGCTTGATCGTGGCGGTGGCGTCAAAGCCGATCGCCGGCACCTTGAGCATCGGCTGCATGCCGACCTTGTTGAGCGTGGCGTCGAGCACCACCGGCCTGGTCACGCCGTGCACGGTGAGGTCACCGGTGACCTTGAACCGGTTGCCGCCCAGCGGCTCGACCCGGGTGCTCCTGAAGGTGACCTCCGGGTATTTGCCGGCGTCGAAGAAGTCGGGCTTCTTCAGGTGCTCGTCGAGCGCGCTGACATGGGTGTCGAGGTTGATCAGCGGCAGGGTCACTTCCACACTGGATTTGGCCGGGTGGGCCGCGTCATACACCAGGGTGCCCGCACCAATGCCGAGGTTGGCGGTGGGGTTGGAGAAGCCGAAGTGGTTCCAGCTGAACAGCACCATCGTGTGGTTCGGATCGAGCTTGTAGGTGACCGGTGCTGCCTGGGCGGCGAAGCCGGCACCGAACAGGGCGGCGAGGGCGAGGACTTTCATGGTGCGCATGGATGGACTCCTGGCGAGAGGTGAACCGGCGCGCGGCGCCGGGGGATCGGATGGTCGGGCAATCAGGCGATCAGGCAGGCTTCGTCGAACGACAGCCGCGGGCTGCGCGGGAACAGGTCGCGACTGGCGTCGCCGTAGCCCATGTTGATCAGGAAGTTGGACTTGATCGCCGTACCGGCAAAGAACGCGGCATCGACGCCGGCGTTGTCGAAGCCGGACATCGGGCCGCAATCCAGGCCCAGCGCGCGCGCTGCCAGGATCACGTAGGCGCCCTGCAGCGTGGCGTTGCGGAACGCGGTGGTGTCGATCAGCGCCTGGTTGCCTTCGAACCAGCTCTTCGCATCGGCATGCGGAAACAGCCGCGTCAGCTTTTCGTGGAAGGCGTGGTCGTTGGCGACGATCGCCGTCACCGGCGCGGCCAGCGACTTGGCGCGATTGCCCTCGGACAGCAGCGGCGCCAGCTTCGCCTTGGCTGCCTGCGACTTCACGAACACCAGCCGCATCGGCGAGCAGTTGGCGCTGGTCGGGCCGAACTTCACCAGTTCGTACAGCTGGTGCAGCTGGGCGTCGGTCACGTCCTTCGGCAGCCATGCGTTGAAGGTGCGGGCACTGCGGAACAGCTGGTCGAGGGCGGTATCGGAAAGCATCTCGCTCATGGGTATCCTTCGGTAGGCGTGACGCGCCGATGCTGGCGCAACAAGCGCTCAGTGTACGTGTGCCGCTGCGCCAACAGGACCCCACCCGGTGGAACGAACTGTGCACATTCCAGAAACAATCGCCGCGATCGCGCCCGCATGCTGAGGGCCGCCGGCGAGTGCTGGGCGATCACCGACGAGGCCGCCGGCAACCAGCGCCAGGCGCTGGCGCTGGCCGGCGCACTGGGCCTGCCGGTGCGGCACCTGGTGCTGGAACCGCGCGCGCCATGGTCGTGGCTGGCGCCGCGCCTGCTGGCCGGCGGACGGCTGGCGTTGCCGGCGGCGCAGCGCGAACTGTTCGCGCCGCCGTGGCCGCACGTGGCGGTCGGCTGCGGCCGTGCCGCGGCGCTGTTCACCCGCCTGCTGCGGCCGCTCTCCGCCGGCGCCTGCCACACGGTGCAGATCCTCGATCCGCGCATCGACCCGACGCACTGGGACACCGTGATCGCCCCCCGCCACGATGGCCTGCACGGCGCAAACGTGCTCACGCCGCTGGGCTCGCTGCATCCGATCGACGAAGCCTGGCTGGCCGATGCGCGGCAGGCGTTTCCCCGGCTTGGCGAACTGCCGCCGCCGCGCGTGGGCGTGCTGCTGGGCGGACCGCGCAAGGGCATCGCGCTCGATGCGCGCTACGCCGAGGCGCTGAGCCAGCGGCTGCGCGCACTCCATCAGCGCGACGGCGGCAGCGTGCTGGTGGTCGCCTCGCGGCGTACGCCCGCCGCGCTGGCGGAAATGCTGCGCCGCCAGCTGGACGAGCTGCCCGGCCTGTGCTGGCGCGACGCCGCGGACGGCGCCAATCCCTACCCCGGCGTACTGGGCTGGGCCGATCGGCTGGTGGTCACGCCGGACTCGGTGAACATGCTCAGCGAAGCCTGCGGCGTCGGCTGCCCGGTGGAGACCGTGGTCACCGCGCCGCTGCCGTCGCGCATCGCGCGGTTCCATCGGGCACTGCGCGCGGCGGGCTATCTGGCTGACGGTGGCAATCCCACGGCACCGCTGCGCGAAACGGCACGGCTGGCCGCACAGGTGCGGGCGCGGATGACGGCCGGCGGCGACGCTCAACCGTAAAAATCGAACCCCAGTGCAACGGTGACTTCCTGCACCGCGGCGGCGAGCGCGGCCAGCGCGTCGTCGCGCGCGTCGATGCGCGAGCGCAGATCCAGCGTGCAGGTGAGCGCCCGCTGCAGCAGCTCCGCATGCACGCGGGTGAACGCCGCGGCCTGCGCCGCGTCGAGCAGGCCGGCCGCACGGCAGGCGTCGATCAGGCCGGCATTGCCGGTGACCTCGAGCAGCGCCGGGTGCGACGCGGCCGCGGCCAGCACCAGCCCCTGCAGCGCGAATTCGATGTCGAGCAGGCCGCCCTGACCCTGCTTGAGGTCGAAGCGCGCGTCGTCGGAGCGGTCGCGCTCGGCACGCCAGCGCTTGCGCATGCTGGACACCTCGGCCAGCACCGCCGCGCGCTCGCGCGGCGCGCCGAGGATCTCCCGCCGCAGCGCCGCCAGCTCCCGGTGCAGCGCCGGATCGCCGGCCACCGCGCGCGCGCGCAGCAGCGCCTGGTGTTCCCATGTCCAGGCGCGCCCGCGCTGGTAGGCGGCGAACGCGTCGAAGCTCGATACCAGCAGACCCTTGGAGCCGTCCGGACGCAGCCGGGTGTCCACTTCGTACAGGCGGCCGGCGCGGGTGAGCACGGTGAGCCAGTTCATCACCCGCTGCGCCAGGCGCTGGTACCAGCGCGAGCCTTCCAGCGGGCGCGCGCCATCGCTCATCGCGGCGGCGCGGCGGCTGTCGTAGACGAACACCAGATCCAGGTCCGAGGCAAAGCCCAGTTCCTCGCCGCCCAGGCTGCCGTAACCGAGCACCGCGAAGCCGGAGCCCTCGCCGGGCAGCCGGCCGTGCTGCACCGTCAGCTCGCGCTCGGCCAGCGCGGTGACCGCCACCACCACCGACTCGGCCAGCGCGGCGAGCCGGCGCGCGGTCGACACCGCATCGGCGCGTCCATCGTTGAACGCCAGCCCCAGCCGGAACGCCACGCTGGCCTTGAGCTCGTTGATGCGTTCGAGCTCGGCCTCCGCCTCGCGCTCGTCCAGCGTGCCCAGCACGCGGGTGATCTCGGCGCTGATGTCGGCACGCTTGAACGGCAATTGATCGATGCGCGGATCGAGCACGTCGTCCAGCAGCAGCGGCTGGGCGATCACCCGCTCGGCCAGGAAGGCGCGGTCGGCGAACAGCCGCGCGAGGCGCCGGCGCGCCGCCGGCTGCTCTTCCAGCAACGCAAGATAGGAAGACCGCCGCGCCACCGACTGCACCAGCTGGCACAGGTGCAGCAGGCAGGCCACCGGTGCGGCGGTCTGGCGTGCGGCGATCAGCACCTGCGGCATCAGCCGGTCCAGCCGTTCGCGCGAACCGGGCGACATGGCGCGCACGTTGGCCGCCTGCGGCAGCTTGAGCAGCGCATCGGCCACCGCGTCGCCGGGCACGAAGCCGGAGGCCTCCAGCTCCGCCGCCGCGAGCGTGCCGGCGCAGGCCGCCTGCCACAGCGCGGCATCGGCCACCGGTACGCGAGCCGCGCGGCCACCCTGCGGCATCAGCACGGCGGCGAATTCCTCACTGACCACCGCGCGATGGCCGGCCAGCTCGGCCTCCAGCGCCGGCCAGTCGGGATGGCCCAGGCCGCGCGCGATACGCTCGCGGCTGAGCGCGTCCTCGGGGATGTCGTGGGTCTGCGCGTCGCGCAGCATCTGCACGCGGTTCTCCACCCGGCGCAGGCAGACGTAGGCCTCGCGCAGCGCACGCGCACGGACCGCGGGAATGTGCCCGCGCGCCTCGCAGGCGGTCAGCGCCGGCAGCAGGCCGCGCACGCGCAGTGAGGGCTCGCGGCCGCCGCGGATCAGCTGGGTGAGCTGCACGATGAACTCGATCTCGCGGATGCCGCCGGGGCCGAGCTTGAGGTTGTCGGCCAGATCCTTGCGGGCGACCTCGGCGTCGATCAGCGCCTTCATCTCGCGCAGGCCGGCAAAGGCGGTGTAGTCGAGGTACTTGCGATAGACGAACGGGCGCAGCAGCTCCTGCAGCTGCTTGCCGGCCGCGCGGTCGCCGGCCACCGCTCGCGCCTTGATCCACGCGTAGCGCTCCCAGTCGCGACCTTCGCTCTGGTAGTACTGCTCCATCGCGGCGAACGGCAGCGCAAGGCGGCCGGCGCTGCCGAACGGGCGCAGGCGCAGGTCGACCCGCGCGCAGATGCCGTCCAGCGTCGGCTCGTTCAGCAATCGCACCAGCTGGCGCACCAGCCGCACGAAGTATTCGCTGTTGTCCAGGCTGCGCGCGCCGTCGCTCTGGCCGGACTGCGGGTAGGCCAGCACCAGGTCGATGTCGGAGGAGAAATTCAGCTCGCTGCCGCCGAGCTTGCCGAAGCCGACCACCACCAGCCGCTGCGCGCTGCCGTCCGCACCGCGCGGGTGGCCGTAGCGGGTCGCGAACTGGCGTTCGCACCAGGCCAGTGCCTGTTCCAGCAGCACCTCGTACAGCACGCTGGTGTCCGACAGCGTGGCCGGCAGGTCGTCCAGGTCGTTGACGTCGCGGAACACCAGCCGCAACGCCTCGGCACGGCGAAACCGGCGCAGCAGCGCCAGCGTCTGCGGCTCGTCGTCGGACAGGCGCAGGGCCTCGACGCGCGAGGCGGCGTCGGCCGGCGAACGCAATCGCTCCAGCCCGGCCGGTCCGAGCAGCTGCGGCTGGCTGCGCCATACCTCGAAGGCGAAATCGCTGGCCAGCAGGGTGCGCCGGATCCGCTCGGCCACGCCGGCATCGTCCTGCACCGCCACGCCGGCCGCGCGGCAGGCGGCGGTGAGCTGGGTGTAACGGTCGTCGATCAGGGCGCGCAGGGCGGGCGATTCGGAGATGGTCATCCCGGCATTGTGCCGCACGCGGCACGGCGCAGCGGCCGGAAGCGGGACGTACGGGCAGCGCCAGCGCCCCCATGAAAGGTTCATGTCCGGTCGATTACTCTCGCGCGTCAGTTCCATGACAGCCGCAGGACGCCATGGCCTCCGTCCTCACCACCGCCAGCATGTCGCGCCGCCCATGGCAGGGCACGCTGGTGCTTGCCCTGATGACACTCGCCTTCGCGCTGCTCACCGGGCTGATCGACGGCGGCGTGGGCGTGGCGCCGCAGCGCTTGTTCGACCAGCCGGTGTACGTGCTGGCCAACGCGCTGCCGGGATTGCTGCTGGCCGGCGCCCTGCTGGCCTTCACGCGCCGGGCGGTGCTGTCGTTCGGGCTGGCGTTGGCGGCGGAGGGCACGGTGTATGCCGTCAACCAGCTCAAGGTGGCCAATCTCGGCACGCCGCTGATCCCCGCCGATTTCTGCATGATCGGCCAGCTCGACAAGGGCGGCAGCCACGTGCTGGGCGCCTACCTGCCGCACAGTCCATGGCCCTACCTGGCGATGCTCGCGGCGGTCGTCCTGCTCGTCGCGCTGTGGCGCCGCGAGCCACGCCTGCTGCCGCGGCGCCCGCACATGCCACGGCTGCTGGCCGGCACCGCATCGCTGGCCCTGCTGCTGACGCTGATCGCCGGCGCGACGCCGTGGACGCGGCTCTACAACGATCGCACGCTGTGGCTGGAGCCGTGGTCGGCCACGTCCACCGCCACCCACTCCGGGCTGCTCAGCGCGCTGATGCTCTACCGGTTGCACTACGGACACGGCGCCCGCAAGCCCGATCCGGCGGCGGCGCGCGAACTGCTCGGCCGCGCCGACGGCGTGTTGCGGCGGCAGGCGGTCGCCGGCGTCACGGCCGACGAGGGCCTGCCCGACATCGTGGTGGTGCAGAGCGAATCGTTCTTCGACCCGCGCCTTCTCAACGGCTACCGGCACGCGCGGATCACGCCGAATTTCGACCACCTGGCCCGTCGCGGCACGTCCGGCGCGCTGCACGTGCCCACCTTCGGCGGCGGCACCATCCGCACCGAGTTCGAGGTGCTGACCGGGCTGTCGCTGCGCTATTTCCCGGACCTGCAGTTTCCCTACCTGCAGCTCAACGCGAAGGTGGTGCCCGGGCTGGTGCGCACGCTGCGTTCGAACGGTTACGAGACGGTGGCGATCCACGGCAACGATCCGTCGTTCTGGAACCGCACCAGCGCGTTCAAGGCGATCGGCTTCGACCGCTTCGTCTCGCAGTCGGCCTTTCCTGCCGGCACCGCCAACGACGGCCAGTACATGGCCGATCGCGGCATGACCGACGAGATCCTCGCCCAGCTCAAGAGCAGCGGCCCGCCGCAGTTCCTGTTCGCCATCAGCATCGAGGCGCACGGTCCGTACGACACCATGCCGGCCGACCCCGCCGAGCGCGACGCGATGCCGGTGCCTGCGGGCATCACCGGCAAGGACAAGCTGGAGCTGCAGAATTACCTGTACCACATCCATCACGCCGACCAGGAACTGGGGCGCCTCGCCGACGTGCTCGCCAGGCGCGAGCGCCCGACCCTGCTGCTGTTCTACGGCGACCACCTGCCTGCGCTCACCCATGTCTTCCAGCGCACCGGCTTCGTCGACGGCGGCAACATGCTGAGCGAACCGGGCACCTGGCTGCTGGTCGATCCGCGCAAGGCGGCCGGGCCGCAGCGCACGGCCGTGGCCTCATGGATGCTGCCCGGCCTGCTGCTGCAGCGCGCCGGCATCCGCGACGACGGCTATTTCGCGCTGACCCGGCTGGTCGGCCCGGAACTGGCCGCGCTGACCCACGCGCCTGGCGCCAGCCCTGCCGTGGAAGATGCCAGGCTGACACGCGTGGACCGCGACATGGCCAGCGTGTCCCAGTTGCGGCTGGATGGAAAACTCGATGCGCTGCTGTCGGCAAACAAGCGCGCCGTGGCCCACCGGACGGACGCTCCCGGGCGCGAACCCCGGCTCGATCCCCGCCTCGGGACCGGCACCGCACACTGAGTCTCGCCGCAGCCATGCAGTGCGCCCGGTACCGCGGGTCCACGGCACCTGCCGGCCCGGGGAGGCAGACCGCGCACACCGCCAAGCAGAGGCTGAGAAAAATTCGACCGCCGTAGCGAGAGCGCCGCATCCGACGTCAACCCCGCGATCCTGCCGACGCCCCTTCCGCGGCGTCGCCCGGCTCGACGAACAGTTCGATATACGCCTGGTAGCGGAACAGCCGGTTGCGCCGGTAGCCGGTGGCTTCCATCAGCACGCCCCGTTCCACCAGCCGCGAGACCAGGTTGTTGGCGGCGGTGTAGGTGGTGGTGGTCAGCGCCTGTACGTCGGCGACCGAGACGATCGGGCGCTGGTATAGATGTTCCAGCACCTTGTGGCCGTTGCCGGCGGCGCGGCCGAGCCCGGCGGTGACCCTGGCCCGATGATCCTCGCGCAGGGCGAGGATGCGCCGCGCGGTTTCGGTGGCTTCGCGGCTGACGCTGGCCACGCCGCGCAGGAAGAACGCCAGCCAGCCTTCCCAGTCGCCACCGTCGCGCACGGCCTGCAGCCGCTCGTAGTATTCGGCGCGGTGCTGCTTGAAGAAGTGCGACAGGTACAGCACCGGCTTCCCCAGGATCTCGCGCTGGCACAGCAGGAAGGTGATCAGCAGGCGGCCGACGCGACCGTTGCCGTCAAGGAAAGGATGGATGGTTTCGAACTGCGCGTGCGCCAGGCCGATCTGGATCAGCTGCGGCAGGTCGCTGTCGGCATGCAGGAAGTTCTCCAGCGCGCCGAGCGCAAGCGGCACTTCGTGTGGCGGCGGCGGCACGTAGCTCGCTTCGGTCAAGGTGCAACCGCCGGGGCCGATCCAGTTCTGCGAGGTGCGCAGCTCCCCTGGCGTCAGTCGCATGCCGCGCACGCCCTGCAGCAGGTGCAGGTGGATTTCTCGGATCAGGCGCACCGACACCGGCAGTTCCTGCAGTCGCTGCAGTCCGTAGTTCATCGCGGCCACGTAGTTGACCACCTCGCCGACGTCGCGCGGACGATCCGGCGCCAGGATATGTACCTCGGCCGCCAGCAGATCCTGCAGCGAACTCTGCGTGCCCTCGATCTGGCTGGACAGCACGGCCTCCTTGCGCACGTACATGAAGACGAACAGGTCGGGGTTGGGCAGGAGCCATCGAGGCGACCGAGCGCGCGGTCGGCCAGCGACAGCAGGGTCTGCAGTTCACCGTCCAGCCGCACGGGCGGCTGCGGCGGCAGTGGCGCGGGATAGAAAGCGCGATAGCCGGTGGGCTGAGCGATGTAGCGCCCGGCGCGGTGACGCACCGCTTCAGCGCTGGCGTGGGGATCGGGCACATTCATGCGAGGTTGCCTTGCATATGGCGCAAATCCTCGCCCATATTCAACGTAGCCTGCAATATAAAGATGATTTGGCTCTGTATACAAGGCAGCCCGCGACACGGAAACCCGCGCCTCATGGCGGCATGCCACCGATGATTTCCGACAGCAGGCCTTCGGTCTCCTGCTCCAGCGCCCGGATATCGGAACCTCAAAAAACACGAAATAAGGCTCGTCATCCCCGCGAAAGCGGGGATCCAGTGACTCCAAGGCCCTGAAGAACAAAGACACTGGATTCCCGCTTTCGCGGGAATGACGAACAAAGAGCGGTTTTTCGAGGTTCCCCTATAGGGATCGAGATAGCGCATGGATGCTGCCGAGACTGCCGACGAGGCAGTCACCCACCACCTGCCAGACGGCGCCCAGACCGCCCGATCGGACAATGTCGTCGGCGACCAGCCGCTGCAGGGCCTGGTTCTCCTGGCCCAGTTCCATGGCATCGCAACGGACGCCGACCAGCTCCGCCACGAGGCGGGCCGGGGATCGGATTCTTTCGACGAGACAGCACTGCTGCTCGCGGCGAAGCGGCTGGGCCTCAAGGCCAAAGTAGTCCGACAACCTGCCGAGCGCCTGGATCGCGTCGCGCTGCCGGCGCTGGCGCTTCGCAATGACGGTTCGGCCTTCGTCGTGGCCAAGGTGGGCGACGGCAAGGTGCTGATCCATGACCTCTCGCTGCAACGCCCCTGCGTCCTGACACGGGACGAGCTCACGGCGCGCTACGACGGCCGGCTGCTCACCGTGGCCTCGCGCGCCTCCCTGGTGGCAGAACTGGCCAAGTTCGACTTCAGCTGGTTCATTCCGGCGGTGGTGCCACATCGACGTGGAGCTGGGTGCCCGCCTGTTCCGGCACATCCTGGCGCTGCCACTGACCTACTTCGAATCGCGTCGCGTGGGCGACACCATCGCTCGCGTGCGCGAACTGGAGAACATCCGCAACTTCCTGACCGGGCAGACGCTGACCCCGGTGCTGGACCTGCTGTTCACCTTCGTCTTCCTGGCGGTGATGTTCTTCTACAGCGGCTGGCTGACTTTGATCGTGGTGATCTCGCTGCCGCTGTACGCGATCTGGTCGGCGTCCATCACGCCGACCCTACGCGCACGCCTCAACGAGAAGTCTCTCATGGCGAGCGAATCGGTCGCACCGATGGATACGTTGAGCGCCCAAGGTGGAGCCGATTCTGGATCTTCTCTGCTTTCTCGCTCTAGAGGGAGCCACCAGCCACTTCTGCGGGGTTTCCCTGGGTGGACCCGACAGGACGAACCCAAGGAAAAACCCCGCCGAGGCGGGGTTTTTCGTGGGTACAGCACAGCGGTGCGGCAGGACTCAGAAGTCCATGCCACCCATGCCGCCCATGCCACCGCCCATGCCGCCGGCGGCGCCGTGGCCTTCGTCCTTCTTCGGCGCTTCCACCACCATCGCTTCGGTGGTGATCGCCAGGCCGGCGACCGAGGAGGCGTGCTGCAGGGCCGAGCGGGTCACCTTGGTCGGATCCAGGATGCCCATCTCCACCATGTCGCCGTACTCGCCGGTGGCGGCGTTGTAGCCGAAGTTGCCGGTGCCTTCCTTGACCTTGTTCAGCACCACCGACGGCTCTTCACCGGCGTTGGCGACGATGGCGCGCAGCGGGGCCTCGAGCGCGCGACGGGTGATCGCGATGCCCAGGTCCTGCTCGTGATTGTCGCCCTTGAGGCCCTCGACGGCCTTCAGCGCGCGGATCAGCGCCACGCCGCCGCCCGGCACCACGCCCTCTTCGACGGCTGCGCGCGTGGCGTGCAGGGCGTCTTCGACGCGGGCCTTCTTTTCCTTCATCTCGATCTCGGTGCCGGCACCGACCTTGATCACCGCCACGCCGCCGGCCAGCTTGGCCACGCGCTCCTGCAGCTTCTCGCGGTCGTAGTCGGAGGAGGTCTCCTCGATCTGCGCCTTGATCTGGCTGATGCGCGACTGGATGCGCTCCGCTTCGCCGGCACCGTCGATGATGGTGGTGTTTTCCTTGGTGATCACCACGCGCTTGGCGCGGCCCAGATCGTTGATGGTGGCCTTCTCCAGCGACAGACCCACTTCCTCGGAAATGACCTGGCCGTTGGTGAGGATCGCGATGTCTTCCAGGATCGCCTTGCGACGGTCGCCGAAGCCCGGCGCCTTGACGGCGGCGACCTTGACGATGCCGCGGATGGTGTTGACCACCAGCGTGGCCAGCGCCTCGCCTTCCACTTCCTCGGCGACGATCACCAGCGGCTTGCCGGCCTTGGCGACGGCCTCCAGCACGGGCAGCAGCTCGCGCACGTTGGAGACCTTCTTGTCGTGGATGAGGATGTACGGGTCGTCCATCTCCACCTGCTGGCTCTGCTGGTTGTTGATGAAGTACGGCGACAGGTAGCCGCGGTCGAACTGCATGCCTTCGACCACGTCCAGCTCGTTCTCCAGCCCCGAGCCTTCCTCGACGGTGATCACACCTTCCTTGCCGACCTTCTTCATCGCGGTGGCGATGATGTCGCCGATGTTGGCGTCGGAGTTGGCCGAGATGGTGCCGACCTGGGCGATCGCCTTGTCGTCGGCGGTCGGCTTGGACAGCTTCTTCAGCTCGGCCACGGCGGCGATCACCGCCTTGTCGATGCCGCGCTTGAGATCCATCGGGTTGATGCCGGCGGCCACGGCCTTGAGGCCTTCCTGGATGAACGCCTGCGCCAGCACGGTGGCGGTGGTGGTGCCGTCACCGGCCACATCGGAGGTCTTGGAGGCGGCTTCCTTGACGATCTGCGCGCCGATGTTCTCGTACTTGTCGGCCAGCTCGATCTCCTTGGCGACGGACACGCCGTCCTTGGTGATCGTGGGGGCGCCGAAGCTCTTCTCGAGCACGACGTTGCGGCCCTTGGGGCCCAAGGTGACCTTGACCGCGTTGGCCAAGGTGTTCACGCCCTTGAGGATGCGCGAGCGGGCGTCTTCACCGAAGCGGACTTCTTTAGCTGCCATAACTGAAAAACCTCTTTGAAAGATGGGAATGGGAAACTGGGAACGTGTGGAGTACGGAGCGGTGGGGAATGCGCGCTTCGAGCGCTGCACGTCCCCTGTTCCCCGTGACCTGTTCCCCGCCCTGGATCAGCCTTCGATCACGGCCACGATGTCGTCTTCCTTCAGGAAGACCAGCTCTTCGCCGTCGATCTTGATTTCCTGGCCGGCGTACTTGCCGAACAGCACGGTCTCGCCTTCCTTCAGCGACATCGGGCGGACGTTGCCGTCTTCCAGGATGCGGCCGGTACCGGCGGCAATCACCTTGCCGCGGGTCGGCTTCTCGGTGGCGCTGTCGGGGATCACGATGCCGCCGGCGGAGACGCGCTCCTCTTCCAGGCGCTTGACGATGACTCGATCGTGCAGCGGACGCAGTTTGCTCATGGGTGGCTCCAGCTCATGGGTGGTTGACGAAAAAGGTTCCCGGACCGGCGCATTGCTAGCACTCGCCGTCGGTGAGTGCCAATTTTAGCGCCGCACCGTGCCTGTGCAAGCGTTCGGTGGGGGTGCGTGCGAAGTTGGGCCGTAACCGCCGGTTATCAAGAGCGAATCCTGAGCGCATGGGCCAGCCCGCTTGCTAGGCTGGCCACTCTGCACCGGTCCCACCGCCATGCCTGACGACATCCTGCTCTGCCTGAGCACCTGCCCCGATCCCGCCACCGCCGCGGCGATCGCCGGCGTGCTGGTGGATGAATCGCTCGCCGCCTGCGTCAACCAGCTGCCGGGGGTGCGCTCCACCTACCGCTGGCAGGGCGCCGTACACACCGATGAGGAGGTGCTGCTGGTGATCAAGACCACCGCCGGGCGCTTCGACGCGCTGAAGACGCGCCTGCTCGCCCTGCATCCGTACGAGCTGCCGGAGCTGGTGGCGCTGCCCGTGACCGACGGTCACGCGCCCTACCTGGACTGGGTGCGCGCGCACGCCGCGGCGGCGGCAACGGCCTCTCGTCCATAATGCCGTCCTGCCCGGCCCCGCCGGCCCTGCACCTGGAGTCATGATGCCTTCCCTGCCTTCCGGACGGCTCGCCGCCCGCCTGCTGCTCGCCCTCGTCGCGCTGCTGGCCGGTGTGCCGGCGTTCGCCCAGTCCGGCCAGGATCTGCTGCCGGTCACCGAGGCGTACAAGCTCAGCGCCGACGCCAGCCAGCCGGGCGTGCTCAAGCTGCACTGGACGATCGCGCCGGACTACTACCTCTACCGTGGCCGCATGAAATTCACCGCCGGCGACGGCGTCACCCTGGGCGCGGCGCAGTTGCCCGACGGCGAGAAGCACCATGACGAATACCTCGGCGACGTGGAGACCTACCACCACGGCGTCGATGCGCAGATTCCCTACACGGTGGCCGCCGGCACCGCGCGGCTGACCCTGGCCGTGCAGTACCAGGGCTGCCACGAGGTCGAGCCGAAGATCTGCTACCCGCCGCATACCGAGAAGCTGGACCTGGCGCTGCCCGCCGGCGTCGGCGTGGCCGCCGCCCCCCCGCAGGATTTCGGCGCGGCGCTGCGTGCCGTCGACGCCGGCCATGCACTGGGCGCCGGTTCCGCGGCGCTGCCGCCAGAGCAGGCGTTCCGCGTCGAGGCGCTGGCCACCGCACCGGATCGCCTGCTGCTGCGCTGGACGATGGCCAGGGGCTATTACCTCTACCGCGACCAGACCGCGCTGAGCGTGCCCGATGCGCCCGCGCTGAAGCTGGTGCCGGCCTGGCCGGCCGGCGCCGCGCACCAGGACGAACACTTCGGCCAGGTCACGGTCTACTTCGACCAGGTGGAGGTGCCGGTGGGCATTGCCGGCAACCTGCAGGGCCGCCGCCAGCTCACCGTGCAGGCCACGTTCCAGGGCTGCCAGGACGGCGGCATCTGCTATCCGGTGATGAGCCGCACGCTGCAGGTGGAGCTGCCGGCCGGCGCAGCCGCCGGCAGCGCATCATCCGGAACCGACGGCGGCCCCGCCGCGCCCGCGCCGGACACCGGGCTGCTGCTGGCCTTGCTGCTGGCCTTCGGCGGCGGCCTGATCCTCAACCTGATGCCCTGCGTGCTGCCGGTGCTGTCGATCAAGGCGGTCAGCGTGCTGGAAAGCGGCGAGAGCCCGGCGCGCGCGCGGCGCCATGCGCTGCTCTACACCGCCGGCGTGCTCAGCAGCTTCGCCGTGGTCGGCGGGGTGATCGTCGGCCTGCGCTCGGCCGGCCACGCGCTGGGCTGGGGCGCCCAGTTGCAGCAGCCGCTGGTGGTGGCGGTGCTGGCCTGCGTGATGTTCGCAGTGGGCCTGTCGATGTCCGGCGTGGTGCAGTTCGGCGCCTCGCTGGGCAACACCGGCGCGGCGCTGGCCGATCGCGCCGGCCCGGCCGGCGACTTCTTCACCGGCGTGCTGGCGGTGGTGGTGGCCAGCCCGTGCACGGCGCCGTTCATGGGCAGTGCGCTGGCCTACGCCTTTGCCGCGCCGATCGCCGCGGCGCTGGCGGTGTTCCTGATGCTGGGCATCGGTCTGGCGCTGCCGTTCCTGCTGGTGGGCCTCGTGCCTGCGCTGGCGCGGCGGCTGCCGCGGCCGGGGCGCTGGATGGAGACGCTCAAGCAGGTGCTGGCGTTCCCGATGTATCTCACCGCGGTGTGGCTGGCCTGGGTGCTGGCGCACCAGCGCGGCGCCGACGCGATCGGCCTGCTGCTGGTGGCGATGGTGGTGCTGGCGATGGCGCTTTGGTGGTTCGAGCGCAGCCGCGGCCGCGGCGCATTCAGCCGCGCGCTGGTGCTGGTGCTGGCCGTGCTCACGGCGGTGCCGCTGTATTACCTGGCCCGGGTGCCCGCGCCCACGCGTGCCGACGCTACGGCTGAGGGCGTCGTCGCCTACAGCCCGCAGAAGCTGGCCGAGCTGCGCCAGGCCGGCACGCCGGTGTTCGTCGACATGACCGCCGACTGGTGCGTCACCTGCAAGGCCAACGAGCACGCCGTGCTCGACACCGACGCCTTCCGCGCATTGCTGGCGAAGACCGGCGCGGTCTACATGAAGGGCGACTGGACCGATGTGAATCCCACCATTGCCGCCTTCCTGCAGCAGTACCACTCGCCCGGCGTGCCGCTGTACGTGGTGTTTCCCAGGGGCGGTGGCAAAGGCAAACAGCTGCCGACCGTGCTCACGCGCGGCATCGTCGAGCGCGCCCTCACCGAGGCCAGCCGCTGATGTTCAACCGCTCGACCTGGATGATCCTGCTGGTGGCCGCGCTGGCCGCCGCGCTCGGCGGTTGGCTGCAGCACCGCAGCCGCCTCGCTCACGTGCCGGCCGGCGTGACGGTGGCGGCGGTCGGCTCGCTGGCGCCGGATGTGCCGCTGACCGGCCTGGACGGTCGCGCACATCGACTCGCCGACTACCGCGGCCACCGCGTGCTGCTGAACTTCTGGGCCAGCTGGTGCGGCCCGTGCCTGGACGAGATGCCGGCGCTGGATCGCGCGGCCCGCGCGCATCCGGACACCACCGTGCTGGGCATCGCGATGGACGAACCGGCCCGCGTGCAGGCCTTCCTCGCCGCCCACCCGGTGGGCTACCCGGTGCTGCTGGGCCGGCTCGGCTCGCCCAGCACCTCGCTGCAGTTGGGCGACACCGCGGAGATCCTTCCCTACAGCGCACTGCTCGACGCGAATGGCCGGCTGCTCGCCACCCGCCGCGGACCGCTGGACGCCGCCACCCTGGATCGCTGGCTGTCCGTCGGTCCGGCGGATTGAACTCGCGGACCGACGGACATACGTCCGCGCACGGTTTGACGAGGACTTCTCCGCCAAACATCGCCGATCTGCGGCGAACTGGACAAGCTCTGGCCGGACCCGCACACTGCACCGCTCCCGGGCCCGTCCGGCCTCCCGCGAAGGCAGTCGCATGGCGAAGATCCTGGCCCTGCATGGCCCCAACCTCAATCTGCTGGGTGTGCGCGAGCCGGACATCTACGGTCGCGAGACGCTCGCCGACATCAACGCCGCGCTGGCCGAGCAGGCGCAGGCCGCGGGTCACGAGCTGGGCTGGTACCAGTCCAACGCCGAGCACGAGCTGATCGGCCGCATCCACCAGGCGCGCGACGACCAGACCGCGCTGATCGTGTTCAACCCCGGCGCATTCACCCACACCAGCATCGCCCTGCGCGACGCGCTGGCCGCCGTGGCCATTCCGTTCATCGAGGTGCACCTGTCCAACGTGCACGCCCGCGAGCCGTTCCGACGGCACTCGTACCTGGCGGATCTGGCCGTGGGCGTGATCGGCGGTTTCGGCAGCGACAGCTACCGGCTGGCGCTGGACGCGGCGATCCGCCGCCTGGCCCGGGCCGACGCCCAACCCATCCGCTAGCCGGCAGCGCGCCGGCTCGCATCCTTTCCGGCCGCCCGCGGGCGGTAACCCTGCAAGAAGGTTTGTCCCATGGACCTGCGCAAGATCAAGAAACTCATCGACCTCCTCGAGGAGTCCAACCTCGCCGAGCTGGAGATCAAGGAAGGCGAGGAAGTCGTTCGCCTGTCGCGCGTGCCCAAGGGCGGCGTCGCCGTGGCCGCGGCGCCCGCACCGGCAGCGGTGGCGCCGGCTCCGGTGGCTGCCGCGCCGATCACCGCTCCCGCGGCCGAGCCGCCGGCCGCCGATGCGCTGCCGGCCGGCCACGTGGTGAAGGCGCCGATGGTCGGCACCTTCTACGCCTCCTCCACGCCGGGCGCGGCGGCGTTCGTCAAGGTCGGCCAGCAGGTCAAGGCGGGCGAGACGCTGGGCATCATCGAGGCGATGAAGATGTTCAATCAGATCGAGGCCGAAGTCAGCGGCACGGTGAAGGCCATCCTGGTCGAGAACGGCCAGCCGGTGGAATTCGACCAGCCCATGTTCGTCATTGCCTGAGGGGCCGGGAATCGGGCATGGGGATTCGGGATTCGTCACCGCGGCCACACGAGCGACTGGAGGTGTGGCGCGATGCGATTGATCTCGTCGAGCAGGTCTACCGGATCAGTGCGGAGTTCCCCGATTGCGAGCGCTTCGTGCTCACCGCCCAGCTTCGACGCGCCGAGATCAGCGTGCCGTCGAACATCGCCGAGGGTGCAGCAAGGCGATCGCGGCCCGACTACCTGCGGTTTCTCTCCATGGCCCGTGGCTCCCTTTCCGAACTGGACACCCAACTGCAGATTGCCGAGCGACTTGCCTATGTTCCCGAGATGCCTGAATCCATCGAGCTGACCGACCGGGTCTTCGCCAAGCTCAACGCACTCATCCGATCCATCCAGGCGAAGAGCGGTGACTGATGCAACGCCGCAAGCCCCTCTTCCGAATCCCCAATCCCGGATCCCGAATCCCATGCTAGAAAAAGTCGTCATTGCCAACCGCGGCGAGATCGCGCTGCGTGTGCTGCGCGCCTGCCACAGCCTTGGCATCAAGACCGTGGCGGTGCATTCCACCGCCGACCGCAACCTCAAGCACGTGGGCCTGGCCGATGAGGCGATCTGCATCGGCCCGGCGCCCTCGACCGACAGCTACCTCAACATCCCGCGCATCATCGCGGCGGCGGAGATCACCGACGCCCAGGCGATCCACCCGGGCTACGGCTTCCTGTCCGAGCGGGCGGACTTCGCCGAGCAGGTCGAGCAGTCCGGCTTCATCTTCATCGGTCCCACCGCCGACGTGATCCGCCTGATGGGCGACAAGGTCGAGGCGATCAAGGCGATGAAGGCTGCCGGCGTGCCCTGCGTACCCGGCTCCGGCGGGCCGCTGGGCGACGACGTGGATACCAATATCAAGATCGCCCGCGAGATCGGCTACCCGGTGATCATCAAGGCCGCTGGCGGCGGCGGCGGTCGTGGCATGCGCGTGGTGCGCACCGAGGCCCACCTGGGTAACGCCATCACCATGACCAAGCAGGAAGCCAAGGCGGCCTTCGGCAACGACATGGTGTACATGGAGAAATTCCTGGAGAACCCGCGTCACGTGGAAATCCAGGTGCTGGCCGACGGCCAGGGCAACGCGATCCACCTGGGCGAGCGCGACTGCTCCATGCAGCGCCGCCACCAGAAGGTGGTGGAGGAAGCCCCGGCCCCGGGCATCACGCCCGAGCTGCGCGCCGAGATCGGCAAGGTCTGCGTCGATGCGTGCATCCGCATCGGCTACCGCGGCGCCGGCACGTTCGAGTTCCTGTTCGAGAATGGCCGCTTCTACTTCATCGAGATGAACACCCGCATCCAGGTCGAGCATCCGGTGACCGAGTGGATCACCGGCGTCGACCTGGTGCGCGAACAGCTGCTGATCGCCGGTGGTGAGAAGCTGTCGATCCGCCAGGAAGACATCAAGATCACCGGCCACGCCATCGAGTGCCGCATCAACGCCGAGGACCCGGACAACTTCCTGCCCTCGCCCGGCACGGTAAAGCGCTTCGAGGCACCGGGCGGCCCCGGCGTGCGCGTGGACACCCACCTGTACGACGGCTACCGCATCCCGCCGAACTACGACTCGATGATCGGCAAGCTGATCGTGCACGGCCCGGACCGCGCCACCGCCATCGCGCGCATGCGCCTGGCGCTGGCCGAGACGGTGATCGAAGGGGTCAAGTGCAACATCCCGCTGCAGCAGCGCATCATGGCCGACGTCGGTTTCCAGCAGGGTGGCCAGAACATCCACTACCTGGAAAAGCGCATGGCCGAGCAGAAGGGCCACCCGCCCGAGGATCACTGACGCCCCCGTAGGAGCGCACCCTGTGCGCGAACGCTCTTGGCTTCTTGGTAAACCGGAAGGTCAGAAGCGTTCGCGCACAAGGTGCGCTCCTACCGTTTTCTGGATATACCATGCCCTTCCTCGAACTCTCCCTCACCGTCCGCGCAGGGCAGCAGCCCAGCGTGGAAGACGCGCTGGAAGAACTCGGCGCACTCTCGATCACCCTGCGCGACGCCGACGCCGAGACGCCCGACGAACAGGCGATCTTCGAGCCAGGCGTGGGCGAACTGCCGCTGTGGCCGACGATCACCCTCAATGCGCTGTTCGATGCCGACGCCGATCGCCGCGGCCTCACCGAGGCGTTGGGCGACCTGCTGCCCTGGCTGGAGCCGGCGCAGCTGGCATTCGCGGAAGTGGAAGACCAGGACTGGGAGCGCGCGTGGATGGACCAGTTCCAGCCGATGCCGTTCGGCCGGCGGTTGTGGATCTATCCGTGGAACATCGAGCCACCGGCCGACGATAGCCTCGTGGTGGTGCGGCTGGACCCCGGCCTGGCCTTCGGCAGCGGCACCCACCCCACCACCGCGCTGTGCCTGGAGTGGCTCGATTCGCTGGATCTGGCCGGCAAGTCGGTGACCGACTTCGGCTGCGGCTCGGGCATCCTCGCCATCGCCGCGCTCAAGCTCGGCGCGGCCAGCGCCGTGGGCGTGGACAACGACCCGCAGGCGCTCACCGCCTCGATCGACAACGCCGGGCGCAACGCCGTGGCCGACCGGCTGGCCGTGTTCCTGCCGCAGGATTTCGACGGCGCCCCGGCCGACGTGTTCGTCGCCAACATTCTCGCCGGTCCGCTCGGCGAGCTGGCGCCCACCTTCGCCGCCGCGGCCAGACCCGGCGCGCCGTTCGCCATCTCCGGCATCCTCGACGGCCAGCAGGACGAACTGCTCGCACGCTACGGCGAGTGGTTCGACGAACTGCGCGTGGACCGGCGCGAGGACTGGGTGCGCATCAGCGGCCGCCGGCGCTGAGACACCGGTTCTGCGCGCGACACCGATGATTTGGATTTGTCGCTGATGCTGCACCAGGAGCCTGGGCAGCAGACACCAAGCGAGCGAGACAAAGCGGTCTTGAGTCAGAGTTTTCGATCGTTTGAGGCAAATAGCCGAAGCTATTCCACGAAAAGGAGCGGAAAAAATGGCCAAGACCGCGCAGCCGTAGCCGCTTGTGTTTCTGCCGCCCAGCCTCCTAGGCTTGCCGCAGCCCGCGATCCCAAGTCCGCATGTACACCCAGTGCCCTGACTGCCTCACCGTGTTCTCGCTCGATGCCGACGCACTGACGACGGCGAGCGGACTCGTGCAGTGCGGTCACTGCGACCAGGCGTTCGATGCGCTCGCCTGCCTGGCCTCGCAGCTGCCGCCCGAGCCGTTCAAGCGGCTCGCCGCGCCCGTGGTCCCCGGTCCCGCGCCGCGGCTGGATCTGGCGGTGTACCGCCCGCGCCCGGAGCCGGCACTCGCCGCCGCGGTCGCCGGCGAATGGTCGAACCGTGCGGGCGCAGACGACTTCGGCCAACTGGTGTTCACCCCGCGCTTTGCCCGCGGGCAGCGCCCGGCGAGCCGGCGCGAACGGGCCATCCGAAGGCGCAGCGGCGAGCGGCGCTGGCCGTGGGTGCTGGTCTGCCTCGCGCTCACCGTGCTGCTCGGCGCGCAGGTGGCGTGGGCCCAGCGCAATCCGCTGCTGGCCGACCCGGTCACCGGCCGCTGGCTGCGCGAAGCCTGCGCCACGCTCGGCTGCCACCTGCCGCTGGTGTCCAGCGTCGGCCAGCTGCACCTGATCGCGCGCGACGTGGAGGCGCACCCGACCGTGCGCGGCGCGCTGATGATCAGCGCCACGCTGCGCAACGACGCCCCCTTCGCCCAGCCCTACCCGGTGGTCAGCCTGGTGCTGGCCGACGCCCGGGGCCACCGCGTGGCGATGCGCCGGCTGCGCCCATCCGAGTACCTGGACGACAACCAGAGCCTGCGCAACGGTATGGCGCCCGGCGCCATCACCGCGCTGGTACTGGAGGTGGAGGATCCGGGCAACAAGGCGGTGGCCTTCGAGTTCGGCTTCGAATAGTCAAGCCCCGCACGCACTTAATTTTATCGGACGGCGAGGGTACACTTACCCCCTTCGCGCATCCGGCCAGCGGGCCCGCGATGCACGCCGCCGACGCGGCATACACCATAACCAGCGCGACGACCGATGCAGTCGCCGCCTCAGGACGTGAGGGATATGTCAGTGAATGCCGCCAGACTGCCCGTCCACGAGGCCGGCCGGGAGTCCTCGTCGCAGAGCGCGCTGGGCGAGTGCGTCAGCCGCACCGTGCGCCGCTATCTGGCCGACATCGGCGATACCGAATGCAGCGAAGGTCTGCACGCGCTGGTGATCCGCGAAGTGGAACGCCCGTTGCTGCGCGAGGTGATGGCGTTCCATGAAGGCAACCAGAGCCGCGCCGCCGCGGCGCTGGGCATCAACCGCGCCACGCTGCGCAAGAAACTGGCCCAGCACGGCATGCTCTGACCCGCCCCCCTGGCGGCCGCACGGAATCGACGACAAAGGCCCGCAAGGGCCTTTTTCATTTGGCCATCCAGACGGCCGACGGCCGAGGCCGTGCCGCTGGGCTATAATTACCGGCTTTACCGCCCCGGAAGCCGCCATGCCCGCCCCCGCCGTCACGCCCGTCCGTCGCGCCCTGCTCAGCGTCTCCGACAAGACCGGGCTGCTCGACCTGGGCCGCCGCCTCGCCGCGGCCGGCGTGCAGTTGCTGTCCACCGGCGGCAGCGCCAGGGCCCTGCGCGAAGCCGGCATCGCGGTCACCGACGTCAGCGAGGTCACCGGCTTCCCCGAGATCATGGACGGCCGCGTCAAGACGCTGCACCCGAAAGTGCACGGCGCCCTGCTCGGCCGCCGCGGCACCGACGAGGCGGTGATGGCCGAACTCGGCATCGCGCCGATCGACCTGCTGGTGCTGAACCTGTATCCGTTCGAGGCGACGGTGGCCAGGCCCGACTGCACGCTGGAACAGGCGATCGAGAACATCGACATCGGCGGCCCGGCGATGCTGCGCTCGGCGGCGAAGAACTGGAACGACGTCGGCGTGCTCACCGACCCGGCGCAGTACGACGAGGCGATCGCCGAGATCGAGCAGCACGGCGGCCTGACCCGCGCCACCCGCTTTCGGCTCTCCGTCGCCGCGTTCAACAACGTGGCCAACTACGACGGCGCGATCAGCGACTACCTCTCGGGCCTCAAGCTCGACGACGCGCACCAGGCGATCGCCGGCCACGAGGCGTTCCCGGCGCAGAGCAACGGCCGCTTCGTCAAGGTGATGGACCTGCGCTACGGCGAGAACCCGCACCAGAGCGCCGCGTTCTACCGCGACCTGTATCCGCACGCCGGCACGCTCGCCACGTTCAGGCAACTGCAGGGCAAGGAGCTGTCGTTCAACAACATCGCCGATGCCGACGCCGCCTGGGAATGCGTGCGCAGCTTCACCAAGCCGGCCTGCGTGATCGTCAAGCACGCCAACCCCTGCGGCGTGGCGGTGAGCCTGGACGGCATCGGCAAGGCGTATGACCTGGCCTACCGGACCGACCCGACCTCGGCCTTCGGCGGCATCATCGCGTTCAACCGCGAGTGCGACGGTGCCACCGCGCAGGCGATCGTGGCGCGCCAGTTCGTCGAGGTGGTGCTGGCGCCGTCCTGCAGCGACGACGCGCTGAAGGCGTTCGCCAGGAAGGGCAATGTGCGCGTGCTTCAGATCCCGGTGCCGCCGGGTACCGACCTGGTCGCCGCGCAGCCGGGCAACCACGTCAAGCGGGTCGGCTCGGGCCTGCTGATCCAGACCGCCGACACCGGCATGGTCACCGCCGGGGACCTCAAGGTGGTCACCCAGGTCGCGCCGACGCCGCAGCAGATCGACGACCTGATCTTTGCCTGGAAGGTGGCCAAGTTCGTCAAGTCCAACGCCATCGTCTACGCGAAGAACCGCCAGACCATCGGCATCGGCGCCGGCCAGATGAGCCGTGTGTACAGCGCCAGGATCGCCGGCATCAAGGCCGCCGACGAGGGACTGGAAGTGCGCGGCTCGGTGATGGCTTCCGATGCGTTCTTCCCGTTCCGCGACGGCATCGATGCGGCGGCCGCCGCCGGCATCGGCGCGGTGATCCAGCCTGGCGGTTCGATGCGCGACGCCGAGGTGATCGCCGCCGCCGACGAGCACGGCATGGCGATGGTGTTCACCGGCATGCGCCACTTCCGCCACTGATCGCCGCCACACCGTGCATCCGCTCGACCGCCCGGTCTGGTCCAGCCTGTCGACGGCGCACGAAGCGCTGTCGCTGGGTGACGCGCTGGCGCGGCGCTACCTCCCGGACGTCAACCTGTTCGCCTCGGCGCGTGACGACGGCGACGAGGCGCTGGCCGCGCTGGCCGCACTGGTCGGCCCCGGCGAGCAGGTCTACCAGCTGCAGGTGCCGGCCATCAGGGTGCCGCCCGGCCTGGTCGCCGTGAAGCAGGCGTGGGGCGTGCAGATGGTGGCCGAGCAGCCGCTGACCGTGGGCGAGGACGAGAGCGACATCGTGCCGTTAGGCGACGACGACGCAGCGGAGATGCTGGCGCTGGCCACGCTCACCCAGCCCGGCCCGTTTCTCGCACGCACGCATCGCATGGGCCGCTTCGTGGGCATCCGCATCGACGGCCGCCTCGCGGCGATAGCCGGCGAGCGCATGCGCTTTCCCGGCTGGACCGAGGTCAGCGGCGTCTGTACCCACCCGGATTTCCGCGGACGGGGGCTGGCGCGCCGGCTCTCGCAACATGTCGCCGCGCTGATCGCCGCCCGTGGCGACACCGCCTCCCTGCACGCGTGGCGCGACAACGCGCCGGCCATCCGCCTGTACGAGAGCCTGGGCTTCGCCTGGCGCAGCGACGTCCATGTCGCCGTGCTGACCCGCCGCTGAGTCGCCCCACGCCGCCGACAGGCTGGTCCAGGATCGTGGGCCGCAGAAGCCATTCGGGCTGCAAAGCTCTTCGCCGCGAACGTTTCTACGGCCCACGCTCCTAGAACAGCGCGATCACCATCGCGCCGGCGACGATCAGGCCGCCGCCGACCAGCATCGGCACGCTCGGCTTCTCGCCCAGGAAGACCAATCCGAGCACGATCACTATCGCCACGCTGAGCTTGTCGATCGGCGCCACCTTGCTCACCGGCCCCAGCTGCAGCGCGCGGTAGTAGCACAGCCAGCTCAATCCGGTGGCGATGCCGGAGAGCACCAGGAACAGCCAGCTGTGCCACGGCAGTCCGGACGGCCGCGCCCATTCCCCGCGCAGACTCAGGATACCGGCGGTGACCAGCAGAATGACGACGGTGCGGATGAAGGTGGCGAGGTTGGAGTTGATTCCCGCCACGCCCAGCTTGCCGAACAGTGCGGTGAGCGCGGCGAAGAACGCCGAGCCCAGCGCGAAGAGCAGCCAGCTGTCGCGCAGCGGCATCGTCGACGACTCAGTGCGGGCCGCTGTCGGTGTTGCCGTCGCGCTTCTCGTCCGGCGGCGGCGGGCTCTTGCCCCACTCCATGATCTTGTACATCACCGGCCGCACCGGCGGCTGGCCGGCCTGGTCGCGCAGCCTGCCCTGGTTGTCCACCATGTAGGTCTGCGGCACGCCGTTCTTCGGCGTCACCACCACCATGTAGAGGCGGCCGCTCTGGCGGTATTCCTGGATGGTCTGGTCACCGTCGCGGTGCACCCTCACCTCGGGAATCGCCTCGCTCGGGCCGGTGTCGCCCGGTTGGCGCGGCAGCGGGATCGGCTTGCCGGGCAGGCGCGTGGGCGTCATCTCGGCAGGCGTGGACTGGGTTGGCGTGGCGCTCGGCGGCGGCGCCGTATCGGGGGTCGGCGTGACGCCCGGATCGTTCATGCCCGGCGGCGGCAGGGCGGGCTGGTTCGGCCTGGTCGATGCGTCCTGCGCATGCGCCTGGGCGAGCAGCAGCACGGCGGCGAGGGCCAGGGGAAGGCGGGCTTTCATGGCGCGGACCTCACGCGGGGGAGAGAGGCCCGCAGCATAGCAGCGTGCTGCTTGAGCGCCGGATGAAGCGGCGGCGCCGCGGGCTGCGCGCGGGCACCCATGCCCGACGCCCATGCCCGACGCCCATGCCGGACGCCCATGCGAGAATGCCGCGCATGGCCAAGCTCATCCTGATCGACGGTTCCTCCTATCTCTACCGCGCCTTTCACGCGCTGCCGCCGCTGAGCAACGCGCAGGGCGAGCCCACCGGCGCGCTGTTCGGCGTGGTCAACATGCTGCGCGCCACGCTGAAGGAGCAGCCGGCCTACATGGCCTTCGTCAGCGACGCGTCGGGTCCGAGCTTCCGCAACGACATGTATGCCCAGTACAAGGCCAACCGCCCGCCGATGCCGGACGACCTGTGCGCGCAGGTGCAGCCGATGCTCGACATCGTGGCCGCGCTGGGCTTTCCGATCCTGCGCGTGAGCGGCGTGGAAGCGGACGACGTGATCGGCACCCTGGCGCTCGAAGCCCAGCGCCAGGGCATCGCCGTGGAGATCTCCACCAGCGACAAGGATTTCGCCCAGCTGGTGCGCCCGGGCATCACCCTGGTCAACACCATGACCGGCACCGTCACCGACCGCGACGGCGTGATTGCCAGGTTCGGCGTGCCGCCGGAGCGGATCGTCGACTTCCTCGCGCTCACCGGCGACAGCATCGACAACGTGCCCGGCGTGGCCAAGTGCGGCCCGAAGACCGCCGCCAAGTGGCTGGAACAGTACGGCTCGCTGGACGGCATCATCGAACACGCCGCCGAGGTCGGCGGCAAGATCGGCGAGAACCTGCGCGAGGCGCTGGGACAGCTGCCGCTGTCGCGCGAGCTGGTCACCATCAAGACCGACGTGGCGCTGGAGCTGGAGGTCACCGACCTCGCCCCGCGCCCGAAAGACGTCGACGCGCTGCGCACGCTGTTCACCCGCTACGAGTTCAAGCAGGCGCTGAAGGAGCTGGATGGCAGCAATGCCCCGGTAGGAGCGCACCCTGTGCGCGATGCTCCTGCTCCTGATGCGGCGGAAGAGCATCGCGCACAAGGTGCGCTCCTACCGGCAGACAACGCACCTGGCGCATACGAGCTGGTCACCACCCCGGCGCAGCTCGACGCCTGGCTGGCCAGGCTGGAAAAGGCCGAGCTGATCGCCTTCGACACCGAGACCACCAGCCTGGATGCGATGCAGGCCGAGATCGTCGGCGCCTCGTTCGCGGTGGAAAGCGGCCACGCCTGCTACATCCCGCTGGCGCACGACTACCCCGGCGCGCCCGCGCAACTGGATCGCGCTGCCACGCTGGCGGCGCTCAAGCCGATCCTGGAAAACCCCGCGCGCCCCAAGCTCGGCCAGCACGCCAAGTACGACATCAACGTGCTCAGCCAGGTCGGCATCGCGGTGCAGGGGCTCAGGCACGACTCGATGCTCGAATCCTTCGTTTGGAACGCCACCGCCACGCGGCACGACATGGATTCGCTGGCGAAGAAGTACTTGGGCTACGACACCGTCAAGTACGAGCAGGTCGCCGGCAAGGGGGTGAAGCAGATTTCCTTCTCGCAGGTCGACCTGGACACCGCCTGCCGCTACGCCGCCGAGGACGCCGACGTCACCCTGCGCCTGCACCATGCGCTGTGGCCGAAGCTGCAGGGCGAGCCGGCGCTGCGCAGGGTGTACGAGGAGATCGAGATCCCGCTGGTGCCGGTGCTGGCTCGGATGGAACAGCGCGGCGTGCTGATCGACGCCCAGGTGCTGCGCCTGCAGAGCCAGCAGCTGGGCAGGCGCATGCACGAGCTGCAGCAGCAGGCCTATGCCGAGGCCGGCCGCGAGTTCAACCTCGATTCGCCCAAGCAGCTGCAGGCGATCCTGTTCGACGAGCTGGGCCTCGCCGCCAAGGTGAAGACCCCGACCGGCCAGCCCTCCACCAACGAGGAGGCGCTCGAAGCGATCGCCGACGAGCACGCGCTGCCGCGGCTGATCCTCGACTACCGCGGCCTGGCCAAGCTGCGC
The DNA here is from genome assembly GCF_049445995.1 of Dyella sp. KRB-257. NCBI lineage: Bacteria > Pseudomonadati > Pseudomonadota > Gammaproteobacteria > Lysobacterales > Rhodanobacteraceae > Dyella > Dyella sp. KRB-257. Next base: position 10,586 of record NZ_JBMSDZ010000024.1, on the reverse strand, counting down.
TCCACCTACACCGACAAGCTGTCGAGCATGGTCAATCCGCGCACCGGGCGCGTGCACACCAGCTACCACCAGGGCGGTGCGGCGACCGGGCGCATTTCCTCATCCGACCCCAACCTGCAGAACATCCCGGTGCGCACCGAGGAGGGCCGGCGCATCCGCCAGGCCTTCATTGCGCCCGAGGGCTGGCGGGTAATGGCGGCGGACTACTCGCAGATCGAGCTGCGCATCATGGCCCATCTGTCCGGCGACGAGGGCCTGCTGAAGGCGTTCCACGAAGGCGGCGACGTGCACCGCGCCACCGCGGCCGAAGTGTTCGGCATCGCGCCCGAGGATGTCAGCGTCAACCAGCGCCGCGCCGCCAAGGCGATCAACTTCGGCCTGATGTACGGCATGAGCGCGTTCGGCCTGGCCCGGCAGCTGGGCGTGGACCGCGGCGAGGCCGGCGACTACATGGCGCGCTACTTCGCCCGCTATCCTGGCGTGCAGGCCTTCATGGAGGCCACCCGCAGGCACGCGCACCGCGACGGCTACGTGCAGACCCTCTTCGGCCGCCGGCTGTACCTGGAGAACCTGACCTCGCGCAACCAGAACCTGCGTCAGGGCGCCGAGCGCGCCGCCGTCAACGCGCCGATGCAGGGCAGCGCCGCCGACATCATCAAGCGCGCGATGATCGCCGTGGACGGCTGGCTGGCCGGCCGCGGCGACGCGCGCATGCTGATGCAGGTGCACGACGAACTGGTGTTCGAGGTGCGCGCCGATGCGGTGGAGGCCGTGCGTGCCGGCGTGGTCGAACGCATGAGCGGCGCGGCCGAACTGAAAGTGCCGCTGCTGGTGGACGTGGGCGTGGGCGCCAACTGGGACGAGGCGCACTGAGCGGCCGCAAAACGATCGCCCGTCCCAGGACGACCGCATCGTGGCGACAGCCGCATGGCCACACCCGCTGAGCCCGCGCAGTTGTTGGATTTTCGTCAAATGAATCGGCGCTAAACCTTTCCGGAGAACCCGGCAACTTTCCGCCGCCGGCGCGCTCTATATCCACGGATGCACGCAACGGCATCCGTGGGTTCTTCCCCTCCCTGGAGAACCCAAGCGATACGAGCCTTCCCCTGGGCCTCCGTATCGCGGTGATCCGGTCTTCCCCTGGGCCGTCTCGCCACCCCGGCCCCGAAGGTTCCCCCTAGCCTTCGGGGCTTTTTTTGTCCGCGATCCGCGGCAATGCCGACGCGCCGCCGTGCACTTCGCGTGCACGTTCGCAACGCCTATGATCGGTCGCTCATCACAGGAGGAAGGTCCATGCGCGCAGGTCTCATCGTCATCGGTATCGTGCTGCTCGCCGGCGGTATCTGGGTCACCGCCGGCCACGGCAGCTACCAGCAGACCGACACGGTCGCCAAGCTCGGCTCTGCGCAGATCAGCGCCACGCACGAGAAGGCGATCCCGCAGTGGGTGGGCATCGCCGGCATCGTGATCGGCGGCGTGCTGGCCATCGGCGGTTTCGTCAGCAAGCGCTGAGTATCAACCGCGCGTCACCCCCGATCGCCGCCTCCGGGCGGCGATCGTCGTTGGGCCATCCGCGCACCGCTACAATCGTGCGGATGGATGTGTCCCACCTGATCGATTCGCTCAACGACGCGCAGCGCGCAGCCGTCTGCGCCCCGCCCGGCCACTATCTGGTGCTGGCCGGCGCCGGTTCCGGCAAGACCCGCGTGCTCACCCACCGCATCGGCTGGCTGAGCGAGGTGGAGCGAGTACCGCCGTGGGCGATCCTCGCCGTCACCTTCACCAACAAGGCCGCCGGCGAGATGCGCGCGCGGCTCGGCGCCCTGATCCCGAACAGCACGCAGGGCCTCACCGTGGGCACCTTCCACGGCATCGCCCATCGCCTGCTGCGCCGGCACTGGGCCGAGGCCGGGCTGCCGGAAGGCTTCCAGATCCTCGACTCGGACGACCAGCAGCGGCTGGTCAAGCGCGTGGTCGCCGGGCTGGGCCTGGACGACGCGAAGTTCCCGCCGCGCCAGGCCTGCTGGCAGATCAACAGCTGGAAGGACGAGGGCAAGCGGCCGGAGAACATCGAGCACCACGACCACCCGGTCACCCGCACCTTCGTGCAGATCTACCAGGCCTACGAGGACGCCTGCCGCCGCGCCGGCCTGGTCGACTTCGCCGAGCTGCTGCTGCGCGCGCATGAGCTGTGGCTGAAGAACCCGGCCGTGCTGGAGCACTACCAGCACCGCTGGCGCTACCTGCTGATCGACGAGTTCCAGGACACCAACACGCTGCAGTATGCGTGGATCCGGGTGCTTTCTGGCGCGGGATTCGGGAGTCGGGATTCGGGATTCGCTAAACCGCCTGGCGGCAACGCAGCGACTGATTTTTCGAATCCCGAATCCCGACTCTCGAATCCCGCCCAAGTCTTCGTGGTCGGCGACGATGACCAGGCGATCTACGGCTGGCGCGGCGCGAAAGTGGAGAACGTGCAGCAGTTCCTCAAGGACTTCCCCGGCGCGCGCACGATCAAGCTGGAGCAGAACTACCGCTCCACCGCCACCATCCTGAAGGCCGCCAACGCGGTGATCGCGCGCAACGGCGGCCGCCTCGGCAAACAGCTGTGGACCGACGGCGACGCCGGCGAGCGCATCGCGCTGTACACGGCCTACAACGAGCAGGACGAGGCGCGCTTCGTGGTCGAGCGCATCCGCGAGTACATCGACGAGCACGGCAGCGCGAAGGACTGCGCCATCCTTTATCGATCCAACGCGCAGTCGCGCAACTTCGAAGAGCAGCTGTCCCAACGCAACATCCCGTACCGCGTCTACGGCGGTCTGCGCTTCTTCGAGCGCGCCGAGATCAAGGACGCGCTGGCCTACCTGCGGCTCACCGCCAACCGGCATGACGACGCCGCGTTCGAGCGCGCCGTGAACACCCCGCCGCGCGGCATCGGCGACCGCACGCTGGACGTGCTGCGCCGGCGCGCGCGCGGCAGCAACACCTCGATGTGGGAAGCCGCCCTGCACGAACTGTCCGGCGCCAGCGAATTGGCCGGCCGCGCGAAGAACGCGGTGAAGGCGTTTTTGGCGCTGGTCGACCAGATGGCGCGCGATTTCAGGCCCAGCGCGCTGGACTCCCTCTCCCCCGGCATCGCCGGGGGAGAGGGTCGAGGTGAGGGGGCAGGCTCTTCCGACGATCAAGCGCCCCCCTCACCCTCCCCTCTCCCCCGAGCAGGCTCGGAGGAGAGGGAAAACCATGAGAGCCTCACCCTCGCCGAGCAGATCGACCACGCCATCACCCACACCGGCCTGCGCGACTTCTACGAGAAGGACAGTCGCGGCAACGCCGAATCGCGGGTGGAGAACCTGGACGAGCTGGTCAACGTGGCCAGCCGCTTCGAGCCCACCCCGGAGGACGTCGACGCCGGCCTGTCCGAGCTGGCCGCCTTCCTCTCGCACGCCGCACTGGAAGCGGGCGAAGGCCAGGGCGAGGCGTGGGACGACTGCGTGCAGCTGATGACCCTGCATTCGGCCAAGGGGCTGGAGTTTCCGGTGGTGTTCCTGGTCGGCCTGGAGGAAGGCCTGTTCCCCAGCCAGCGCTCGGTGGAGGACGAGGGCCGGCTGGAGGAGGAGCGCCGGCTCGCCTATGTGGGCATCACCCGCGCGCGCGAACGGCTGTTCATCACCCACGCCGAATCGCGTCGCATGCACGGCACCGAGATGCTGGCGCGGCCCTCGCGCTTTCTCGGCGAGATGCCGGCCGACCTGATCGACGAGGTGCGCCCGCGCGTGCAGGTGAGCCGGCCGTTGTACGGCGGCTACCGCGCACCCGCGTCGGCGTCGCTGGAGGAGGCGCTGCCGGTGAAGCTCGGCCAGCGCGTGAGCCACCCCACGTTCGGCGAGGGCGTGGTGCTCGGCGCCGAGGGCGCCGGCGCGCACGCTCGACTGCAGGTGAATTTCGAGAACGCCGGCAGCAAGTGGCTGGTGGCCGCCTACGCCAACCTGACGCCGCTGTGAAGCAGTCCGGGGCTTGCCGTTGTCCAATGCCCCGGTTTTCGCAACGTCGGGTACCGGCAGGCAACCCATGACCGAATCCAAGCCGTCCAACCGCCTACTGGATCACGACCTGTGCGTGCACATCTTCACCGCCTCGGCCGGGATGGTCGGTGTGTGCCTGACCGTTATCGGCATCATCCGCGTGGTGATTTCGCTGCGTAAGGCCGACCTGTTCGTCGACGACCTGCTGGCCGGCGACGCGATCCTCTACCTGATCGCCTGCCTGCTCTCGTACTGGGCGCTGCGCACGCGCAACCTCAAGCGCAATCACCGGGTGGAACGGGTGGCCGACGTGATCTTCCTGGTCGCGCTGACGCTCACCGCGATCAGCGCCGGCATGATCACCTGGGCGATCTCGGTGCGCTGAAGAGCACGTTCCGCGAAGGTCACTCGCGCAGGCGCGGCACGCCGTGTTCGTCGCGATCCTCGATTGCGATCGGCCGCGTGTCGATCACGCCGGACGTCGCCGTGGGCACGTTCTGGATCACCTCGCCGCGGGTCAGTGCCAGCGCGTTGCGGAAGCAGCGCTGCGCGATCACGGCGTCGCCCTGGCCGGTCCACATGTCGGCCAGCGCCTCCCACGCGCCGGCACTGGGCGTGAGCGCGATCGAGCGTTCAAGGTGCTTGCGCGCCTTGCCCCACAGCTTGAGCTTCACGCACAGGCGGCCCAGCGCGAGCAGCAGGCCGGCGTCGTTGGGATGGGTGTCCAGCCAGCCTTCGGCGCGGCGCAGGCGGGCCTCCAGATCCTCGTTGCCCAGCGCGCCCCATGCCTGCACCAGCGAGGACGACCACTCGCGGCGCAGCGCCGATTCCAGCTCGTCCATCGCCGGCAGGATCATGCCCAGCTCCGCCGCGCGGCGCGCGTAGGCTTCCACCACCACCGGCGCGCGGCGCTGGTGCTTCGGCAGCTGCGACCACAGCGTGTTGAGCGCGGCGGCATCGGCGGTCGACTGCATGCTGGCCACCAGCACCTGGTTCTCCAGCGCCTGATAATTGCGGCTGCCCAGCGCGGCACTCTTCTGCAGCGGCGCCAGCGCGGCGCGCGCGCGGCGCGTGTCGCCGGCGGCCAGCGCGGCCAGCGCCAGCTCGTGCCAGCCGCCCGGGGGCAGGTGGCCGTTGTCCGCTTCCGGGGCCAGCAGCGCCACCGCCTCGGCCGGCTTGCCATCGCGGCGCAGCAGCGCGGCGCGCAGCACCCGCGCGGCCTGCGGCACCGACTGCGCGGCCTGGTCGAGCGCTTCCAGCGCGCGCGCGGATTCCCCGCGCCGCGCCGCCGCCTCGGCCGCCGCCAGCAGGGCCGGGCCCTGCAGCGCGTCCAGCCGCGAGGCGCGCGACAGGTCGCGCTCCGCATCGCCGTTGCGCCCCTCGGCCAGGGCCACCAGGCCGGCGGCGAGACGGTGGCGGCTGAGCCGGCGATGGCGGCGGGTCAGCGCGCCGAACGGCCAGCGCGCCAGCTGCCACAGCGCGCCGAACACGCCCCAGGCCAGCAGCAGGATCACCACCGCGGCGAGCACCGTGGTCTGCACGCGCCAGCCGCGCAGGCGCACCAGCACGTAGCCCGGGTCCTCGGCGATCCAGTGCCAGCCGAACGCGGCCAGCGCCGCGACCAGCACCAGCAGGAGAATCCAGCGCCACAGCTTCACGGCTTCGCTCCCGCCGGCGCCGGGCCGGGCTTGAGCGCATGCACGGCGCGCAGGTTGCGCAGTTCGGTGAGCGCAGCGCCCAGCTCCACCGGCCTGGTCGGCTGCGCGGCCGTGAGCAGGTCGGCCAGCGTGGCGCGGGCCTGCTTCACCGCCGCATCGTTGCCGTCGAACTGCGCGGCAAGGCCGGCATCGGCGCGCTGCAGGGCGGCGCGATAGCCCGCCGCATCGTGCGCCAGCAGCGCCGCCTCGGCGTGCGCCAGATCCAGCGCCACCAGCTCGCGGGTGAGCCGAGCGTCGGCCACCGCCAGCGGTGCGCCGTCGTCGCGCCGGATGCTCACCACGCTGGCCAGCGCGTAGCCCAGGCGCGCCCACACACGGCTGTCGGCAGCTTCATTCGCCGGCGCGTCGAGCGGTTTCAGCGGCAGCGCGCCGAGCTTGCCGCGCAACTGCTGCAACTGCTGCAAGGTGGCGTCGGCGTGGGTGGCCGCGCCTTGCTCCAGCGCTTCACGCTCGGCCGCCACGCTCTGGCGCACACCGGAGAAGGCGCCGTCGTTGACCGCCGCCAGCGCCTGGTCGGCCAGACCGTAGGCGGCGGCCGCGCCGGCCGCGTCGTGGAACAGTTCGTAGCGCGCCTTGCCCATGCGCAACAGGGATTCGGTCTCGTCCAGCAGCATCGCGTCATGGCCGGAGAGGCTCTTCTCCGACAGCTTGGCCACGGCATCTTCCAGGTTGCGCAGGCGCTCGTTCTGGCCGAGCAGTTCCTCGCGCATGCCGCGATTGACGTCGTCGGCGTCGCGCAGGCGTTCGCGCAGGGTACGGCGCTCGTCGTCCATCGCCTTGAGCGTGCTTTCCAGCGTCGCGGTGCGGGCGCTCAGGTCATCGAGCGTGCTGCTCGCCGCGGCATCGGCGCGAGCCTGCCGCCACTGCTGCCAGCCCACGTAGCCGGCACCGCCGGCGGCGGCCAGCGAGAGCAGCACCGCCAGCGCCAGTGCGCCGCCGCCTCGCCGCGGCTCGGCCATCCGCGGCGAGGCGGCGCGGGTCGAAGACGGAACGTCCGCCGCGGGCGCGGCGGACTCGTGGGAAGGGGCGTCGTTGTTCATTCGCGCATGCTAGCAGCGCCGGTGCCGTGGCCGGCATCACGAGCGCGTGAAGCCGCCCCGATCGCCGCCGCCACCAGATCCGCCGGCAGCGCCGAACGCGCCAGCACCAGGCGCGTCCACCCGGCCTCGCGCGCCACCTCGCGCAGCCGCGCACTGCTGACCACGGCGGTGATGCCGCACAGCGCCGACCATGCCTCGTCCGGCAGCTGGCGGCGCAGGTGCGCGATCGCCTCGGCGCTGGACAGCAGCACGCAGGCATCCGCCGGCAGCGCGTGCAGCAGGGGATCGACATGACGGCGGTCCAGTCGCGGCGGCACCCGCCGGTAGACGTGCACCTCGCGCAGCTCGGCGCCGCGCGCGGCCAGCGCCTCGCGCAGCAGGCCGCGCCCGCCCTCGCCGCCGATCAGCGCCACCGGCGTGCCGCGCAGCGCCTGCAATGCGGGCAGCGCCAATACGCCCTCGCTGTCCTGCCGGGACGGCGCCAGCGGCGCACGCACGCCGGCACGTTCCAGCGCACGCGCGGTGCCCTGGCCCACGCCTATGGCGGGGCAATCGGCCGGCAAGGGCTGCAGCGCGTGGGCAAAGCGCACCGACGCCGGACTGGTGAAGATCACCCGCTCGGCGCGCAGTGCGGCGGCCAGCGCGGCGCGGGTTTGCGCGTCGTCGATCGCGCGCAGCGCCATGCCCGGCACATGCAGCGGGCGACCGCCGGCGGCGCGCACCCGGCGCATCACCGCGGCAGCCGCGCCGACGGGACGGGTGATCACCACCACGCGGCCGTGCAGGTCGTGCGGCGCAGGAAGTTGGGGCATGCGTGCGTCCCCTGGACGGTGGGCAACGTAGAAAAGCCGGTAAGACCTTCGCGCATCGCAGTCTAGTGCGATGGGCCTTACACTGACCCGCCCTGCCCGCCTCCCGTGGCCGGCAGCGATCCACCCCCCTGCCCGAGTGTTTCCATGTCCGCTGCACCCCATTCCCTGCGCCGCGCCGATGACGCGGCCGAACGCGATCTCGCCCAGACGCTGGTGCAGTTCATCCGCGACGAGATTCCGCTGGCCCGCGCGATGGACCTGTCTTTGCAATGCTTTTCCGCTGATCGGATCAGCCTGGCCGTGCCGCTGGCGCCCAACGTGAACGACAAGGGCTGCGCCTTCGGCGGCAGCCTGGTGAGCCTGATGACGCTGGCCGGCTGGGCGCTGGTGGAACTGGCGCTGCGCCGCCGCGGCGACGATTGCGACGTGTTCGTGGGCGAATCCACCGTGCGCTACCTCGCCCCGGTGTGGAGCGACTTCCGCGCCGATGCACAGCTCGCCCCCGGCGCGGACTGGGCCACCTTTTTCGACACGCTCGATGGCCGCGGTCGCGCCCGCATCGAAGTGGTCTGCATCGTGCCGGGCGAACCCGGCAAGTCGGCCGCCACGCTGTCCGCGCGCTTCGTCGCCAAGCGCCGCGCAAGCCACTGAGCTGCCGCGCGCGGCTTGCCCGCCCGGCGTCATGCGTCACAATGCCCGGGCCTTCATCCGGGAGACCGACTCCATGCGCCGCATCGCCACCCTGTGCGTCCTCGCCGGCTTCGCGCTGCTTGCCGGCTGCGCCACCGACCAGCGCAACACCACGCTCACCGCCACGCTCAACGCCTACGGCAGCACCGTGCGCTGGGGCGATTTCGCCAGCGCCGAGCAGTTCGTCGATCCCAAGGTGCGCGAAGCGCATCCGCTCACGCCCATCGAGCTGTCGCGCTTCAAGCAGTACCGCGTCAGCGAGTACGACGACGGCCAGGGTCCGGTGGCCACCGGCGAGAACGAGGCGACGCAGGTGGTGCGCATCGGCATCGTCAACCTCAACACCCAGGCCGAACACAGCCTGGTGGACAAGCAGACCTGGCACTACGACCCCAAGGCCAGGCACTGGTGGCTCACCAGCGGCCTGCCGGACCTCACCACCGCGCGGTAAGCGCCTTGCCCCGCTGCCCGTATAATCGCGGGCCTTCCGCCCCACTCCCGCGGCCTGCGGCCGCCCCAGCGAAGCATTCATGAACGATTTCCTGCACAAGCTGCCCGCCTTCGTGGGCAACCATCTCGCGCTCTCGGCGCTGTTCGTGATCCTGCTGGTGGCGTTGATCGTCACCCAGCTGATGACCCTGCTGCGCAAGTACAAGGAGCTCACGCCGGCCGGCCTGACCCTGCTGATCAACCGCGAAAACCCGCTGCTGGTGGACATCTCCCCGCGCGACAGCTACGAGAAGAGCCACATCCCCGGCGCCAGGCACGTGCTGATGAGCCAGTTCGACCCGGAGAACAAGGACCTGGCCAAGGCCAAGGACCTGCCCGTGGTCGTCATCTGCCGCGCCGGCCAGACCGCCCAGGGCGCCGCCCAGCGTCTGGTGAAGGCCGGCTTCCAGCGGGTCTACTTCCTCGGCGGCGGCATGGGCGCGTGGAACCAGGCGCAGTTGCCGGTGGCGAAGGGGAAGTAAAGAAGCGCGTCCCGAGCGAGCAACGTCAGGCCTGGCATCGCGCCGGCCCTATGAGAACCCGCCAAGGCAATCGCCGAGGCGGGGTTTTTTTGTGGCGCGTCGCCACTGGCGCGTTGCGCAGGCGTGGCAGCCGGCCGCTAAACTCGGGAGACGGACGTCTCCGACGCCGTATAACCTCAGCATTAGGCGATTCCAAATGAGTGCATCGGCATTCCTTGACCCAAGGTCTCTGGCGAATCCATCTTGGCTGAAAAACAATGTCTATGACGCTCTATTTATAGAGGCGTACGAGCTCGCCTTGGCACCCGAAGCTATTCCCAGAAAAATTTTTCGCTTTGACGAAATAACATTAGCCATAAAAACAGCAAAACTGGAATATATCGAGCTTGCCGGAATCAAAGTCAAATTTGGCAAAGATCGTCAAGTTCATATGTCCGCAGAGCAAAGAATGTCTGCATCCGAGCTATCGCCGAAAATCATAACTGTCCAGCCCCAATCCTTAAACCAACCTAACGACCAAAACGCGCTAGCAGAGCGCTCCTCGGAATACATTTCCTTGCTGGTCTCGACTAACTACAGAAACATCGCCTTTCGCCGGATTTTTGCACACACGGTCGCACTAAATAATAATTCAATACGAGCCTCGGGCGATACGTTTCGACTTCCTTTCGACCTTCCCCCACCGGACTTGTCGTCTGCGGCACTGGAGAGATTTCCGAGATGCGAGCACCGCATCCAAGAACTTCCGCCAGACCAAAGGCGGAAAACGAAACTCTCGCTCCATTGGCATCTCAAAGGCATCCAAAGTGAGGGTGTCGACAGCTTTCTTAGCCTATGGATTGCCATAGAGACACTCTCTATGCGATCTACTAATATTTCAGATACAAACGAAGTCCTTGCGGAGTCTTACAAGATAACTAATGCGGAGGCGGCATCAGAATTTGGCATTGGCCGGATATTCGGCTTGCGCTCTGACATCGTCCATAATGGGCTAAGGAGAAACATATCAACCCATTTGACCGATTACATGGAGTGTCTGTACGCCGACCTCCTTGTCTATAATCTTCTCGGGGAATCCTTAGGCCGCGCACGTAATATGATCATCTCAAAAGGCCTCGACATAAAAGGCCTCACCTCAATCAACAATTAATATGATCTTTGAATAGGTTATTCCTGATTCCGTGACCACCTCACCATGCCCGAGCCGGCTTACGGACGTCTATACGTCCGTGCCGCGCATAGTGCTTCGCTGTGGTGATTTCGCGGGGCGAAACGCCGCATGAGGGGGTCAACAAGGCGGCCCTTGCCGCCGGATGGCGCGTTTCGATGC
>NZ_JBMSDZ010000023.1:0-42952 GCF_049445995.1 Dyella sp. KRB-257 | reverse complement strand
AGATTGATATGGAAGTATAAACGGCTAAATGCGCGACGCGAAGTGCGCGGAATGTCGAAACAGCATCTTCACCCATAGGGTGAACCCGGCATGAGGGCGGAACCCAAGCGCAGCATGGATCCGACCGAACGAGCTCACGGAATCAGGTTCTACCAAGCGCTTTTGAATGATGCGCTGGCGACGGGGGATTCTGTGGTGCTTTTGAGAGGAGAAGTCACGTCCGTTGACGAAAATCCGCGAGTGTCGGAGCGAATTGATCTAAAACATGGCATCGCTACTAATGCAATGGTGAAGTTTGGGAAGCAGGCGCAAGCGGGTTATCGCATGGCAGTTGTTCTGCCGGATGCCGATGCTGGGCTCCGCTTTTTAGAATCACGAGGATACGAGCGTTGCGCGACATCATCGCCAGGGTCAGCCGAAGTTATTCGAGGCTGGGAGGCGTGGCTGGAACAGCATTTACCCGATGCGAAGAGTGCACTGGTTTTTGGTCACGATTATGAGCCGGCTTTCATATTTGAGAGGTCCCGTAGGGTAGAGTAAAGGGAAACCTCAGGGACGTAGGCAATTAACCCGCGCCCCGAAGCACAAGGCCCGCATCGCTGCGGGCCTTGTTGCGTCTGGCGGGTTCTCTTTTAGCCGCTGCGCTCACTCGCCGAGCAGCGTGTGCAGCAGTTGATGCAGCGTCTGCCGGTCACCGGCCTGCAACCGGCCGAGCGTCTTGCGGAGCAGGGCCTGCTCGGCGGTGAACACGATCGGCTTGAGCACGGAGGGCTTGAGCAGGCCGGCGGCCTGCCAGTCGGCAATCAGCGCTTCGCCAAACCCTAACGCCGGCCGTACCTGGCTGGTGATCGCGAGCAGGATCACGTCGGGGCGTTGCCGCTGATACTCGGTGCGGCTGATGACCACTGCCGGGCGCTGCTTGGCGCCGACCTGATCGGTGAACGGGAACCGCACCAGGACGACATCGCCGAACTCACAGCCGGTCATAGGCGGCATCGTCGGCGTTGTCCCAGAGCGTTTGCAGGGCGGGGGTGCTGGCGGCTTGCGCAGCGCGAACCAGGCCGCGATCGGTGTCGCGGCTGGCGAGGAAATCGATGAAGTCCTCGACCTCGGCGACCCGCTCGGGCGGCAGACGGCGGAGCTTCTCGACGACCGTATTGACGGGTTGCGGGGCGGGCATGGGGTTCTCTCTTAGCTGCGGGCCTGCGCCCGGGGGTGGCTGCGCGGCCGCCGTGCGGGCGTGGCGCCGACGGCGCGGCTGACGCGCGAGGACTTGATCAAACGGTCTATGACCAGAATCAGCGCCTGCTGGTCCTCGTCGGGCAGTTCGTCCACCTGCCGGTAGAGCTGGTGCAGCTCGGGGTTGCGCAGCAGGCCGTGGTCGGCCGGTTCGGTGCGGCCGGCCAGTGTGTCCAGACTCACGTCCAGCGCCTGGGCGATCCTGACCACGGTATCGAAGTGCGGGACGGCGTCGCCGGTCTCCCAGCGGTTGTAAACGCGCGGGCTGACCCCGAGCAACTCGGCGAAGCGGGTCTGGTTGATGTTGCGTTGGCTGCGCAGGGTGCGCGGCCGCTCGGCGAAGTTGGCCATGTCCAGCACGACACGAACGGGCGACAGCGGCATGGTAGGGGTACCTCTCAAAAGTACCGGCTTGCATAGACACTATAGTGCAGACGCGGCGCCTGCTGAAGCTGGTCAGGGTCCGGAGCGCTGCGCAGGCGATCCCACGCGACGCCGCGCGCTTCACCCGGCGCGAGCTGCGCGAGGCTGTGGGCTGGGGCGACACGCAGGTGAAGCTGCACCCCTCGCGGCTGGTGGAACACGAACACGGGTTCTTCTTCTTTAGTTGCTGCTTCTAAAGAAACAGCACTTCCAGAGCCGCTCACAGTGCCGCGTCGTAGTCGTAAGGGTGCCGCTGCGGCCGTAGTAGAGCGCGCAGGCAGTGCCCAGGCGGTGCGCCACCTCCGCGCCACCTCACAAAACCGTACTGCGCGCGCGGGTCTGATGTGCTCAGATAGCCGGCAGTGCCCGCCGGCAACACGGACAACCGCTTGAGCCAGCTACCTGCTTCGTCCCTGCCCAGCCAGGCCTCACTGCCCGCCGTCACCACGGACGGCATGGCCACCCGTCCGCCGCAGGGGTCGCGGACATGGTTCTGGGTGCTGCTCACCCTGCTGCTGGGCGTCGGCCTCACGCTGCTGTTGCACCACCAGCAGCGCGTGCGCCAGCAGGCCGCCGATCGCGCCGCCATGCAGCAGCTGGCCGACAAGAACTATGCGGCGCTGCAGGCGCGGATGGCCTCCTCGGAGCTGCTGATGCGCGCGCTGCAGACGCTGTATATCGCCTCGGACGACGTCACCGGGGCGGACTTCGCGCACTTCTACCAGAACCTGCGTCCGCGCGACTTGTTTCCCAGCCTGATCGCGCTGGCCTACGCGCAGCGCGAGATCGGCCCGGACGGCCAGGAGCGCTATATCACCCGCCGCGTGCAGCCGCTGGCCGGCAACGAGCGCCTGCTCGGGCTCGACATCACCAAGCAGGCGCGCAACCTGGCCGCGCTGGTGGCCGCGCGCGACAGCAACCAGTCCAGCCTGACCGCACCGTTCGAGCTGGTGCAGACCGACGCGGCGGGGCGACCCATCCTGGGCGTCACGCTGCGGCTGCCGATCTACAGCGAGGGCACGCCGCCGGCGTCGGCAGCCGAGCGCAGTGCCCGACTGGTCGGCTCCATCGCGGCCTCGTTCCGGGTGTCCGAGTGGGTGGGCAGCGCCTTCAGCCCCGATGCGCTCCAGCGCCTGCACGTGGAGGTCAGCGACGTGACCGCAGCGCCCCGGCCGCTGTTCGATTCGCAGCCTGCGGCGACGATCGCCGGTGGCGGCGACTTCACCCGCGACCTGCACTACGGCGGCCGCGTCTGGCGGGTGGTCATGCGCTACCGGATGCAGCCGGAGCCGACGTTCGGCTGGTCGCAATCGCTGCTGCCGTCGGGCCTGCTGATCACGCTGCTGCTGGCGCTGCTGGTGTGGTCGGTGGCCGGCACCCAGCGCCGGGCGGTGGAGCTGGGCTGGCGCATGAGCCATCGCTACCGCGAGAGCGAGGAACGCTTCCGCGCGCTCAACGAGCTGCTGCCGGCGCTGGTGGTGCTGGCCGACGCCGCCGACGGTCGCGTCACCTACGCCAACCAGGCCTCGCGCGACCGGCTCGGCGAAAGCCTGGTCGGGCGCACGCTGCAGGACATGTTCGACGCCCCGGCGATCCGGCGCTGGCTGCGCGATCCGCAGGGCGAGCAGGTCGGTTGCGTCGATGCCTTGCTCCGCGACGGGCGCGGCCTGCAGTTCTGGGCCAGCGTGTCGATCGCGCGGGTGGAGCTCGATGGCGTGCCCAAGCTGCTGCTGGTGGCCGCCGACATCACCGAGCAGCGCCAGCTCAACGAGCGGCTCAGCCATCAGGCCAGCCACGACACGCTCACCGATCTGTACAACCGGCGCGAGTTCGAGCGGCGGCTCGCCGCGGCGATGGCGGCGGTGGCCGACGGTGCGCCGGTCGCGGCCCTGCTCTATATCGACCTGGACCAGTTCAAGCTGATCAACGACACCTCCGGCCACATGGCCGGCGACCAGTTGCTGGCCCAGCTGGCGATGCTGATGCGCGAGCAGCTGGCGCGGCACGACGTGCTGGCGCGGCTCGGCGGCGACGAGTTCGGCGTGCTGCTGCCGGAGGTGGCCACGCGGGACGCGGCCGAGGCGGTGGCCGAGCGGCTGCGCGCGCGTATCGACAGCTACGTGTTCATGTGGGAGCAGCGCAGCTACTCGATCAGCGCCAGCGTCGGCGGCGTATTGATCGACCGGCCCGGTGCGCACCTGCACGAGCTGTTCGCGCAGGCCGACACCGCCTGCTACATGGCCAAGGAGCTGGGCCGCAACCGCGTGCACTTCTACTCCGAGCACGACGACGAAACCGCGCGTCGGCGCAGCGAGATGGAGTGGGCCAACCGGCTGCGCTGGGCGGCCGAGCAAGGGCGCCTGCTGCTGACCTACCAGGAGCTGAGGCCGCTGGTGGCGCACGCGGGTGACGGCGTGCACATCGAGCTGCTGCTGCGCTTTCGCGACGACAACGGTCACCTGGTGCTGCCCGGCGCCTTCATGCCCGCGGCCGAGCGTTACGGCCTGATGCCCACGATCGACCGCTGGGTGATCGAGACCGCGCTGTCGCACTTCGACCAGTTGCACCCGGCCGGTACCGCGCTGCAGCTGGCCACCATCAATCTCTCCGGCGCCAGCGTGGAAGATGACGCGCTGGCCGATCGCATCATCGAGCTGCTGGCGCTGCACCGGGTCGATCCGGCCCGGGTGTGCTTCGAGATCACCGAGACGGTGGCGGTGCGCCGCCTCTCGCAGGTCGCGCGCTTCATGCAGCGGCTGCGCGCAGTGGGCTGCAAGATGGCGCTGGACGACTTCGGCGCCGGCATGTCCTCGTTCGCCTACCTGAAGAACCTGCCGGTGGACATCATCAAGATCGACGGCAGCTTCATCCACGACATGCTGGACGACCCGGTGAGCCACGCGATGGTGCGCGCGGCCACCGACATCGGCCACCGCATCGGGCTCACCGTGGTGGCCGAGTGGGTAAGCAGCGGGGCGGTGATGCAGGCGCTGCGCGAGATGGGGGTGGATCTCGCGCAGGGCTTTTATCTGCACATGCCCGAACGGGTGCCGTTCCAGCGCGACTGACGCCGGTGGCGCCCGCCGCGGACGATCACTGCGCCGCGGGCGCCGCTTCCGGCGCCTGCCGCTCGAAGCTGCCGGAGGAACCTGGGAACACCACCGGGCTCTCGTAGCCGTCGGCCGAGACCGCCGACACGCCGAAGAACCAGTCGTCGATCACCACGTCCCTGATTACCGCCCTGTCGACGTCACCGACCGCGCGCACGTACTGCCAGCGCGGCGCGGTGGTGTCGCGCCAGTGCACGCGGTAGCCGGCCGCGCCGGGCACCTTGTGCCAGCTCACCGTGGTGTCGGTGGCCAGCGCGCCCTCGATCTTCACCCCCGTCGGCGGCGCCGGCGCATTGGCCATCGCGGCCATGGTCGCGGTATTGAGCGCGGTGACCCGGGCGAGGTAGCAAAAATCGATGCCATCGATGGTGTCGCCGTAATGGATGCCGTGCTCGGTGCGCAGGTCCTGGTGCTGCCGGGTGTAGTCCTCGTGGCCCTCGCTGACGCGGATCGCCGGATAGCCGGCCTTGAGGAACTCCACCTGGTCGCCGCCGCGGCCGTAGCGGTCGGTGCGATAGACCATCTTCACGCGCAGGTCCGGCAGGTACTGGTCGGCGATCGAGGCCATGTAGCGCGCCACGTTGCGCGAGGGGGAATCCACTTCGCCGCCGAAGTAGTTGCGGATGCGCGCCTGCTTCGCCGTCTCGGTGCTGCGCGTGCCTTCGCTGAACACGCGCACGGTGGTGTTGTCGCGCACGCCGTTCTGGCCGCGGCTGTTGCCGACGATGTCGTTGTTGAGATCGGCCTCCACCTGCCAGCCGTGGGCCACGGCGTAATCGGCCAGCACCTTGCCGCCGTACAGGCCCTGTTCCTCGCCGGACAGCGCGGCGAAGACCAGGGTGGCGCGGTTGTCCTGCCTCGACAGCAGCCGTGCCGCTTCCATCAGCGCGGCCACGCCGGAGGCGTCGTCGTTGGCGCCGGGGGCGTCGCTGGTCGCATTCATGATGTCGGTGACGCGCGAGTCGAGATGCCCGCTCATCACGATGACCCGGTCCGGATCGCTGCTGCCGCGCTTGATCGCCACCACGTCCATCACTTCGGTGGGCTTGGGAATCCGCTCGCCGGTGAACACCTGCGACGGCGTGACCACCTCCAGGCAACCGCCGCAGTCGCGCGAGATCGCCTCGAACTGCCCCTTCACCCAGCGCCGCGCGGCACCGATGCCGCGCTTGTCGGACTTGGTAGCGGACAGCGTGTGGCGGGTGCCGAAGCCGACCAGCCGGGCGATGGTGTCGTGCAGGCGCACTTCGCTCGGTGCGCTGGCCAGCGCATGCAGGGAAGTCTGTTCGCGCGGCTGCGCGGCATCCTGCGCGACGACAGCGCCGCTGGCGGCGGCGAGCAGGGCGGCGGAAAGCAGCAGTCGGAGTCGGGGCATGGGCGGAACCTCGGTGGATCGAGCAGGTGGTGCGCGCATGGCGCATCGCCCGAGTATGCGCAGGGCGCGCGCCGCGCACCACCCGACCTTCGGCATGCGACCATGCGCGGCATGATCGAATCCTCCCCACCGCGTGCCGCCGTGATCGGCGGCGGGCCGGCCGGACTCATGGCTGCCGAGCAACTGTGCGCCGCCGGCATCGGCGTGGACCTCTACGACGCGATGGGCTCGGTGGGCCGCAAGTTCCTGCTCGCCGGCAAGGGCGGGCTGAACCTCACCCACGGCGAGGGGTTCGACGATTTCGTCGCTCGCTACGGCGAGCGCGCGGGCGAGGTGGGCGGCTGGCTGCGCGATTTCGATGCCGATGCCCTGCGCGCGTGGGTGCGCGGGCTCGGCGTGGAGACCTTCGTCGGCAGCTCCGGCCGGGTGTTTCCCGCCGACCTGAAGGCCGCACCGCTGCTGCGTCGCTGGGTGCGCCGGCTGCATGCCGACGGCGTGCGCTTCCACATGCACCACCGCTGGCTGGGATGGGACGACGGTGCGCTGCGCTTCGCCACGCCGTCCGGCGAGACGACCGTGCGCGTCGACGCCGCCGTGCTGGCGCTCGGCGGCGGCAGTTGGCCGCAGCTGGGGTCGGACGGTGCCTGGATGGCCACCCTGCAGGCCGCCGGCGTGGACACGGCGCCGCTCGCGCCGGCCAACTGCGGCTTCGAGTGCCCATGGGGCGAGCATCTGGCCAGCCGCTTCGCCGGCGCGCCGCTCAAGGCGGTGGTGGCGCAGTGGCACGACCGCCACGGCTGGCGGCACCGGCGCCAGGGCGAATGCGTGATCAGCCAGTACGGCATCGAGGGCAGCCTGGTCTACGCGATCGGCCCCGCGCTGCGCGATCAGATCGTGGCGCGTGGCGAGGCGCGGCTCACGCTGGATCTGGCGCCGGGCCATCCGCTCGACACGCTGGTGTCGCGCCTGGGCGCGCCGCGTGGCAAGCACAGCATCGGCGACTGGCTTCGCCGCCGCGCGGGGCTCGATGCCGTCAAGTGCGCGCTGGTGTTCGAAGTGGCCGACAAGGCCACGCTGGCCAACCACATCGCGCTGGCCGGGTTGATCAAGGCGCTGCCCCTGCGCCTGCGCGCGCCGCGGCCGATCGCCGAGGCGATCAGCACCGCCGGCGGCGTGCGTTTCGAGGCGCTGGTGGACGAGCGCCTGATGCTGCGCGCGCGCCCCGGCGTGTTCTGCGCCGGCGAGATGCTCGACTGGGAGGCGCCGACCGGCGGCTACCTGCTCACCGCCTGCCTTGCCAGTGGCCGCCGGGCCGGGCGGGATGCCGCGCAGTGGGTGCATGAAGCCTGATGCAGGTTGCGCAGGGCGGCCCGAAGCGGAGCGGGACAAGGCCGCGCGGGCTGCCGGATCGTCATGCAGTGCAGCATCGCCCCCGCACTGGTGGCGCGCGGATTTCGGCGCTACGCTCAGAAATCGGTAAGGACAGAGACCGGCATCGTGTCCGCCTTGGGCGATCCGTGAGGCAGGCGACACCCCGGCGCATCTCACTGCAGAGAGGGTGCACAGCATGAAGATTCGTTCCGTGTCCGCGGTGTTTGTGTTGACCGTGATCGCCAGTGGCGCGATGGCTGGCGAAACCGTCCGCGTCGCCGCGCAAGACTCCATCCCGCTCCCGGCCCATCCGGTCCATCCGGCGCTCGCCATGTCGACGCAGGCACTGACCGATCTCGACGTGGTGCGGCTGACACGTGCGGCCATGACCATGCCGGCCTGCAGCACCTGCCACTGATGCTGGCGCGCCGCGCCGGTCGCGGCGCACATTCGGATTCCCTCCCGCGTTGTCCCTTGCGGCCGTCGGCGGCCGCGTGGCCGGTCGCCGGCGTCAGCCCAGCGCGCGCACACGGAAATTGCGGCCCTTGATGCGTCCGGCGCGCAGCCGCTCCAGCGCCTTGTTGGCCAGCTCGCGGCTGATCGCCACGTAGGCGCGGGTGGCGAACACGTCGATCTTGCCGATGTCGGCCGCCTGCAGGCCGGCGTCGCCGGTGAGCGCGCCGAGGATGTCGCCGGGGCGCAGCTTGTCCTGCCGGCCGGCGTCGATCACCAGGGTCTTCATCGGCGCCAGCTGCAGCGTCTTGCCGCGCGGCGGCTGCACCCTGAGCGTTTCGCGCCGCAGCGGCGCGCCCAGCACCTGCTCGATGTTGTCCGCCTTTGGCCCTTCGCGCGGCGTGACCAGGGTCAGCGCGAGGCCCGATTCGCCGGCGCGGCCGGTGCGGCCGATGCGGTGGATGTGGGTGTCCGGGTCGTGCGCGATGTCGAAGCTCACCACCAGCGGAAGCGCGGCGATGTCCAGCCCGCGCGCGGCCACGTCGGTGGCCACCAGCACCGCGCAGCTGCGGTTGGCGAAGCGCACCAGCACCTCGTCGCGGTCGCGCTGCTCCATGTCGCCATGCAGGGCCAGCGCGGAGAAGCCGCGGCGGTCGAGTTCCTGCGCCACCGCGTCGACGTCCTTGCGCATGTTGCAGAACACCAGCGCCTGCGCGCGTGCAGCCGGACCGCTTCGCTCGGTAGTGAGCAGTTGCGCCAGCGCGTCCAGCTTCTGCGCCGGCTCCACCCGCAGGAAGCGCTGCTCGATCGAGGGCCGCTGGGTGACCGGCGCCGCCACCGTCACCTCGACCGGATCGCGCTGCACGCGTGCGCTCACCGCGCGGATCTCGTCCGGGTAGGTGGCCGAGAACAGCAGGGTCTGGTGGTGCTTGGCGATGCGCCCGACGATGTCGTCGATCGCCTCGGAAAAACCCATGTCGAGCATGCGGTCGGCTTCGTCCAGCACCAGCACCTTGATGCCGCCGCCGTGCAGGCTGCCGCGCTTGAGATGCTCCTGCACGCGCCCGGGCGTGCCCACCACGATGTGCGGATCGTGCGTCAGCGAGGCCAGCTGCGGCCCCAGCGGCATGCCACCGCACAGCGTCAGCAGCTTCACGTTGGGAATGTTCGCCGCCAGCCTGCGGATCGCCTTGCTGACCTGGTCGGCCAGCTCGCGGGTGGGGCACAGCACCAGCGCCTGCAGGCGGATGGTGTCCGCGTCGATGCCCTGCAGCAGCGAGAGGCCGAACGCGGCGGTCTTGCCCGAGCCGGTCTGCGCCTGCGCGATCACGTCGCGCCCGGCCAGCATCGGCGGCAGGCTCTGCGCCTGCACCGGGGTCATGGTGGCGTAGCCGAGGGTGTCGAGGCTGGCGAGCAGGGCGGGCTTGAGCGGCAGCGAGGCGAAGGAAGTCATGCGCCATGATCGCACGGCGCCGCGTTTCACCCGTCGGGCGTCACCACTGCGTGCGGTTCGGCAGCAGGCCTTTCAGTTCCACGTCGGTGAGCTTGCGCCACTGGCCGGGCTTGAGGTGGCCGAGCCTGATGTTGTCGATGCGCACGCGGCGCAGCTGGGTCACGCGGTAGCCGAACGCGGCGGCCATCAGGCGGATCTGCCGGTTCAGGCCCTGGGTCAGCACGATGCCGAAGCCGAACCTGGCGATGCGCCGCACGCGGCAGCGCTGGGTCGTCTGGCCGTGGATGCGCACGCCGCGGCTCATGCCGGCGAGGAACTCGTCGGTGACCGCCTTGTTCACCGCCACCAGGTATTCCTTCTCGTGGCGGTTCTCGGCGCGCAGGATCTCGTTGACGATGTCGCCGTTGCTGGTCAGCAGGATCAGACCCTCGGAATCCTTGTCCAGCCGGCCGACCGGGAAGATGCGCTGCGGGTGGTCGACGAAGTCGACGATGTTGCCGTCCACGCTCTGGTCGGTGGTGCAGGTGATGCCCACCGGCTTGTTCAGCGCGATATAGACCGCTTTCTTCGCCGCCGGCGTGGCGGCGAGGATGCGCGCCCTGACGATCTCGCCGTCCACGCGCACCTCGTCGCCTTCCAGCGCCTTGGCGCCAGTGGTGACGGCTTCACCGTTGATCGTCACCCGCCCGGCGAGCAGCAGCTCGTCCGCCTTGCGGCGCGAGCACAGGCCGGCTTCGCTGATGTATTTGTTGACGCGCATGCCACAGCACCCGTGTAGGAGCGCACCCTGTGCGCGATCGCTTTTATCCGGCCCCGGAAGATTTTTCGCGCACAGGGTGCGCTCCTACAGGCTCATGTCAGGAGCGCAGCCCCACGCCGCGCTTGAGCAGCTGCAGCGCCACCGCCGACAGCACCACCACGAACAGCACCATCACCGCGAAGGCGGTGCCGATGCCGACGTCGCTGACGCCGAGCACGCCGAAGCGGAACGCGTTGACCATGTACAGGATCGGGTTGATCCGCGAGATCGCCTGCCACGGTTCGCCCAGCATGTTGATCGAATAGAACACGCCGCCCAGGTAGGTGAGCGGGGTGAGCACGAAGGTGGGCACCAGCGCGATGTCGTCGAACTTCTTGGCGTACACCGCATTCACGAAGCCGGCCAGCGAGAAGATCGTGGCGCCGAGCAGCACCGAGAGGAAGGTGAGCAGCGGGTGCACCACGTGCAGCGAGGTGAAGAACAGCGCGATCATCAGCACCAGCACGCCGACCACCAGCCCGCGCACCACGGCGCCGGTGACGTAGCCGAGCAGGATCACCCAGTTCGGCATCGGCGAGACCAGCATCTCCTCCACCGCGCGGCTGAACTTGGCGCCGAAGAACGAGCTGGAGATGTTGCCGTAGCTGTTGGTGATGATCGACATCATCACCAGGCCCGGCACGATGTACTGCATGTAGCTGAAGCCGCCCTCGATGGTGCCGATGCGGCTGCCGATCAGCTTGCCGAAGATCACGAAGTACAGCGTCATGGTGATCGCCGGGGGGATCAGCGTCTGCGTCCAGATGCGCGTGATGCGCGCGATCTCGCGGCGCACGATGGTGTACAGCGCGACCATGTTGGCGGATGTGTTGCTCATGCTTTTCGCCTTTGGCTTGTTGCTCCCTCTCCCCCGGCTGCGCCGGGGGAGAGGGTTGGGGTGAGGGGGAAGCTGTTCGCTTTTTTTTTGCTTTTGCGGAAATGAGGGAGGTCAAACTGGAAGGCCCCCCTCACCCCGGCCCTCTCCCCCGACTGCGTCAGGGGAGAGGGAGAACGGCGGTCACGCCGCCTTGTCCCGCCCGTTCTCCACCAGCCGCACGAACAGCTCCTCCAGCCGGTTGGTCTTGTTGCGCATCGAGGTCACCCGGATGCCGTGCGCGCTCAGTGCCGCGAACAGCGCATTGAGATCGGACGTGCGCGGCATCTCCGCTTCCAGCGTGTGCTCGTCGACGCGGCGCAGGGCGATGTCGGCCAGCGTCGGCAGCGGCTCGGGTGTGGCGGTGACGTCGAGCACGAAGGTCTCCGAGTCGAGCTTGGCCAGCAGCCGCTTCATCGTGGTGTTCTCCACGATGCTGCCGTGGTCGATGATCGCGATGTTGCGGCACAGCTGCTCGGCTTCCTCCAGATAATGCGTGGTGAGGATCACCGTGGTGCCGGCCGCGTTGATGCCGCTGACGAACTGCCACATCGAGCGGCGGATCTCGATGTCCACGCCGGCGGTGGGCTCGTCCAGGATCAGCAGGCGCGGCTCGTTCATCATCGCGCGGGCGATCATCAGGCGGCGCTTCATGCCGCCGGAGAGCATGCGCGCCTGGTCGTGCGCCTTGTCCCACAGGCGCAATTCCTTGAGGTATTTCTCCGCGCGCTCGGCGGCGATCTTCCGCGGGATGCCGTAGAAGCCGGCCTCGTTGACGCAGATGTCGAACGGCTTCTCGAACTGGTTGAAGTTGATCTCCTGCGGCACCAGGCCGATCAGCTTCATCGCCTCGTTGCGCTGCCTGTTCACCGACACGCCGAACACCTGCGCGTCGCCGCCGGTGGAGTTCACCAGCGAGGAGAGGATGCCGATCAGGGTCGACTTGCCGGCGCCGTTGGGGCCGAGCAGGGCGAAGAAGTCGCCGGGCTGCACGGTCAGGCTGACGCCCTTGAGCGCCTCGACGCCGTTGCCGTAGGTCTTGCGTAGGTTGTCGACGACGAGCGCCGGAACCGTTGTACTGGGTTGCGTGGACATGGGCTGCACCGTGAGGACCAAGCCGCCTATTATACGTGGCTGACCCACGCCGCCCGGGCTCGCCGGGTGCACGCACCGTTTCCGGAAGCTCATGGCCGATCATTTCCCGCTCCGCCTCGTCGACAGCCGCATGCTGGCGCCCACCGTGCGCCACCTGGTGTTCGAGCGGGTCGACGGCCAGCCGCTGGCCTTCATGCCGGGCCAGTTCCTGCAGATCCACTTCGCCTACACCGACGGCACGCCGACCAAGCGCAGCTATTCGGTGGCCACGGTGGGCGACGGCCGCTCGCCGGTGCAGCAGGTCGAGATCGCCGTGAGCTACGTGGAAGGCGGCGCCGCCACGGCGCTGCTGGGAGGCCTGGAACACGGCGGCACGGTGGAGGCCAGCGGTCCCTACGGCCGCTTCTGCCTGCAGGACGGCGACGCGCTGCCGCGCTATCTGCTGATGGCCACCGGCACCGGCGTCACGCCGTACCGGGCCATGCTGCCGCAGCTGGCCGAACTGCTCGCCGCGGGCGAGCGCGAAGTGGTGCTGCTGTACGGCGCCCGCCAGGAAGCCGAGCTGCTCTACGACGCGGAGTTCACCGCCTTCGCCCAGGCGCATCCGGGTTTCACCTACCTGAGCTGCCTGAGCCGCGAGGCCCGCACCGAGCCCCGACCGAGCGACCGCATGGGCCATGTGCAGGCCGCCCTGCCCGAGCTGGCCCCCGCGGCCGACCGCGACATCGCTTACCTGTGCGGCAACCCCAACATGGTCGACGCCGCCTTCGCCGCGCTGAAGGAATTCGGCCTGCCGGTGCCGCAGATCCGCCGCGAGAAGTACATCTCCTCGCGCTGAGCGGATACCCGGGCCGGTACGCGGCGCGGTGCGGATGCATCGGCCGCGGGCCGTAGTCGATGACGTCCACAATACGTTAACGCCCTGATCACATTGCCGTCGAGAAGCCGACGCGAATAACGTGCGGTGGTGCACGTTTCCGCGACGCATGCTGCACCCGCACATTTTGTGTGATCTGCATCGCAATTACGACGGGCGCCCGGGCGGAGCCTATCAAGACGCGACGGTGCGGGCCGAAAACCCCTTCGGACACCCGCCAACCCCGCGGATGTAGGGTTTCGACATGAGCGCTGTACGCGGTTCTTTGCTGATTCGTTGTATTGGTACCGGACTCCTCGCGTTGTGCTTTTCGTCGGCCGTGCCTGCGGCCACGAGTGGAACGAGGTTTGTCGTGCGTGTAGATGCCGGTGCCGCCGCGGTAGTACGCGCATGGCGGGCGGCCCACGGTCTGGCGGTGCCTGATGAAGCCCATGGATCCCTGGTACAGACGCCAGTCGCAACGTTCGAAGCGCGCTGCATCCAGGATGGTGGCAGTCCCCACATCGCTACTGCAAGGCGGGGGTCAGAGGATCTGGCGGCTAGGGCGGACTTGTGCGTGTAACCCGACAGGAAAAGCCCTCACGGCTGGTGCGTCGATCTCAGGATCAGTCCGGCGGCAGCGTCAGATCTTGACCGTACATAAAGCTGCGCTTCAACGTGACCGAATGTATGACTGACCCAGTTCTTACGGTGTATTCGTCCGGCGGCAATTCGTCGATTCGATAGTAGCCCCGCGGATTGGTCACTGCGCGGCCCGCGATCTCGCCTTTGGCATTCATCACCAACACCTCGACACCGGCGGCGGGACGCCCGTCATGCCGCGTGATGCGGCCGGCAAATCCGAGTCGAAGCTGCAGCACAAAGTCTGCACGAGTGGTGGCGCCGGCACGGACTTCCACCCACGGTTGGTGCTCGGGCGGTTGCAGGTCGATCGGCAAAAATTCACTGTCCAGCTTTAATTGATACACCCCCGGGGCAAGGCCACTGACAAGATAGCGGCCGCCGCTGTCCACCGTGCCGTGCGGTGCGCCATCCACCAGCACGGTCACACCGGCTAGATCCGAGCGGTGGACATTCGCAGGAAGTTCGCCGTCGAGCCGCCCGGATACGGCTCCTTGACGCATGTAAAGCGGCGAGTAACTGCCGCGCGCCAATCCAGAGGGAGTCACCGCGAAGTCCGCCACGATGGAAAGCTGGAAAGTCGGGCCACCGCCGAATGAGCGGAAGACCGGATCGTTGTAGAGCTGCGCGTGCACCGATAGCCCGGGAATCGTCTCCATTGCACCGTCGAGCAGGTAACCAATACGGCCGCTTCCTTCCAGCAACCCGACCGACCATGACACCGGATGGCTATTTCGCCATAGCCCACTGAGTGTCTGAGAGTAGCGGGTGCCCAGCCTGGGATCGCGGGTAGCAGCCACATCGAGCTGCATTCCGTGTTGCATGGCGTGGGTCAGCTCCAGCTGGCTGACGCCCGCGTAGCGGCTGAGATTGAAGCGGGTTTGCGTCGAGGCCGCCCAATAAGCGGTATACGTATAAGCGCCATTGTAGTCCGGGCGAGCGCTGAAGTTTAGTTGATCGGTGGGTCGCCAGCTCACCGCAGGTCTTACGAAACGGTAGTGCGCAGCGAGGTAAGGGTCGGTGGCGTCCCGCCCCACGAGCGAAACATCGAGCTTCGGCGTGAGTTGTGCGCCAAGTTCGCCGTAGCGGTCACTCTGGATGCCGATCTGGTCAGTGAAGTAGCCGGCAGCGTATTGACGTGCAAAAACATTCCAGTACCACCCGGCATGTTGGCCAGAACCCTGTACGTCCCAGCCGTTGGCGTTGCCACTTCGCGCCACGCCGAACCCCCAGGTGCCCAGCGCACCCCCTGCCACGATGGCGTTGGCCACGCCGTAATTGCGACCGTCGGCCCGCTGTGTGGCCGCCTCGACAGTGAGATGGTCGGTAATTCCCCACCGCAGCTGAGAGAATCCGCCGGCGCCGTGGATTCCTATCGCCCGGTCCAGTGGATTGCCATTGGCTCCAGCGCCGGCGTAGGCCACCAACATGTGTGCAGGCAGCGAGCGCGGACTATAGGCCGCGCTGACCGGAAGTACCCGGGTTGGCGTGCCGTCCCCGAAGCGCTCGTACAGCGCCACCTCGGTAAACTGTGTGCCGCGCACGTTGACGTCGCGGAATTCCCAGTGGCCATCGAGTTGGATCGATGTGCGGGACAACACCCGGCCATCCATCCGCAGTTCGGCGATGCCGCCGGGGGGGCCGCGGCCACTGAGGGTCTGTCCGCCCAGCGTCTGAGTCGCGACGATCTGGTTGTTCTGCAGATTGTCGCCGTAGCTGATGTCGGGCCGACTGCTCCATGCCGCCTGCACGCCAGTGAGATTTGCGATGGGCAGCAGCGGATCAAGTGCAACTTCGCTGTGACCCAGGTATAGCCGACTCCTGCCACGGTCCAGGGTCCAGCCGTAGCTGCGCATGGACTGCTGTCCACCGGGCGAGGTCAGGATGCGTGTGCGCCATGAACCTGGACCCAGCGCGCCCTGCAGGTCGGTTAACGTGGCCAGACTTTGACTGCCGGCCTGACGGGTCAGGTAGATCTCACTGTGAATGGTCGAGAGGCTGGCCGATGGCGCCCGAATATCCGGTACATGCGTGCCGCTTGGGTAGATGCCCGTCATGCCATCGGTCTGCGGCGCGCCTGGAGTCCAAGCGAGCTTTACGTTGAGGGCGAACTCGCCGGGGTCGAAGTCGATCTTGCCGGCCAACACCTGAGCCAGTCGATCCACGGCCACGTAGGTCGATTTGCCATGACGTATGAGCCATGAGTTCTGCAGCGAAGCCACGCCGA
Source organism: Dyella sp. KRB-257 (assembly GCF_049445995.1). NCBI lineage: Bacteria > Pseudomonadati > Pseudomonadota > Gammaproteobacteria > Lysobacterales > Rhodanobacteraceae > Dyella > Dyella sp. KRB-257. The sequence goes on along the minus strand of NZ_JBMSDZ010000023.1, from coordinate 27,035 downwards.
GAGGCGTGGGTAGCTGCAGATCCTCCCTCCTGCGTTGCACCCGGGTCTGGATTGCCGCGGCGAACTGGTCGATATCGACGGTGTAGTGGCCATCCGGCTCGCGCAGGAGATTCACGGTTGTGCCACTGTCGCGGCCGTTGACGAATAGCCCAGCTAGTAGTGGCGCGGTCGGATCGGAAGCAACCGCTCGAGCCGGCAGCAGGATGAACAGGCCAGCCAGCCAAATAATCCATGCCATGGCAAACCCATCGCCATGACGTGGACGGTCATGCAACCGGTGGGATGAACCAGCCTGCATGCGCACGCGTGGGTCTCTGTCAGCGCAGAGGAGGAGTATCGGCGGCGCGCGACCGCTGCATCGGGGGGGCGGGCGGCGTAGTGCGCGCTGCCAATCGAGCAGCCAACACCGCGGACCGATGAGTGCAACCGGCCACGAGCCCCACGCTACGGTTCATCCTTCTTGGCGGGCACGTCGAAGCGCACGACGCGGTTGAACGCGCTGTCGCCGAATGTCCCTTCCACCGCCAGCACGTAGTGTCCTGGACTGAGCGAGGCCTTGCCAAAGGAGAGTGTGGAGTGCCGGATGGCACCGGGCAGTACCGCATCCTGCGGCAGCTTGCCAAAGCGGAGCAGGCCTTTTGGCGGGCGGTAAGACGTATCCAGTTGCGCGGAAGCGACGGCGTCGTGCGTCGGATAGGCATCGGTGCGCCATAATGCGTACTGGCCGACCATCCGCGAGGTGGCATTGCCGGTGTTGCGCAAAGTGAACACCGCGGCCTGAGCGTCTGTGCCCAGTGCGACAAGGTCGCCATTGCGGTGAACCGGCCCCACATGCGCATAGATGGCCGCGCCGATGCGGAAGTAGACGCGCAAGGTGGCTGGTTTTGCTTTCGCCGCGGCGTCGGGGTCCTCCGTGAAGAAAATCATCGCGCGATGCTCGCCGGAAACCAGCGGGACCGCCGGCCGGATGGCATAACGCACCACCTGCGACTGTCCGGGCAGCACGGTAAAGCGGGTTGGGTTGATCTGCACCCAGCTGTCGAGAGACTGCTCGGTGGTGGCGGCGATGTCGACCTTGCCGTTGGCGTCCATGGTCCAGTTGCTGACGGTCACCACCACATGCATCGGCAGCTTGGCCTCGTTGCTCAGGCGGAAAGAGTGGGTCTTGCCCGGGCCATCCAGCGAGAAGTCCGCCATCTGCGGCGCCAGTGCGACCTGGGCGTGCAGCGGATGAAATGCGATTGCCGCGAGGGTGACCCCCAAGGCGATGAAGCGTGTGGCGAGGTTCATGGCGAGGTCAAGGTGACTTGATCGATCGTGAGGTTGTAAGAGCCCGCGCCATTGCCTGCGATCGTCTGGGTAAGGAACGAGAGCGTGATGTCGACTCGCCACACCGAGCACAGCACGTAACCGTTATTGTTGTTGCCGTTGCCGTTGCCGTTGCCGTTGCCGTTGCCGTTGCCCAGAAGGCACAAGTAAAGTCCCTCGGACATCAGCGATGGCCTGTAACTTGCCGTCATGGTGGTGTTGAAGCCGTTGAGGCGAGCGAGCAGGATGCCGGCTCCAGCAGCCGGCAAGCTGGTGACCGTCGCGCTCAGGCTCCCAGCGTTGCAACCGGTGCTGGTGGCGAACCAGGCAATGCCCTTGACCGGGTCCATGGTTGCCGATGGCTGTGGCTGGACCAGAGTGACTTGATTTATGCCGGTGTCGGCGATCAGCGATGCACCGCTCGCCCTTGCGGTCACGCCGCGTGTGCCGTGGGCAAAAGCCGGGCCGCCCGGGAACAGCGTAAGCGGGCCGATGGTGGGGGTCAGGGCGGTGCCGGAAGGCGGCGGAATGAAATTCAGCTGCCCAGTGGCGTCGAAGTAGACACTGCACCTGCGCGCCGCAGCGGGAGCACGCATCCTTGGCGCACCGAATCGCGCGCCGCTGGCACTGTTCTGGATGGAGGCCGGGCCAACCACCCTCCCCCCGGCGGCACTTGCTCCCGAGGCCGCAGCCGTCCAGAAGAGCAACGGCACCCACAGCGGTGCCGTTGCGGTCGACCTCAGGCTGAACATCGTGGCAGGTGCAACTGCGATCAGGTGGAAGTAGCGGTGATATAGATGGTGGCGCCCGTATAGGTATCGGCGCTCGTGGCGTTGCTCATGTCCATCGTCATCGTGACATCGCCATAGACCGGGTTGGCAAAGCCGGTTCCACCGGTGCTGCCGGTAAAGCTGGTGCCCGGAGCGCTCAGGGCGATCTTTGAGTTGCTGTCGGCCGTGCCGGAAAGCGTGGCGCTGCTGCCGTTGGCGCTGTTCAGGCCGATCGCTACCGTCGTCTGACTGCTTTTGCCCAGGATGGAGCGCAGCGACCAGGTATTTTTCAACGTGAGGCTGATGTTCTTCAGCCCGCCGGTGCTGGTCTTGAGCGCGGCATCAGCCGACAGCGATGCGCCAGAAGCCGTGGCGGTGACAGCCTGAGTGGTTTTGGTGTTGCCGGCCCCGCTGACCAGAGTATTCAGTGCGGCCGAGTCCACCGTGAGATCGATCTCTTGGTAGTAGTCCAGGACCAGTACCGGCTGCAGAGTCACTTTGAAGGTGGTCTGGCCGCTGGCGGTAGCCGAGGTTGCGGCATCGGCGCTTCCGGCCGGAATAACGGCGGCGATCCCGATCGCGATCAAGGTGGCGAGCAGCGTCTTGTTGACGAGCATGGTTTTCCCCTGCATGTAAGTGAAATGTGGCCGGATCCTTCCAAGCACACGGCGTGCCACTATGGAATGGCGCGCAGTCAGTCGCATAATTCTCGCCCTTCTTGGGTAGGGGCGTTTTTTGGCGAAGCCGTGAAAGTGTGACGGACACTGTGAAGATTCGACGCAGATCGTCACATTCTGCAAATTACATCACAGTTTCGTCTATCAAGTTTCGGGGCCAAGAGCCGATAACCCGCATCCTTGTAAAGCATGCTTGACACAGGGCGGCGCACCACTTATCTTGCTGTCAAGGGTGCTTTACAGGGGTGGGCGATGGAGTGGGGAATGCACGGTGGCTCGTGGGGTGCGACGGCCGATCCGGGTACGAGCCGGAAGGGCGGGGGAGCGGCGCCATGAAGCGTCTGAGCGAGCGCGCGTACCAGCGCCACGTCAGCATCACCATGCTGGTCTATGTCGTGACGATGGTGCTGGTGTGGCCGCTGGCGCGGACCACGCCCGGGCTCTGGCTGAAAATTCTGCTGGCCGCGGTGCCCGCCCTGCCGATGCTCTACGTGATCGCCCTGATGGCGCGCAAGGTGGCGCACAGCGACGAGTTCGAGCAGCGCGTGCATCTGGTCGCGCTGGGCGTGGCCAGCGCGGTGCTGGCGGCGCTGAGCCTGACCGGCGGCCTGCTGGCGGCGGCCGGCGCGGTGCCGCTGGACGGCAGCATCCTGATCTGGGTGTTCCCGGTGATGATGGTGACCTACAGCCTGACGCGCTGGTGGGTGATCACCCGCCGCTACGGCGGCAGTACGGAGTGCGAGCAGGCCTCGGTGTGGTCGCTGCCGCTGCGCCTGTTGCTGGTGGCGGCACTGATGGGCGTGGTGCTGCTGGCCGCCTGGTGGCGCGGGCGGCTGGACGGCACCGGTGCGGGCATGCTCGTCGGCATCGGCGGATCGTGCATCGTCTTCGCGGCGATCGCGGCGGTGCGCCGCTGGCGCCGCTGGCGCCGCGATCGCCGCGATCATGCCGGCGATCGTGCCGGGACGCCGCCGTGATGCGCGCCATCCACAGCCGCTACCTGCGCGAGTTCTTCACCGCGATGGGTGCCTATGTGGTGCTGATCGTGCTGTACGGCGTGCTGGCGCCGCGGCTGCTAGCCAGCCCCTGGCGCTTCGTGCTGGCGATCGCCCCGCTGCTGCCGGTGATCGGCGTGATCCGCGCGGTGGTGCGGCTGATCCGCGACGAGGATGAGCTGGAGCGGCGCATCGATCTGGAAGCGTTCGCCATCGCCGCCCTGGTCACCGGCTTCGGCTTTTTCAGCTACGGCCTGTTGCTGAGCGTGGGCGCGTTTCCCAGGGTGCCGGCATTCCTGGTGGCGATATTGGTGATGCCGGCGCTGTTCGGCAGCTACGGGCTGGCCAAGTGGGCGGTGGCGCGGCGGTACGCCCGACCATGAACAACCGCCTGCGCGACCTGCGCGGGGAGCAGGGCTGGTCGCAGGCGGATCTGGCCGCGCGGCTGGACGTGTCGCGGCAAACCATCCACGCCATCGAGACGGGCAAGTACGACCCGAGCCTGCCGCTGGCCTTCAAGATCGCGCGGCTGTTCGGGCAGCCGATCGAATCCATCTTCGACCCGGGGAGCAGCACGTGAGCATGAAATCCAGAGCAGGACGCATGGGCGTGGCGGTCGCGATTGCAGTCGCGATCCTTGTCGCCAACCATGTGGCCCATCGACGCAAGGCGGCCGAGCCGACGCCTGCAAGTACCGGCGCATCGTCCGTGCCGGCCGCGCCGGTCAAGCCGGCGCCACCGGCCACCTGGAAGCTCGGTTCGCTCACGCTGACCGCGTGTGAGCTGGGCCAGCCCCACAGCGCTCAGACCACCGCCGCGTGGTGCGCGCCGTTCGAGGTGCCGGAGAACCGCGACGATCCGGCCAGCCGCAGGATCAAGCTGCGCCTGGCGGTGGTGCGTTCGAACGCGGAAGTGGCGGCCAGGGACATGCTGGTGTTCCTCGCCGGCGGTCCCGGCCAGGCGGCCACCGAGAACGCGGCGGCAGCGGTTGCCGCGCTCGATCCGCTGCTCGCGCACCGCAACCTGCTGCTGCTGGACCAGCGCGGCACCGGCGGCTCGCATCCATTGAGCTGCAAGAACGACGAGAAGCCGGCCACGCCCGACGATGACGTCGAGGACGATCCGGAAAAACTCAAGGCCGAGATCACCCGCTGTCTGGCGCAGGTGGAGAAGAACGCCGATCCGCGCTTCTACACCACCACCATCGCCGCCCAGGATCTGGAAGACGTGCGCAAGGCGCTGGGCTCGCCGAGCTTCGACCTGGTCGGCGTCTCCTACGGTACGCGCATGGCACAGCAGTACCTGATGCGCTATCCCGACGCGGTGCGCGCAATGGTGCTCGATGGCGTGGTGCCGAACTCGCTGGTGCTGGGCGAGGACTTCGCGCAGAACCTGGACGATGCACTGAAGGCGCAGTTCGCCCGCTGCACCGCCGATGCGGAGTGCCACAAGCGCTTTGGCGACCCGTACCAGACGCTGTACCAGCTGCGCGACGCGCTGCGCGCCAACCCGCACACGGTGAGCTTCCGCGACCCGCAGAGCTACCAGACCGTGCAGCGCCGGCTGAGCGAGTTCTCGCTGGCCAGCGTGGTGCGCATGTTCGCCTACTCGCCGATCACCGCGGCGCTGCTGCCGCTGTCGATCGACGCGGCCGCGCACGGCGACGTCGGCCCGCTGCTGGGACAGGCCAAGCTGCTCTCCGGCGACCTCGCCGACACCATGAACGGCGGCATGCAGTCCTCGGTGATCTGCAGCGAGGACGCCGACCTGTTCACCCCGCGCCCGCAGGACGAGCACACCATCCTGGGCACGCGCATGATCGACGCGCTCACCACGGTCTGCAGCGTGTGGCCGCACGGCACGCGGCCAAAGGATTTCCACGACCCGCTGAAGACCGACAAGCCGGTGCTGCTGCTGTCCGGTCAGTACGACCCGGTAACGCCGCCGCGCTACGGCCAGGAGGTGCTCAAGGGCTTGAGCAATGCGCGCCACCTCGTGGCCACCGGCCAGGGTCATAACGTGATCGGCGCCGGTTGCATGCCGAAGATCGTCAAGCACTTCGTCGAAGACCTGCAGCCGAAGACGCTCGACGCCAGCTGCCTGGAGCGTCTCAAGCCCACCCCGATGTTCATCGATTTCAACGGAGCGACGCCGTGAAAAAGCAGCAAACCCTTTTTGCCGCACTGCTGTGGGCGGCGGCCATGTTCATCGCGGCGCTGTGCAGCGCGCCCCCGTTCTTCGCCCAGATTCTGCTTCCGCTGATGGTCGCCCTGTCGGTGCTGCTGCGCGCAAGCTCATGCCGGACCAGGAGTGCCACGCCATGATCGAGGTGAAGGATCTGCACAAGGCCTTCGGCGCGGTGAACGCCGTCGATGGCGTCACGTTCGCCGCCCGCGACGGCGAGATCACCGGCCTGCTCGGCCCTAACGGCGCCGGCAAGACCACCACGCTGCGCATGCTCTACACGCTGATGGCGCCCGACCGCGGCCAGGTGCTGGTGGACGGCATCGACGCGGCGGTCGATCCGCTGTCAGTGCGTCGCCGGCTGGGCGTGCTGCCCGATGCGCGCGGCCTCTACAAGCGCCTCACCGCGCGCGAGAACATCGACTACTTCGGGCGCCTGCAGGGTCTGCCGGAAGACGAGCTGCGTACGCGCCGCGAGGCCTTGATCGGCGCGCTGGACATGGCCGACATCGCCGACCGGCGCACCGAGGGCTTCTCGCAGGGCCAGCGGGTGAAGACCGCGATCGCCCGCGCGCTGATCCACGACCCGCGCAACGTGATTCTGGACGAGCCGACCAACGGCCTGGACGTGATGGCCACCCGCGCGCTGCGCGAGTTCATGCTCAACCTGAAGGCGGAGGGCCGCTGCGTGCTGTTCTCCAGCCACATCATGCAGGAGGTGGGCGCGCTATGTGACCGCATCGTGGTGATCGCGCGCGGCCGCGTGGTCGCCGATGCCACGCCGGACGAGCTGCATGCGCAGACCGGCGAGAGCAACCTGGAGGAAGCCTTCGTGAAACTGATCGGCAGCGAGGAGGGCCTCGCCGCATGAATGCCCTGGACAACCCCGTGCGCCGCACCCGTGCCGTGCTCACCGTGTTCCTCAAGGAGGTGCGCGAGAACCTGCGCGACCGCCGTACGCTGACCAGCGCGTTCCTCACCGGCCCGCTGCTGACGCCGCTGATGTTCGTGATGCTGATCAACTTCACCATCAATCGCGAGCTGGACAAGGCGGACAAGCCGCTGAAAGTACCGGTGATCGGCGCGCAGTACGCCCCCAACCTGGTCGATGCGCTCAAGGCCGGCGGCGTGGTGCCGCAGCCGGCGATCGCCGATCCGGAGGCGGCGGTACGCAACCAGGAGATCGATCTCGCCCTGCGCATTCGCGCCGATTACCCCGAGGCCTGGCGCAAGGGCGAACCGGTGCAGGTGGAGGTGATCTACGACTCCTCCCAGCGCGATGCCAACACGCCGGTGGAACGGGTGACCAAGCTCATCGAGGGCTATGCGCGCGTGCAGGGGGCGATGCGGCTGGTGGCGCGCGGGCTGTCGCCGGCCACTGCGATTCCGGTGGTGGTGGCCAAGCGCGATCAGGCCACGGCCCAATCGCGCGCCGTGCTGCTGTTCAACATCCTGCCGTACCTGTTCGTGCTCACGTTGTTCATCGGCGGCATGTACCTGGCGATCGACCTCACTGCCGGTGAGCGCGAGCGGCAATCGCTGGAGCCGCTGTTTGCCAATCCGGTGCCGCGCTGGAAGATCTTCCTGGGCAAGCTGGCGGCGATCTGCGCGTTCTCCACCGCCAGCCTGGTGATCTGCCTGGTCGGCTTCGGCATCGTCGGCCGCTTCGTGCCGGCGGAGAAGCTGGGCATGGAGCTGCACCTGGGGCCGTCGTTCGCGCTGCACGTGCTGCTGCTGCAGTTGCCGATGATCGTGCTGCTCGGCGCGCTGCAGTCGATGGTGGCGGCGTTCGCCAAGAGCTACCGCGAGGCGCAGACCTACGTGTCGCTGCTGATGATGCTGCCTATCCTGCCCAGCGTGGCGCTGATGGTGATGCCGATCAAGCCGCAGGACTGGATGTACGCCGTGCCGCTGCTCGGCCAGCACCTGGGCATCCTCGACCTGGTGCGCGGCACCGGCGTGAGTCCGCTGCACCTGGCCTATTGCCTGGGCGGCAGTGCGCTGGCGGCGATCATCGTGGCGGGCGTCACCATGCAGCTGTACCGCTCCGAGCGGCTGGCGATCTCCGGCTGACACCCACGGCGAGGACGGCGCGCGCGTGTCGCCCTCGCTTACCATGGCGTTCTCATTTGCCGGAGAGCCGCCATGCGCCATCGACATACCGGCGAACGCCGGTATCCAGCACCTTGCGCTTCGAACCTGAAGGCGCTGGATGCCAGCTTTCGCTGGCATGACGGGGTGGGGTGCAAATGCGGCTTCGTACGGGACGCGGTATGAGCTTTCGCTGGCATGTCGGGGTGGGGTTTGGGCTGCGTGTCTGCGCGATTCGAACGAAAGGCACCTGTCGTGACTCGCGGACGTCGCGGCGGTTGGATCAGCCCGCCGCCAACGCCCACTCCGCCACCGCCTCGGCATGCTCCAGATGCAGATGATGCCCACCGGTCATGTGCGCGACGCGGATAGCGCGCACGCACGCGGCGCGGCGCTGCATCGGTGCGCTGGGCAGGTACGAGGTGGCCGGTTCGGCCAGCAGCAGGCGGGTGGGGGCGTCGATGCCGGCGAGCAGGGCGTGGATCTGGCTTTCGGCCAGCCGCAGCGGGGTGGGGCGGTTGATGCGCGGGTCGCTGCGCCACTGCCAGCCGCCGTCGGCTTCGCGCAGCGCGCGTTCGATGATCGGTCGCGCCTGGCTGGCCGGCAGGCCGCTGGCCAGGGTGCGCGCGCTGATCGCCTGCTTGATGCTGGCGAAGGTGCGCAGGCGCTTGCCGGCCGGCTCGTGGGCGAGCGCGTGGCGGAAGCGCTGCAGTGTCTGCGTGCCGTCGTCGCCGAGCAGGCCGAGGCCTTCGATCAGCAGCAGGCGTTCGATGCGTTCGGGCCGGGCGGCGGCCACCATCGAGGCGATGCCGGCGCCCAGCGAATGGCCCAGCAGCGCGTAGCGCTCGAGCCCCAGTGCGTCGGCGGCGCCGAGTACGGCGCGCACGTAGTCCGACCAGTGATAGCTGGCACCCTCGCCCAGATGATCGGAGTGGCCGTGACCGGGCAGGTCCAGCGCGATCACCCGATGCCGCGCGGCCAGCCGCGGGGCGAGCCGCGCGAAGCTGGCGGCGTTGTCCAGCCAGCCGTGCAGGGCGAGCAGCGGCGGCGCGTCGTCGTCGCCCCAGGCCAGCGCGGCCAGCCGCAGGGCGGGCAGGTCGATGCGAAGTTCGCGCGGCTCGCCCATGTGCTTCTCGCCCATGTGCTTCAGCCGGTGCGACCGTGCATGGCATCGGCGCGGGCCTTGGCGGCGAGCTGGCCGGCGCGCACGGCTGTGGCGTCGTAGTCCGGGGCAAATTCCGGCCAGCCCTGCGCGTGGCGCAGCACCAGGTCGGCCAGTGCCTTGACCTGGTGGGGCGAGTCGTTGAGCGCGGGGATGTAGCGCAGGTCGGTGCCGCCCGCTTCGAGGAAGAACTCGCGGTTCTGCATGGCGATCTCCTCCAGCGTCTCCAGGCAGTCTACGGCAAAGCCCGGAGAAATCACGTCGAGCTTCCTGATGCCGTTTTTCGCCAGTTGCTTGACCGTCTCGTCGGTGTACGGGTGCAGCCAGCGCTCGCGGCCCACCCGCGACTGGAAGCTGGTGAGGATCTGCCCGGTCTCCAGCCCCAGTCGCTCGCGCAGCAGGCGCGCGGTGGCGTGGCACTGGCAGAAGTACGGATCGCCCGCGCGCAGGTAGCGCTCGGGGATGCCGTGGAAGGACAGCAGCAGCTTGTCGCCGCGGCCGCGCTCGGCCCAGAACGCCTCGATGCTTTTCGCCAGCGCCTCGATGTGCGCCGGGTCGTCGTGGTAGTCGTTGATCAGGCGCAGCTCCGGCGGCCAGCGCAGCACCTTGAGCGTGTCGGCCACCGCATCGATCACCGAGCCGGTGGAGGTCGCCGAATATTGCGGGTACAGCGGCAGCACCAGCAGCCGGCGCACGCCTTCGCGCTGCATCTTCTCGATCTGCCGGCGCACCGACGGCTCGCCGTAGCGCATCGCCAGCTCGACGGTGACCGGCCCCGGCCGGCGCGCGGCAATCTCCGCCTGCAGCGCCCGCATCAGCGCCTCGCTGCCGGTGCGCAGCGGCGAGCCCTGCTCGGTCCAGATGCGCGCGTAGGCGCGGGCCGAGCGCCTGGGCCGAATGCGCAGGATCACCCCGTGCAGGATGAGGTTCCACAGCCAGCGCGGCAGCTCGATGATGCGCGGGTCGCCAAGAAACTGCGCCAGGTAGGGGCGCACCTTGCGGGCGGTGGGCGCTTCCGGTGTGCCGAGGTTCACCAGCAGTACGCCAGCCTTGGCGCTCTGGTCGTGGGCATACCCGGCCAGGCCGGTATAGTGGCTGCTCATGGGCGTCGGCGGCGGTCGTGACAGGGCCGCCCAGTCTGCCACAGGCCGCCGCGCCGGCCTGCTCGCACGCGATGCCGCACGATCCCCTTCCCCTTGGATTTCGGAGCCCGCCATGTTCAAAGCATCCCTGCGTCGATGGTCGCTGCTTGGGTTGATTCTGCTGCTGCCGGCGATGGCCGCCCACGCCGAGGATCCGCCGCTGGTGCGGGCCCAGAACGCGGTGCGCGTGCTGAACGAGATCATGCAGGCGCCGGACAAGGCGATCCCGCAGGACCTGCTGCGCGACGCCAAGGCGATCGCGGTGATTCCGGACATGGTCAAGGCCGGCTTCATCTTCGGCGGCCGCCGCGGCGAGGGGCTGATCTCGGTGAAGAGCCCGGACGGTACCTGGTCCAACCCCAGCTTCATCACCATGACCGGTGGCAGCGTGGGCTTCCAGATCGGCGTGTCGTCCACCGACGTGGTGCTGGTGTTCCGCACCCGGCGCGGGGTGGATTCGATCGTCAACGGCAAGTTCACCCTGGGCGCCGACGCCTCGGCCGCGGCCGGCCCGGTGGGCCGCACCGCCAGCGCGGCGACCGACAGCCAGATGAAAGCGGAGATCTACTCCTACTCGCGCTCGCGCGGTCTGTTTGCCGGCGTGGCGCTGGACGGCTCGGCGCTGCGCATCGACTACGACGCCAACGCCGCTGTCTACGGTGCCGGCATCACGCCGCGGCGCATCTTCGAGGGCGGCGTGAGCAACGTGCCGAGCCAGGTGGTCGATTTCCGCGATCGGCTGGAGGAGTACACTTCGCGCTGATCCGGAGGGCGCGCCGCGACAGGTGCGGCGCGCCCTCCCACCCCGCTTGGCATTCGAGGACATCATGAGCATCTGGCATCTCATCATCCTGCTTATCGTGGTCGTGGTGATTTTCGGCACCGGCAAGCTGCGCAACATCGGCGCCGACCTCGGCGGGGCGATGCGCGATTTCAAGAAGGGCCTCAGCGGCGATGAAGAGGACGCGGCCAAGCGCAAGCAGGCCGAAGAGCGCCTGCAAGCCGACCCGCCCAGGGCCGCCGACAGCGCCACGCAGAGTCAGCGCGACTCCAGCGACGCCAAGTAGGCACGTCGACGGCGTGCGGCCATGATCGAGATCAGCTTCGGCAAGCTGCTGCTGCTTGCCGTCATCGCGTTGATCGTGCTGGGACCGGAGAAGCTGCCCGTGGCGGCACGCACCGCCGGCACCCTGCTGCGCCGCCTGCGCTCCGGCTGGGACAGCGTGCGCGCGGAGGTGGAACGCGAACTGCAGGTGGAAGAGATCCGCAAGGCCGCGCGCGAGGCCGCGGCGCAGGCCGAGGCGGCGCAGGCCAAGCTCGACCAGGTGCAGGCGCAGATCGGCGAGACCGCGCGCAAGGCGCGGTCGGCCGCCGAAGCCGAAGTCGCCGAGCTGGCCGGCAAACCCGCGGCGCCGCCCGCGGTCGATGTCGACGGTGCGTCGGCCAAACCCGGTGAAACCCTGATGACCGGCCCCACGGCCGACGCTCCGGCCCCGGCGCCGCTCCATGACGAGGTGCCGCGTGGCCAGGCCTGACGATTCCGGCGACGCCGAACAGGGCCTGTTCTCGCACCTGCTGGAACTGCGCAGCCGCATCGTGCGTGCCAGCGTCACCGTGCTGCTGGTGCTGCTGGCGCTGGTGCCGATGGCCAACCGCCTGTACACCGAACTGGCCGCGCCGCTGGTGGCGCGTCTGCCGCAGGGCGCGCACCTGATCGCCACCGAGGTGGCCAGCCCGTTCGTGACGCCGCTGAAGCTGGCGTTCTACGTGGCGCTGTTCATCTCGATGCCGATGATCCTGTACCAGCTGTGGGCGTTCGTCAGCCCTGGCCTGTACAGGCACGAGAAGCGCCTGGCCCGGCCGCTGCTGGCCGCCTCGCTGTTGCTGTTCTATGCCGGCTGCGCGTTCGCCTATTTCCTGGTGCTGCCGGCGGCGTTCCGTTTCCTTGCCGCGGTGACCCCGGAGGGGGTGGAGATGATGACCGACATCACCCACTACCTCGATTTCGTGATGCTGATGTTCTTCGCCTTCGGCCTGTGCTTCGAGGTGCCGGTGGCGGTGGTGATCCTCGCCGCGGTCGGCGTGGTGAACCTGCAGAAGCTGCGCAGCGGGCGGCGCTACGCCATCGTCGGTGCCTTCACCATCGCCGCCTTCATCACTCCGCCGGACATCACCTCGATGATCATGCTGGCGGTGCCGATGTGCCTGCTCTACGAGCTGGGCGTGCTGGCGGTGGCGTGGCTGCTCAAGCCCCCGGGCGTGTAGGAGCGCACCCTGTGCGCGAAAGGCCTCGGGCTTCATTGCCGCATCGATCGCCCACAGGGTGGGCTCCTACCGGGGCGTGTAGGAGCGCACCCTGTGCGCGAAAGGCCTCGGGCTTCATTGCCGCATCGATCGCCCACAGGGTGGGCTCCTACCGGGGCGTGTAGGAGCGCACCCTGTGCGCGAAAGGCCTCGGGCTCCGTTGCCGCATCGGTCGCCCACAGGGTGGGCTCCTACCGACAATGCGGGTTCAATGCGCTGCCCGATGGTTCAGCGCCAGCCCCTTGAGCACGTTGAGCGCCTGCGACAGCGCGTAGTCCTGGGTGGCGAGCCTGGCGTTCTCGGCGCTGCCGTCGTTGTTGATGTCCTTCGGCGCGCTGCCGTCCTCGTTGGCGAGATGGTGGCTGAGGTCGGCCTCGGAGGTGATCAGCTGCGGGCCGCTGTCGGCCCTGTTCACGGTGAGGTCGGCCAGCGCGATGTCGGGCTTGATGCCCTCGGCCTGGATCGAGGTGCCGCTGGGCGTGTAGTAGCGCGCGGTGGTGATCTTCACCGCGTGGTCGGCGTCCAGCGGCAGCACGGTCTGCACCACGCCCTTGCCGAAGGTGCGCCTGCCGATGATCAGGGCGCGATGGTTGTCCTTCAGCGCACCGGAAACGATTTCCGCCGCCGACGCGGTGCCGTTGTCCACCAGCACCACCAGCGGCGCGCCGTTGAGCAGGTCGCCCGGATGCGCGCTGAAGCTCATGTTGGCGTCGGCCAGCCGGCCGCGCGTGGTGACGATGGTGCCGGCGTCGAGCAGGTCGTCGCTCACCGCCACGGCGGCAGTGAGCAGGCCGCCGGGATTGGAGCGCAGGTCGAGCACCGCGCCCTTGGGCTGGCCGTATCTGGCGATCAGCGCGCCGAGCTTCTTCTCCAGGTCCGGCGCGGTGTTTTCCTGGAACTGGCTGATGCGGATGTACGCGTAGCCGGGCTCGATTTCCCGCGTGCGCACGCTGGTGACGGAAATCTTCTCGCGCACCAGCGGCAGGTCGATCAGCTGGTCGCTCTTATCGTGCACGATGGTGAGGGTGATCTTGCTGCCGGGTTCGCCGCGCAGGTCCTTGAACATCGCGTCGATGTTCTCCGCGGTCACCGGCTTGCCGTCGATCCTGACGATGGTGTCGCCGGCCTTGATGCCCGCGCGCGCGGCCGGCGTGTCGTCGATCGGCGAGACGATGCGCAGCTGGCCGTCCTGCTCGATCACCTCGATGCCCAGGCCGCTGTAGGCACCGGTGGTGTCCTCGGTGAGTGCGGCCAGGCCGTCCTTGTCCAGGTATTCGCTGTGCGGATCGAGTCCGGCCAGCATGCCGCTGATGGCGGCCTTCATCAGCGTCTTGTTGTCGACCTTCTCCACATAGGCCTGGCGCACCACCTCGAACACGCGGCTGAAATTGCGGATGTCCTTCAGGTCCACCGGATCGGGCGTGCCGGCGACCGGGCCCGTGGCGGCCGGTGCCGCGGCGGCGCTCGACGGTGCGGCGGGCAGGTCCTGGCCACGGGCCAGCGGCACGGCCAGCAGGAGGGCGATCAGGCCGCAGGCGGGGGAACGACGCATGGGGAAACTCCGGACGATCGAGGCGGGGCGCGTGGGGGCTTGGACCGCCGGCAGCGGCGGTAATTCCCGCCTCCCGCGAGCGTGCAACACCGCACTAGGAGCGTGGACCGTAGAAACTTTGGGTAGCGAGATTGGGCTATCGCCATAGGATGCGTCTATCGGAGGGTGCGCATAGTCACACTATGTAAGCCCGACGAGAGGCGCAGCCTATGGATGAGAGCACAATCGCAGCCCAAAGATTTCTACGGCCCACGCTCCTAGCCTGCGTTGCCGCACGGGTGGCGTCAACGATGGCTGGCCAGCCAGCTGCGCGGGTCCACCGGCTTGTTGCCGTGGCGCAGCTCGAAGTAGGCGCCGGTGTTGACCCCGGTGGGCGCCATCGCGGTGCCCACCGGCTCGCCCGCCTCGACCGTGTCGCCGACCCGGTGCAGCAGCGCCTCGTTGTTGCCGTACATGCTCATCCAGCCGCCGCCGTGGTCGAGGATCACCAGCATGCCGTAGCCGCGCAGGAAGTTGGCGAACACCACCCGGCCTTTCGCCACCGCATGCACTTCGCTGCCGCCCGGCGCCTTGATCAGCACGCCGTTGCCGTAGCTGTGCACCGCGCCGGAGGTCGGCCACGGCAGGTTGCCGCGGATGTTGGCCAGCATCGGGGCCTTGCCGCCGCTGGGGGCCGCGCGGCCGCCGTGCGTGCGTGCGGCCGCGCGGGCCGCCTGGTCGATCACCGCCTGCAGCCTGCTCACCAGCGACGTGAGTGCGGCCTCGTCGCGCCTGAGGGCGGCCAGCCGCGCGGCCTCGTTCCGGTAGGTGGCATCGATCTGCTCGGCCAGCTTCTGCTGTTCGGAACGCCGCGCCGCCAGCGCCTTCGCCTGTTCGACCTGTCGTGCCCGGGTGGCCTGCAGCGCCTGCTGCTCGGCGGTGATGGCGTTCTCCACGTCCTGCAATTTGGTGAGGTCGCCCATCAGCTGTTGCACGCGCTGCAGGCGGTCGCGCTGGAAGTATTTCGAATAGGCCAGTGCGCGGGCGATGCGCGCCACGTCCTCGTCGCCCAGCAGCAGGCGCAGGTCCGAACCCTGGCCGAGCGCGTAGGTGGCGCGCAGCAGGTCGGCGATGGCGGCCTTCTGTCGGTCCAGCTTCGTCTGCAGTGCTGATCGTTGCTGCTGCAACTGTTCCAGGTCGTGCTGGCTGGCGGCGATCTGCGCCTCGGTGGCACGTACGGCGCTGGCGGCACTGGCGAGCGCACGGGCGCGCCTGGCCAGCTCGGCATTCACGCGGTCGCGTTCGCTGGCGGTGGCTTCCTGCGCCCTGGCCAGCGCCTCCATGCGGCTGCGCACGTCGTCCAGCCTGTGCTCGGCACGGGTTTTCTCGGCGGCGCTCTGGCCGCCGCGCCGGGCCTGGGCGGGCGGCGCGGCGAGGAGCATGACGAGACTGGCCAGACACAGCGGGAGCAGCAGGCGGAGGTGGGCGGGTGGGGGCATGGTCCCGATTATCACCGAGCGTTGCCGCGGCGGCGAGGCGGCGACCTCGGTTGCGCCGCCCGGTTGTCGCGTTTTTCGTTTGGACGCCCAAATGCCTTTGACGCGTCGCATCAAATGTGCGTACAGTCGGACTGCACGTCTTGTCAATTGCCTGCAGCGCGTGCGCTGCAGGCGTTGGTGTCCCCAACGGTTTCATTGAACGAACAAGGGAGGCGACCTTGCACCAGCAGGTTACGCCGCGCATGTACGACGCGAGTTTCGAACACGACAGCTGCGGCTTCGGCCTGGTGTCGCAGGTGGACGGGCGCGCCAGCGCCTGGGTGGTGGACACCGCGTTTGCGGCGCTCGCCAGACTCTCCCACCGCGGCGGCGTCAACGCCGACGGTATCAGCGGCGACGGCTGCGGCGTGCTGCTGCACCGGCCGCAGCCGTGGCTGCGCGCGCTGGCGAAGGAAGCCGGCATCGCGCTGGGCGAGCGCTTCGCCGCCGGCGTGGTGTTCCTCGATCCGGCCGGCGGCGACGCGGCGGCGGTGCAACTGGAGCGCCACCTGCGCGAAGAGGGCGTGGAGCCTGCCGGCTGGCGCGAGGTGGCGGTGAACGCCGAGGCGTGCGGACCACTGGCCGCGGCGGCGCAGCCGCGGGTACGGCAGATCTTCGTCGAGCCCGCGCACGGCATGGACGAGGGCGCATTCGAACGCGCGCTGTTCCGCGCGCGTCGCCGCGCCGAGCACGCGCTGCGCGAGGATGGGCATTTTTACGTGATCACGCTGTCGGCCGAGGTCGTCGGCTACAAGGCGATGGCCGCGCCCGGCCGCCTGCGCGAGGTCTATCCGGACCTGCTGCATCCGGCGCTCGCCGCCGACGCGGTGGTGTTCCACCAGCGTTTCTCCACCAACACCATGCCGCAGTGGCGACTGGCGCAGCCGTTCCGCCTGCTGGCGCACAACGGCGAGATCAACACCATCCGCGCCAACCGCCGCTGGATGCAGGCGCGCGAGTCGGTCCTGCGCTCGCCGCTGCTGGAGCTGTCCGACCTCGGTCCGCTGGTGCGTCAGACCGGCTCCGATTCGGAGAGCCTGGACAATGCGCTGGAAGTGCTGCTTGCCGGCGGGCTCGACCTGCTCGCCGCGATGCGCGTGCTGGTGCCGCCGGCGTTCGCCGCGCGCGAGGGCATCGACGAGGATCTGGCGGCGTTCTACGAGTACTACGCACTGCACAGCGAGCCGTGGGACGGTCCGGCCGGGCTGGTGATGTGCGATGGCCATTACGCCGCCTGCACGCTGGACCGCAACGGCCTGCGCCCGGCGCGCTGGGCGCTGTCGGCCGACAACCACCTGATCGTCGCTTCCGAGGCCGGCCTGTGGGACGTGCCCTCGTCGCAGGTGGTCGCCAAGGGCCGGCTGGCGCCGGGCGAGATGATCGCGGTCGACCTGAAGGCGCACCGCCTGCTGCGCGACGCCGACATCGACGCCATCAACCGCGCGCGCGCGCCGTTCCGCGACTGGCTGCGCGCGGGCGTGAGCTATCTCGAATCGGACCTGATCGATCCCTCGCTGGCGGCCGAACCGCTGCCGCCGGACGAACTGCACCGCTACCAGAAGCTCTACGGCCTGACCCGCGAGGAGCGCGAGTCGGTGCTCAAGGTGCTGGCCGATCTGGAGGCCGAGGCCACCGGCTCGATGGGCGACGACACGCCGATCGCGGCGATGTCGCGCCAGGTGCGTCCGCTGTTCGACCGCTTCCGCCAGGCCTTCGCCCAGGTCACCAACCCGCCGATCGATCCGCTGCGCGAAAAGCTGGTGATGTCGCTGGTGACCCAGCTCGGCCCCGAAGGCAACGTGTTCGACTTCAAGCCGGAGAACGCGAAGCAGACGCTGATCAACTCGCCCGTCCTCAGCCAGCGCAAGCTGCGCCAGCTGCTGGCGCTGCCGCAGTTCGCCGGCACGCCGCGCTTCGACCTGATGTACGCGCCGGAGGAAGGCCTGGAGCAGGCGCTGCGCCGGCTGTGCCGCGAGGTGGCGCAGAGCGTGCGCGACGGCCAGGTGCTGGTGTTCCTCAGCGATCGCTACCCCGAGCGCGGCAAGCTGCCGATCCACGCGCTGCTGGCCACCGGCGCGGTGCACGCGCACCTGATCGACGAGGGGCTGCGCTGCCAGTGCAACCTGATCGTGGAAACCGCCACGCCGCGCGATCCGCACCAGTTCGCCTGCCTGATCGGCTTCGGCGCCACCGCGATCTATCCGTGGCTGGCCTACCAGAGCCTGTTCGAGCTCGGTCGCCAGGGCCACATCGACGCCGACCGCGCCGAGGTGGGCCGCAGCTACCGCCGCGGCATCCGCAAGGGCCTGCTGAAGATCCTTTCCAAGATGGGCATCTCCACCATCGCCGGCTACCGCGGCGCGCAGCTGTTCGAGATCGTCGGACTGGCACCGGAAGTGGTCGAGCTGTGCTTCCCCGGCACGCCCTCGCGCATCGGCGGCGCCACCTTTGAGGATCTTGAGCACGACCAGCGCCTGCTCGCCGCCGAGGCGTGGGACGAGGCGTTGCCGCTGCGTGCCGGCGGCCTGTACAAGTACATGCACGGCGGCGAGTACCACATGTACAACCCCGACGTGATCGCCACGCTGCAGCAGGCGGTGCGCAGCGGCGAGGCGACCGACTATCGCGCCTACGCCGATCACGTCGACCATCGCCCGCCGTCGGCGCTGCGCGACCTGCTCGGGCCGCAGCCGCTGGGCGCGCCGGTCCCACTGGACGAGGTCGAGCCGGTGGAGGCGATCCTCAAGCGCTTCGACTCGGCCGGCATGTCGCTGGGCGCGCTGTCGCCGGAGGCGCACGAGGCGCTGGCGATCGCCATGAACCGGCTCGGCGCGCGTTCCAACTCGGGCGAGGGCGGCGAGGATCCCGCCCGCTACGGCACCGAGAAGATGTCCAAGATCAAGCAGGTCGCGTCGGGCCGCTTCGGTGTCACCCCGCACTACCTGGTCAACGCCGAGGTGCTGCAGATCAAGGTGGCGCAGGGCGCCAAGCCCGGCGAGGGCGGCCAGCTGCCCGGCCACAAGGTCGACGCCACCATCGCCCGGCTGCGCTACGCCAAGCCCGGCATCGGCCTGATCTCGCCGCCGCCGCACCACGACATCTACTCGATCGAGGATCTCGCCGAGCTGATCCACGACCTGAAGGAAGTGAACCCCGAGGCGCTGGTCTCGGTGAAGCTGGTCAGCCACGCCGGCGTGGGCACCGTGGCGGCGGGCGTGGTCAAGGCGGGTGCCGACCTGATCACCGTGTCCGGCCACGACGGCGGCACCGGCGCCAGCCCGCTCACCTCCATCAAGTACGCCGGCACGCCGTGGGAGCTCGGCCTGGCCGAGACGCAGCAGACGCTGCGCCGCAACGAGCTGCGCGGCCGCGTGCGGCTGCAGACCGACGGCGGCCTGAAGACCGGCCTGGACGTGATCAAGGCGGCGATGCTCGGCGCCGAGAGCTTCGGCTTTGGCACCGGCCCGATGGTGGCGCTGGGCTGCAAGTACCTGCGCATCTGCCACCTCAACAACTGCGCCACCGGCGTGGCCACCCAGCATCCGGTGCTGCGCAAGGATCACTTCATCGGCCTGCCCGAAATGGTGATGAACTACTTCCGCTTCGTGGCGGAGGACGTGCGCGCGCGGCTGGCGGAACTGGGCGCGCGCTCGATCGAGGAGATCGTCGGGCGCACCGACCTGCTGCGCCAGCTCGAAGGCACCACGCCCGTGCAGCACCGGCTCGACCTCTCGCCGCTGATCGACGGCCGTGGCCTGAGCGCCAGCGCGGACGCGGCCTGCACGCTGGCGCGCAACCCGATGCGCGACCCCGCCGCGCTGGCCTCGCGGATCAGCGCCGACACCCGCGACGCCGTGCTCGGCAAGCACGGCGGCCGCTTCGAATACGCCATCGCCAACACCGACCGCGCGATCGGTGCACGGCTGTCCGGCGAGGTGGCCCGCGCGCACGGCGACCACGGCATGGACGCATCGCCGATCACGCTCGCGCTCACCGGCGCCGCCGGACAGAGCCTGGGCGCGTGGAATGCCGGCGGCGTGCACATCGACCTGGTCGGCGAGGCCAACGACGGCGTCGGCAAGGGCATGGCCGGCGGCCGCATCATCGTGCGGCCGCCGGCCGACTCGCCGTTCGCCAGCCAGGACGCCTCGATCATCGGCAACACCTGCCTGTACGGCGCCACCGACGGCGAGCTGTTCGCCGCCGGCCGCGCCGGCGAGCGCTTCGCGGTGCGCAACTCCGGCGCGCTGGCGGTGGTGGAAGGCGCCGGTGACCACTGCTGCGAGTACATGACCGGCGGCGTGGTGGCGGTGCTGGGCAAGGTCGGCCTCAACTTCGGCGCGGGCATGACCGGCGGCTTCGCCTACGTGCTCGATCTGGAGCGCGATTTCGTCGACTGCTACAACCACGAGCTGGTCGACATCCTGCGCATCTCGCCGGAGGGCATGGAGAACTACATGCAGCACCTGCGCCAGCTGGTGACGCGCCACGTGGAATACACCGGCAGCGCCTGGGGCCGGCAGATCCTGCGCGACTTCCGCGGCCTGCAGTACAAGTTCTGGCTGGTCAAGCCGAAGGCCGCGAGCCTGGCGGCGCTGGCGGACGAACTGCGGAGCGCGGCGTGAGGCGCGCTTCGCTGTGGCCAGGGAATGGGGAATCGGGAATCGGGAATGGCAAGAGCGGGCAACAGCCGCCGGCCTCCCCGGCGCTGTCATTCCCGCGAACGCGGGAGGTGCTTTTCAACGGCGAATGCCGGTCATCCATTTTCGGCTCCTGCATCAGAGCACCGTGGATGCCCGCTTTCGCGGGCATGACGTCCGGTGGGGTGAAGGCGTTCAGAGAGAACCGGGTGACTGCGCGGAGCTTGCCGACGCCCCGGAGTCAAGCGTCGGAAGCTACGCGGCATAGGGCACTCGCCCCTCCGCGAAAACCTCCAGCTCGCCAGCTCTCTCGATTCCCGACTCCCGATTCCCTATTCCCGGCCCCCCGATGACCGACAAACTCTTCCAGTTCCTCAACGTGCCGCGACAGCCGCCGCGCACCGTGCCGGTCAACGTGCGCGTGCTGGGCTACGGCGAGATCTCCGGCGATTTCGCCACCAGGGAGGCGGGCACCCAGGCCGAGCGCTGCATCGATTGCGGCAATCCGTACTGCGAGCACGCCTGCCCGGTGCACAACTACATCCCCAACTGGCTCAAGCTGGTGCAGGACGGCCGCATCATGGAAGCGGCCACGCTGATGCACGAAACCAACCCGCTGCCGGAAATCTGCGGCCGCATCTGCCCGCAGGACCGCCTGTGCGAAGGCGCCTGCACGCTGGAGCAGACCGCGTTCGGCGCGGTCACCATCGGCAGCATCGAGCGCTGGGTCACCGACGAGGCGCTGCGCCAGGGCTGGCGACCGGACCTCTCGCACGTGACGGAAACCGGCAGGCGCGTGGCGATCGTCGGCGCCGGGCCGGCGGGCTTGTCCTGTGCCGACCGCCTGCGCCGCGCCGGCATTGCCGCCGACGTCTACGACCGGCAGCGCGAGATCGGCGGCCTGCTGACCTTCGGCATCCCGCCGTTCAAGCTGGAGAAGGACGTGGTGCGCACGCGCCGCACGGTGCTGGAGGAGATGGGCGTGCGCTTCTTGCTGGGGAAGGAAGTGGGTCGCGACATCGAGTTCGGCCAGCTGCTGGACGACTATGACGCGGTGTTCGTCGGCACCGGCGCCTACACCTACGTCGACGGTCAGCTGCCTGGCCGCGAGCTGCACGGCGTGCACGACGCACTGCCGTTCCTGATCGTCAACACCGAGCGCCTGCTGCGCAACGAGCCCTCGCCGATCGACCTCGCCGGCAAGCGCGTGGTGGTGCTGGGCGGCGGCGACACCGGCATGGACTGCGTGCGCACCGCGGTGCGCCTGGGCGCCGCGGCGGTGCGCTGCGTCTACCGCCGCGACGAGGCCAGCATGCCCGGCTCGGCGCGCGAGGTGAAACACGCGCGCGAGGAAGGCGTGGAGTTCGTGTTTCAGCGCCAGCCGCTGGAGATCCTCGACGACGGCCACGGCCACGTGCGCGGCGTGCGGGTGATCGCCACCGAACTGGTGAAGGACGGCCATGGCCGCCCGCGCCCGCAGAACGTGCCGGGCAGCGAGGCGGTGATCGAGGCCGACGTGGTGATCCAGTCGTTCGGCTTCCTGCCCAGTCCGCCGGACTGGCTCAAGGCGCACGGCGTGCAGTTGCACCGCTCCGGTCGCGTGATCACCGGCGAGCACGGCGCGCTGCCGCACCAGACCACCCATCGGCAGATCTTCGCCGGCGGTGACAACGTGCGCGGCGCCGACCTGGTGGTGCGCGCGGTGTACGACGGCCGCGAGGCGGCCGGCTCGATCGCGCGCATGCTGGCCGAGCAGCCGGTGGCGGCCGCGGTCGCATGAGCGCCCGGAGCTTGTGAAGAAAACCACTTCCTGTGGTTTTCTTCCATCGTGAGTCCGGCACCTGTCCGGACTCACTCACGCGGATCAGGCACTTGCGTGTCCGGCCTTCCCTGGCCGGCCTGAGCGGTTGAAAAGTCACAACGTTCTCAGCGTGCCGGAATGCGCACGTTCCGGCGCACCGATACGCGGCCGTCGGCGCCGCTGATGCGCAGCCGGTAGACGCCCGGGCGCAGGTACAGCTCGCCCGCGGTGGCGCCGCGCAAGGGCCGCACCCGGTCGTGCAGTGGCGGCGGGTTCGGCGGCGGATCGAACAGCAGGCGATCGGCGGCGACCGCGTCATCGCCTTCGTTCGCCGGCAGCGCCTCCACCAGGCACGGCCAGCGCTGTGCGCAGGCGGTGTCGCCGCTGACGAAGTACGGCCGGCGCAGTCCCCACAGGCCCAGCCAGGTCGGGCGTTCGCGGCGCAGGCGCGGCGGCGGGAAGAACACGCTGACGTCGTAGCCCGGGCGCAGCGACCACGGCTTGCCGTCACGGTCGACGAACACGAACGGCTGATCGGGGTGGCGCGTGGCCATCGCCGCGGTGTACCACGGGTGGTCCTGCGTGGCCTGCGGATGCGGGATCAGCATGGTCTGCTCCACCGTCAGCGCGTCGATGCCGTCCAGCTGCTGCAGGTACTGCGCCATGCTGCGGCCGCCCAGGTAGGCGCCGCTCTCCTGGATGTGCGCGTAGCCGGCGTTCACCACCAGCCTGGCCCTGGGGTCGCGGCGAAACACGCGGTCGTAGAGGTTGCGCGCCTGCGTCCGCTCGCGCTCGTCCGCGGTGCCGGGCTGGTCCGACTCGTAGGCCACCACGGTGAAGCCGAGCCTGAGCGCGCTGCGCACCATCTCGGCGTAGATCGGTTCGCGGGTGTAGAAGCCGCTGTCGGCGGTGACGTAGCCGCGCTTGGCCAGCGCGTGGTCGTCGCCGTACAGCGTCTCCACCGCAAAGTAGTTGAAGCCCTCGGCGCGCAGCGTGGCCAGCATCGCCACCGTCAGCGTGCGGGTCAGCGGCACGTTGTGCGCCTCGTTGAACAGCACCACCCGGCGACCCCTGGCGAGGCGGGCGATGGCGACGCGCGCGTCCTGCATCCGCCAGCCCGCGGCCAGCGGCGAGGGCGCGTCGTCCGGCTGCGCCGGCTGACCGATGGAGTAGCTGGCCTGCGCGTTCGGGTAGTCGCCGATGAAGCTCTGGTACCAGCTCAGGTACTGGCTGAAGATGATGTTGAACACGCGATCTTCCGCCGGCGCGGCGCTGGCCGCGTCCATCATCACGCGGTACTGGTCCAGCAGATCCTTGCGCCGGGCGGCGGTCGCCATGATCTGCTCGGAGCGTTCGGCGGCGGCGACCTGCGCCGCGCGCCAGGCCGCGTCCTGCTGCGCCGCCGTGGCGCGGGAGGCCAGGGTGAGCATGCCGATCAGCAGCACGGGCAGGGGATGCCAGCGGACCATGTCGTCTCCTCGCCGAGGGCTCGATGCCGGCGGCTGCGACGAGTGTGCATCCGGCGGGCAGCGGGCGAAACCCGACCCATGGCGCCGGGCGTGCAACATCCCCCTGGCACCGGCCCGAGCGGCCGAGACCACTTTCCACGGGGTGGCGGTGTACTTTGAGAGACGCGGCGACTCGCTTCGTGCGATGGCTGGCACGGCAAGCCCCGGCGGGCGGCGACGGAAAGCTCGTCGGCATGATGGATGCGGCATGCGCCTCGCGGGGATGACGAGCAAAATCGGGCCTTCCCCGGATAACGTTGCAAACTCCTGCTCCTCGACGCCTCCTCTCTCGCTCCTCATGCCTCTTCACTCACTCCTCGCCCCATGTGCCTGATCGGTTTCGCCTGGAACGCCCATCCGCGCTGGCGGCTCGTGCTCGCCGGCAATCGCGATGAGTTCCACGGCCGGCCGAGCGCGCCGCTGGCGCGCTGGCCGGATACGACGATGGCGGCCGGGCGGGACCTGGAAGCCGGCGGCACCTGGCTCGGCGTCACCGACGAGGGCCGCTGCGCGGTGGTGACCAACGTGCGCGATCCGCGCGATCCCCAGCTCGGACGCTCGCGCGGCCTGCTCGCACTGGACTACCTCACCGGGCCGCACGACGCGCCCGCCCATGCCGAGCGACTGCAGGCCGAGGCGGCGCACTACCGGCCGTTCAACCTGCTCACCTTCGATGCGCGCGACGGCTTCTACCTCGGCAACCGCCCGGCGCCGCGGCTGCAGCCGATCAGTCCCGGCGTGCACGGCCTGTCCAACGCCGACTTCAATGCGCCGTGGCCGAAGACGCGGGCGCTGATGGACCGGCTGCAGGCCTGGCTCGACACCGATGCGGACGACACCGAACCGCTGTTCGCCGCGCTGGCCGACGAGCGCCAGGCGCCGGACGAGGACTTGCCGGACACCGGCATCGGCCTGGAACGCGAGCGCTGGCTGTCGTCGGCGTTCATCCGCGGCGAGCGTTACGGCACCCGGGCGAGCACGGTGGTGCTGATCGATCGCCGCGGCGCGGGCCGCATCGTCGAGCGGCGGTTCGTTCCGAACGGACGTCCGGACGGCCAGACCGCCTTGCGCTTCGGCACCGCCGACTGAAAGGCCGAGAAAAAATCGCCCACCTGCGGCGACCGTCGCCAAAGGCCCGTGCCGGCGGCGCGCTCGCTGCGGCGGTCGAATTTTTTTTATCAGCCTCTGGGCGCACGCGTCGGTGAACGCTTTAGCCGGCAGGCAGCAGGTGCCTACAGTGCGCCCGGCACGAACCCGCTGTCGGACGCGTCGATGTCCTGACTAGGCTTGCCCGATCGGCGCCGGAGCGCGCCGCGGGAGACACACTATGCGTAGTCCAGCCATGCGTAGTCCAGCAGCCTGTCGGACTTTGCTCGGCCGGGCGGCGAATCCGGCTGCGCGGTCCCGGTTTCCGCCGCTTGGCCGATCCATGGAACCACCATGGGCCGACGAAACGTCGAAAATCCGTCCTCGCCCAGCCGACTTCTCGTCTCGACCAGCAAAGCCCGACAGGCTGCCGGGGATCGCGTTCGTCCTGGGTCTGCTGTGGGTCGTCGCGCCGCTGCATGCGGGCTGTCCCGACTGGCCGCCCGCCCGCGCCCGCGCCGAGCTCGCCGCCCTGCACGATCGCCTCGCCGCGTGGAACCACGCCTATCGGGTGGAAGGCCGCTCGCCGGTGGATGACGCCATCTACGACCAGGCGCTGGTGCAGTTCCGGGTCTGGCGCGCGTGCTTTCCCGCGCAGGCGCCGGCCGAGCTGCCGCACCTGGCCGACGCCGGCGGCAGCGTGCGTGCCCCGGTGGTGCAGACCGGGCTGGCCAAGCTGCCCAGTGCGGATGCCGTGCAGGCGTGGATGCGCTCGCGCGGTGGGCACGACCTGTGGATCCAGCCCAAGGCCGACGGCGTGGCGGTCACCCTGCTGTACGAGCACGGCACGCTGCGCGAGGCGGTGAGCCGCGGCGACGGCGCGCGCGGCTCGGACTGGAGCGCCGCCGTCCGCCGCATCGACGCGGTGCCCAAGACGCTCGCCCACGCGCCGGCGCGCGTGGTGCTGCAGGGCGAGCTGGTGTGGCGCCTGCCCGGCCACGTGCAGGCGCGCGACGGCGGCGCCAACGCCCGCTCGAAGGTGGCCGGCGCACTGGCGCGGGGCGAGCTGGACGACGCCACCGCCGCCCGGATCGGCCTGTTCGTGTGGGACTGGCCGAGCGGGCCGGACGAGATGGCCGCGCGCCTGGCCGGCCTGCGCACGATGGGTCTGGCCGACAGCGCCGCGCTGACCCAGCCGGTGGCGACGCTGGCCGAGGTGACGCGCTGGCGCGAGCGCTGGTATCGCCAGACGCTGCCGTTTGCCGCCGACGGCGTGGTGCTGCGCCAGGGTCAACGACCCTCGGCCAGCCGCTGGCAGGCCGCGCCGCCGGACTGGGCGGTGGCGTGGAAGTACCCGGCCGCACGCGCGCTGGCCACGGTGCGTGGCGTGGATTTCCGCACCGGCCGCAGCGGCCGGGTGAGCGTGGTGCTTGAGCTGGAGCCGGTGCAACTGGACGACCACCGCGTGCAGCGGGTGAGCGTGGGGTCACTGACGCGCTGGCGCCAACTCGACGTGCGGCCCGGCGATCGCGTCAGCGTGTCGCTGGCCGGGCTCACCATCCCGCGCCTGGACGCGGTGGTGTGGCGTACCCGCGAGCGCACACCGGTGCACACGCCGGATACAGGGCACGATGCGCTGAGCTGCTGGCACCCCGATCCGGGTTGCGAAGGGCAGTTCCGTGCGCGGCTGGTGTGGCTGGGCGGCCGCCACGGACTGGACCTCGACGGCGTCGGCCCTGCGCTGTGGCAGCAGCTGATCGATGCCGGACAGGTGCGAAGCCTGCTGGACTGGATGCGCCTGACGCCCGCGCAGTTGGCCACGCTCGATGGCATCGGCGCGGAACGCGCGGCGGCGTTGGGCCGTGCCTTTGCCGCCGCGCACGATGCGGATTTCGGCCGCTGGCTGGCGGCCCTGGCGCCGCCGCCGATGGGCGACGCGCCGGTGCCGGACTGGGCCACGCTGGTCGCCCGCAGCGAGGCGGACTGGCGGCGCATGAATGGCGTTGGCGCCACCGGGGCGAAGCGGCTGCGCGCGTTCTTCGCCAACGAGGACGTGCGGGCGCTGGCGGCGCGCCTGCACGCCGCCGGCGTGGCCGGCTTCTGAGCCGCATTTAGCGGTCGTCGCCGCCGCCGTCCACGTAGTACCAGCGTCCGTCCTCGCGCACGAAGCGGCTCAGAGGGTGTCGACAAAATAATCAGCTTGCGAGTCTGGTAGCAAGGATACGCGCCTCGACCAGCCAAACCCAAGCCACCGGTGCCCATGACGAACGGTCGTGGTGCGCCATCAGGCGGCGGGCG
>NZ_JBMSDZ010000022.1:0-46628 GCF_049445995.1 Dyella sp. KRB-257 | reverse complement strand
CGCCTTGTTGACCCCCTCATGCGGCGTTTCGCCCCGCGAAATCACCACAGCGAAGCACTATGCGCGGCACGGACGTATAGACGTCCGTAAGCCGGCACGGGCATGGTGAGGTGGTCACGGAATCAGGGTATTACGTAACGCGGTACGAAATAAATGCAGCTCCGGCAAACGTGCGCTGCGGCGCTCTCGCTGCGGTGGTCGAATTTTTCTCAGCCCTGGGCGGTTCCGAACGCGTCAACGCACGAACGGCCAGGGCGCCAGGAAGACCAGCCAGATGAAGACCAGCATGCCGGTGTACTTCAGCGCGCGGAACAGCTTCGGGTGCTTCTTCTTGAATGCCCGGTTGCGCCCGCGGCTGCGCTGGTTGAGGGCGAACACGCGGTTGACGAAGCCGGTCTTCTCCTCTGGCGACTCGGTGTTCGGCGAGGCGGTGATCCTGCCCATGAAGGCGCCGACGCGACGGTTGAATGCGGTCATCCAGCGCGTGCGCAGCGGTCGTTCCACATCGGCGAACAGGATCACCCGGGTCTGGTCGGTCCGGTTTTCCGCCCAGTGCACGTAGGTTTCGTCGAACACCACGTCTTTGCCGTCACCCCAGGCGTGCATCTGGCCGTCGACGAAGATGCGGCAGTCGTCCGAGTTGGGCGTGATCAGGCCCAGGTGGTAGCGCAGCGAACCGGCGAAGGGGTCGCGATGCGGGTTGAGCCTGGAGCCCGGCGGCAGCAGGGCGAACATCGCCGCCTTCACGCTGGGGATGCTGTTGAGCAGGCGCACCGTCTGCGGGCACAGCGCCTCGGCCGAGGCCAGCGGCTCGCCGTACCACTTGAGATAGAAGCGCTTCCAGCCCTGCTTGAAGAAGCTGTTGAAGCTGGCGTCGTTGTGCTTCTGCGCGGCGCGGATGTGGCCTTCGTCGAACAGTCGCAGCGCCTCGGCGCGGATCGCCTGCCAGTTGGCCTGCAGCAGGTCCAGTTGCGGGAAGCCGCGGCGGTCGAGGATGGGCCGCGCCGGCACCGCCGAGAACGCGTACATCAGCAGGTTGTAAGGGGCGAACACCGCCGAATGGTCGACCAGCTGGCGATCGAAACGCAGCCGCGCGCGCCCGCGCAGGTGCACCAGCAGCACACAGAAGGCGAAGGCCAGCAGCAGGCAGAGGACGATCAGGCGGGGGTTGAGCAGGTGCATAGAGAAAGAAATCCGATCAATCGCTGGCAAGCATAGCGCCGCCACCGGCGGACGGTCCGATCCGCATCGATTCAGAAGTCGACGCTTCCCTTCAGGTCGCTGCCAGCATGCAGGGCAGGCGGGCCAGCAGCGCTGATGGCACCGGGATGACTCTGAACGTGCCTCTGCCCGTCATCCCGGTGAAAGCCGGGATCCAGCGACTTTCGTCACGCGTCAAAGGCACTGGATTCCGGCTTTCGCCGGAATGACGAAGGGTGAAATCGCCTACGCTTTGGGCATTGGACGCCGATCCGCGATGTTATCAAAGCGCCTCGGAGGCGAAATCGGCCAGGCGCGAGCGCTCGCCGCGACGCAGGGTGATGTGTGCCGAGTGTGCCCAGTGCTTGAAGCGGTCCACCGCGTAGGTGAGGCCGGAGGTGGTTTCGGTGAGGTAGGGCGTGTCGATCTGCTCCACGTTGCCCAGGCAGACGATCTTGGTGCCGGGGCCGGCGCGGGTGATCAGCGTCTTCATCTGCTTGGGACTGAGGTTCTGCGCCTCGTCGATGATCAGGTAGCGCGACAGGAAGGTGCGCCCGCGCATGAAGTTCAGCGAGCGGATCTTGATCCGCGAGGCGAGCAGGTCGTTGGTGGCCTGGCGGCCCCAGTTGCCGCCTTCCTCCGGGTTGGCGAGCACTTCGAGGTTGTCGGTGAGCGCGCCCATCCAGGGCGTCATCTTTTCCTCCTCGGTGCCGGGCAGGAAGCCGATGTCCTCGCCGACCGAGACCGTCGCGCGGGTCATGATGATCTCGCGGTAGCGCTGCTGGTCCATCACCTGGGCCAGCCCGGCGGCCAGCGCCAGCAGGGTCTTGCCGGTGCCGGCGGTGCCGAGCAGGGTGACGAAATCCACGTCCGGGTCCATCAGCACGTTGAGCGCGAAGTTCTGCTCGCGGTTGCGCGCCGCGATGCCCCACACGCTGTGGTTGGGATGGCTGTGGTCGTCCAGCAGCACCAGCGTGGCCTGCTCCTCGTCGACCGACGTCACGCGCAGCTCGACGCTTTCGTCCCCGGGCAGAAACAGGCACTGGTTGGCGTACCAGTCCTCGCCTTCGCCGCGGTCCAGCCGGTAGTAGGTGCGGCCGCGCTCGTTCCACGACTCGACTTCCGCATGGCGCTCCCAGAAATCCTCCGGCAGTTCGGTGGCGCCGGTGTAGAGCAGGGAGAAATCGTCCAGCGCCTTGTCGTTCTCGTAGTCCTCCGCATCGATGCCGTAGATGCTGGCCTTGATCCGCAGGTTGATGTCCTTGCTGACCAGGATCACCGAGCGGTGCGGCTGCTGCTCGCGCAGGTCGATCACCGCGGCGAGAATCAGGTTGTCCGCCTTACCGTGGTTATTGGTGGCGCGCTGCTGGAAATACAGGCGGCCTGCCTCGCCGTCGCGCTTGAGGTTCACGCCCTGCGGATTGTCCAGCGACAGGCCATCCTTGATGCCGTGGCCGTTGCCGCGCTCGATCAGCTCGTTGAGGAAGCGGCTGACCTGGCGCCCGTTGCGCGAGACCTCGGAGGCGCCTTTCTTCTTTTCGTCCAGTTCTTCCAGCACCGTCATCGGGATGAACACGTCATGCTCCTCGAAGCGGAACAGCGACGTCGGGTCGTGCAGCAGCACGTTGGTATCGAGCACGTAGATGCGCTTGCTTCCGGTCATGCGGAAGAAACCTCGCTGGGCGGGATGGAAGAAGGGGTGCGGCCATCGCCGCTGGGCGCGGCCGGAGAAGGCGGCCGCGGAACGGCCGCGCGCGCGCGTGGCGCCAGACGCGCGATCGGCCGTGGAAAATCAGGCGGTTGCGATGGCATCGAGCACGGCCTGCGCGTGGCCCGGCACCTTCACGCCACGCCACTCGGCGGCGAGACGGCCATCAGGGTCCACCAGGAAGGTGCTGCGCACGATGCCCAAGTGCTTCTTGCCGTACAGCAGCTTCTCGCGGATCACGTCGAATGCGTTGCACCAGACTTCATCGGCGTCGGATACCAGGGGAAACGGCAGCCCCTGTCTGGCGGCGAAGTTGGCATGCGAGCGGATCGAATCGCGTGACACGCCGATGATCTCGGCGTTGCGTTTGCGGAAGGCGGGGTGGAGGTCGCGAAACTGCTGTGCTTCGGTGGTGCAGCCCGGCGTGCTGTCCTTGGGGTAGAAATAGATCACGACCCACTGGCCCTGGTAGTCCAACAGTTTCAGCTCGGTGTCGTCGCCGGTGCGCCCCTTCAGGGCGGGAATCTTCTTGCCGATCTCAGGCATGGGTTCTCCTGCGGCGGCCGGGGACCGTCGCACTGTCGTGGGATGGGGAGGGTGGTGCGGCCGCGTGGGCGGCAAGGGCAGCGATGTCGGCAGCGGTCGGGGCGAGGCCGCGAAGGCGGCGGTGGTTCCACGAAGGGTGCCCTGACTGCATGGCCGGTCTCACAAACGTCCCGGCCCAGAGACTAGCGCGTCTGCCAGCGAATGAAAGTCCTTGCCAGGGCATTGTCTCCGCGCGATCCTCAGAACTTCACCGGATCCATGATGGCATCGAGATTGAGGCTGTCGCACAGCTCCAGGAAATCGTCGCGCAAGGTGGCGATGTGGCTGTCCGACGGAACGCCGATGGTGATCTGCGCCTGGAACATCTCCGCACCGGTCTGCATCGCCTGGTAGTGCATCGAATTGAGCTGCTCGATGGTGATGCGGTTGCGGTGGAAGAACTCCACGAGGCGTACCAGGATGCCCGGGCGATCGGCGCTGACCACTTCCACCAGGTACGGCAGCCGCCGCGCATCGGGCTCGCGCGGCTGCGTGCGGTAGTGCACCAGGTGCATGTCCTCGTCGCGGGCGAGCTTGCCGAGTGCGTTCTCCAGCTTGGCCAGCGCATCCCAGGCCCCGCTGGCCACCAGCACCAGCGAGCTGTCGGCGCCGATCGTCGAGACCCGTGCGTCGGACAGGTTGCAGCCCGCGTCGGCAATGCGGCGGGCCAGCGTCAGCAGGGGGCTCTTGCCTGCCGAGGACAGGGTCTGGATCAGTAACTGTTCATCGCTTCCGGTGCGCGGGATGGTGCGGTTCAAAGGCGGACCTGCCTGTGCGGGGGAGATGCCGGACGCGAGCGCGGCGGGCGTAGGGCTTTCGAGCTTACTTGCCCCTCGCGCGAGCCCGCAAGTAACATGCACGACTGGATTTTTTTGCTGGAATGAAGTCCCTTGAACATCCGCGGAAGCATCTGTGCCCTGGTCACGCCGTTCGGTGCCGATGGCGCGCTCGACCTGGACAGCTTCGCGCGCCTGCTCGACTACCAGATCGGCGGCGGCACCCAGGCACTCGTGGTGGCCGGTTCCACCGGCGAGGCGCACATGCTCGAGCACGACGAGTTCGAGCGGCTGCTGGCGTTTGCGCTGCGGCACGTCGCGGGACGCGTGCCGGTGATCGCCGGCACCGGCGAGGCCGGCACGGCCAAGACGGTGGCACTGACCCGCCGCGCGGCGGAACTCGGCGCCGACGCGGCGCTGGTGGTCACGCCGTACTACGTGCGTCCGACCCAGGAAGGCCTGCGCCGGCATTTCACCGACGTGGCCGACCACGGTGGCCTGCCGTTGATCCTCTACAACGTGCCCGGGCGCACCGGCTGCGACA
The DNA here is from genome assembly GCF_049445995.1 of Dyella sp. KRB-257. Taxonomy (NCBI): domain Bacteria; kingdom Pseudomonadati; phylum Pseudomonadota; class Gammaproteobacteria; order Lysobacterales; family Rhodanobacteraceae; genus Dyella; species Dyella sp. KRB-257. The sequence continues at coordinate 41,815 of NZ_JBMSDZ010000022.1, read as the reverse complement.
TGCTTCCCGAGACTGTGGCGGCGCTGCGCGACCACCCGCGCATCCTCGGCATCAAGGAGGCACGCGGCGACGCCGATCGCATCCGCGCCATGGCGGAACTTGTCCGGCCCGATTTCGTCTATCTCTCCGGCGACGACGGTACGGCCAGGGAGGCCATGCTGGCGGGCGCCGCCGGCACCATCTCGGTGGTCGCGAACCTGGTACCCGGGGTGTTCCGCGAACTGTGCGATGCTGCGACGGCCGGCCAGGCGGATGCGGCTCGACGCATCGATGCACGGTTGTCGCCACTGGTGGAGGCGCTCAACGGGGCGCCCAACCCGATCGCGGTGAAAGCGGGCTTGCCGATGCTCGGTCTGGGCACGGCGGTGCCGCGGCTGCCGCTGGTCGAGCTCGCCGACGGCGCGGTGCGCGACGAAATCCACCGGGCGCTGGCCCGACTTGTTCCACTGGCTGTCGCCGCCTGAACCCGGCGACATGACTCTCCCACGGAAATCCCATTACATGAAGAAAACCTCGCTCGCGGTGGCCATGCCGGCCCTGCTTCTTTCCGGTCTCATGCTCTCGGGCTGTGGCATGTTCCGTTCGCACAAGTCGTGGGATACGGCCAAGCAGGAAGCTCCGCTGGAGATTCCGCCGGGTCTGGACACGCCCTCGGCCAGTGAGGCGCTGGTGATTCCGCCGCCTGGCGCCAACCAGCCCACCGCCAATGGCGCAACCGCCGCGGCCCCCGGCGCCAACGCCACGATTACCGACGGTTTCGTGCTCGGCGACAGCGTCGATGCCGCGTACAAGCGCGTGGGCGATGCGTTGGCGCAGGGCGAGATCGGCCAGATCGCGGCGCGCGACGATGCAGCGCACACCTACACCGTCACCGTGATGGCGGTAGCGACGACCGGCAAGAAGCCCGGCTTCTTCGGCCGCCTGTTCGGCCGTGGCAATGGCGATGCCTCCCGTGCGACTGCGCACACGGTGAGCGTCTCGATCGCGCCCAGCGGCCAGGGCGGCAGCGAGGTTCGTGCGCAGGGCGACGCCCCCGGCGTGGCCAAGCTGGTCGATGGCCTGAAAGCCAAGCTGGGCAGCTGATCCGCCCGCGCGTCCCGGAAGCAAGAGAACGCCGCCTCGAGGGCGGCGTTCTTGATGGATCGTTGCAGTCGGCGTTGCCGTGTCGCGTGAAGCGGCGACAGGAGATCAGCGTTCGAGCAGGTTGATCTTGTCGGGCTTGCCTTCCCACGCCTTGGCATCGGCCGGGGCATCCTTGCGCTCGGTGATCACCGGCCATGCCTTGGCGAGTTCGGCGTTGAGCGCGACGAATTTTTCCTGTCCGGCCGGCACGTCATCCTCGGGATAGATCGCGTTGATCGGACACTCCGGCTCGCACAGCGTGCAGTCGATGCACTCGTCCGGGTCGATAGCGAGGAAGTTGGGGCCTTCATGGAAGGCATCGACGGGGCAGACTTCGACGCAATCGGTGTACTTGCACTTGATGCAGTTGTCGGTGACGACAAAGGTCATGCTGCCGAGGGCCTGTCGAGATGTCCGGCGATTCGGCCGGACTGAATTGGCGCTCCCTACGAGGTTCGAACTCGTGTTCCCGCCTTGAGAGGGCGGTGTCCTGGGCCACTAGACGAAGGGAGCGTTCTGTTTCAGAGCGCGCTAGTATAGCGGAATTGTTTTGCCCGGCAATGTCTTTGTCGCTCCGTTGCGCCGGCTTCCTTGTGGGCCATTCCGTCGCTGCACCGGCGGATCGCACGGACGCACGGGATGCCCTTGCATCCGTGCGTGCGCTAGGCTTGCGGGATTCTCCGATCGGCAGGGATTCTTACCGCTTGAACTTCCAGACAGGGAACGATGACGCGCCTGCGCTGCGGATCATTCCGCGCGACCAGCACGCGATTTCCCGCAAGAACATCAGCAAGGCCGCGCTGCGCGTGTTGTACCGCCTCAACGAGGCCGGCTTCGATGCCTATCTCGTGGGCGGCGCCGTCCGCGACCTTCTGCTCGGCGGCCATCCGAAGGACTTCGACGTGGCGACCAACGCCACGCCCGACGAGGTCAGGAAGCTGTTCCGCAACTGCCGGCTGATCGGCCGTCGCTTCCGCCTGGCGCACGTGGTGTTCGGGCCGGAGATCATCGAGGTGGCCACGTTCCGCGGCACCGGCGAGGACGACGCCGAGGGCGATCGGCACATCGTCGACGGGCGCATCGTGCGCGACAACATCTGGGGCACGATCGAGGAAGACGCCGTGCGCCGCGACTTCCGCGTCAATGCGCTCTATTACGACATCAGCGACTTTTCGGTGCGCGACTACGTCGGCGGCATGCAGGACGTGGCCGACCGCGTGCTGCGACTGATCGGCGACCCAGTGACGCGTTATCGGGAAGACCCGGTTCGCATGCTGCGCGCCGCGCGGCTGGCGGCGAAGCTCGAGTTCCGCATCGACGCGTCGGCCGCGGCGCCGTTCGAGAGCCTCGGCCCGCTGCTCACCGAGGCGGCGCCGGCGCGCCTGTTCGACGAGTCGCTCAAGATGTTCCTGGGCGGGCACGGGCTGAAGAGCTTCCGCATGCTCGAACAGTGCGGGCTGCTGAAATTCCTGTTTCCGTCGACCGCGCGGGCGCTGGAGCGTGGCGACCACGCGCTGCGCGCGCTGCTGGAGCAGGGCCTGGCGAACACCGATGCGCGGGTGATCGAGGGCAAGTCGGTGACGCCGGCGTTCCTGTTCGCGGTGCTGCTGTGGGGCGAGGTGCGCGACCACGCGCACGGCTGGATCGCCCAGGGCATGGACGTGTCCGAAGCCTGGGCACGCGCCGCGGCGCACGTGGTGGGCGAGCAGTGCCAGCGCGTGGCGATCCCGCGGCGTTTCACCTTCACCATGGAAGAGATCTGGTCGCTGCAGCCGCGCTTCGAGCAGATCCAGCGCAAGCGGGTGTTCCGACTGCTGGCGCAGCCGCGGTTCCGGGCCGCGTTCGACTTCCTGCTGCTGCGCGCGGAGGAATCGCCGGCAATCCGTGAACTGGGCCAGTGGTGGGCGCATGCGCAGCAACTGCCACAGGACGTGCTGGCGGCTGCGCTGCCCGCCAGCGGCGGCCCGAGCGGGCCGGATGCGCCCGCCGCGGCGGCCGCCGGGCGACCGCCGCGCAAGCGCCGCCGCCGCAAGCCTTCCGGCAAATCCGGCCCGGCGTGACTGCCTCGGCGCCGGCCCGCGCCGCCTACGTGGCGCTGGGCAGCAATCTGGGCGATTCGCAGCGAACGCTGAGCCGGGCGATCGACGCGCTGGACACGCTGCCGTCCACCGCGGTCACCGGCCGCTCGTGTTTCTATCGCACGGTGCCCTGGGGCTTCTGCGATCAACCGGACTTTCTCAACGCCGCGGTGCGTGTGCACACGGCGCTCTCCCCGCACCAGCTGCTCGACGCGTTGCTGGCGATCGAGGCGGCCGCCGGACGGGTGCGCGATGGCGCGCGCTGGGGGCCGCGCACGCTGGACCTGGACCTGCTGCACATGGACGGCATCACGCTGGATGACCGGCGACTGACGCTGCCGCATCCGCGTATCCGCGAGCGCGCCTTCGTACTGGTGCCGCTGGCCGACATCGCGCCTGAACTGATTCTGCCGGGGCAGGGCGGAGTAATCGAGCTGCTGCGGCAGGTGGATGCCACCGGCTGCACGGCACTGCCCTGACTGCGCCTCGTGCTGCACTGCGGCGGCGAGGGTTTATGATGTGCGGCCGCTTGCCCGAACAGGATCGCCACGTGTACGTGCACAACGCCAGTAACCCCGATCGCAAGCCGGTGACCGTGCCGGGCCTGCGGGCGATGAAGGCCGAGGGGCGGCGCATCGTCATGCTGACCGCGTACGACGCCAGCTTCGCCTTCCAGTTGGAGAGCGCCGGGGTGGACGTGGCGCTGGTCGGCGATTCGCTCGGCATGGTGGTGCAGGGACATGCCAGCACGCTGCCGGTGACGCTCGACCACATGGTCTACCACACGGCGGCGGTCGCCCGCGGCCTGCGCTCCACGCTGCTGGTGGCCGACCTGCCGTTCATGAGTGACCGCGACACGGCGCATGCGCTGGAGGCCGGCGCGCGTCTGGTGGCCGAGGGCGGCGCGGCGATGGTCAAGCTCGAAGGCGCGGCGCCGCACGTGCTGGAGGCGATCGGCGCGCTGGTGGCGCGGTCGATTCCGGTGTGCGCGCACCTGGGCCTGACCCCGCAGTCGGTGCACAAGTTCGGCGGTTTCCGCATCCAGGGGCGCGAACAGGAGGCGGCCGAGCGCGTGCTGGCCGAGGCGCGGGCGGTGGAAGCGGCCGGGGCCGACCTGATCGTGCTCGAAGGCATGCCCACATCGCTGGCCCAGCGCATCACCGGGGCCGTGGCCATTCCCACCATCGGCATCGGCGCCGGTCCATACTGCGACGGCCAGGTGCTGGTGCTGCACGACCTGCTCGGCGTCACCCCGGGCAAGCGTCCCAGATTCAGCAAGGATTTCCTGCTCGGTCGCGACTCGGTGGCGGCGGCCATCGCCGCCTATGCCGACGAGGTGCGCCGCGGCGTGTTTCCTGCTCCCGAGCACTGCTTCAACTGAGAGGCTGTGAAAAAATCGCCCGCCTACTGCGACCGCCGCCAAACGCCCGTGCCGGCGGCGCGCCGCGGGCCAATCCGGGTCATTTGGTTCACCAAACTCCCCGGATTGGCCCCCAACGCACCTTGTCACGAACGCCTGGCGGCGCTCTCGCTACGGCGGTCGAATTTTTCACAGCCTCTGAGAGGGTGTCGACAAAATAAAACAAACCTGTAGAATCTGCCGTAGGTCTCACGAGCGGACGGTTCTCATGGAACAAAAGAAGCGCAGTGACGTAAAGCGCGGGCGCAAGCCGGCGTTGAACGAAGATCATGTGAAGGCCTTGCGTGCCATCGTGCGCGAGCATCCGCACGCGACCCTGGACGAGGTGACTCGCGAACTGGCGCGACGCACCGGAACGCGTGTCTGCTCGGCGACCGTGCGAACGACCCTGCGAAAAGCGGGCATCCGCAAGGCCAGGCCGGAGCGCAACCCCGAAGCGTTGCCCGTGGAGCAGCAGGGGACGCCGGTGCGCTACGGCTATACAGAGAAACATCGACGCCCCGACGGACCCAGCGGCATGAACACGGATCTGACCGAGGCCGAATGGGCGCTGGTAAGCGACCTGTTCGAGCACGCGGGCGGACGTGGGCGGCCCGCCAAGCACGCCCGCAAGCGCATGGTCGACGCCTGTTGCTATGCCGTGCGCACGGGTTGTGCCTGGCGTCTGTTGCCCAAGAGTTTCCCGCCGTGGGCGGCGGTACACAAAGCCTTCAGTCGCTGGGCGAAGGCCGGTGTGTTCGAGGCGATGCATGATCGACTGCGCGCGCAATGGCGCAAGCGTGCGCCAAGGTTCCCGGGCTTCAGAAGCTCTATGCCGATGGCGCCTACGCGGGCAAGTGCAAAGAGGGCATCGAGGCGGCCCACCCGTCCTTGGATGTGGAGATCGTCCGTCACCCGAACAATCGCAACACGGGCACCTGGGACGATGTGCAGTTGCCCTTGCTGCCGGAGCCACTCGCTAAAGGCTTTGTGGTGCAGGCCAAACGCTGGGTGGTCGAGCGTACCCATGCGTGGAACGAGCGCGCCCGCCGCCTGATGGCGCACCACGACCGTTCGTCATGGGCACCGGTGGCTTGGGTTTGGCTGGTCGAGGCGCGTATCCTTGCTACCAGACTCGCAAGCTGATTATTTTGTCGACACCCTCTGAGGTTCCATCGATGCAGACCGTGCAGGATGTCGGCGCGCTGCGTGCCGCGATTCGCGGCTGGCGCAGCGCCGGACAGACCGTGGGCTTCGTGCCCACCATGGGCAATCTCCACGCCGGCCACTTCTCGCTGATCCGCCTGGCGCGGATGCGTGCCGACCGGGTGGTCGCCAGCGTGTTCGTCAATCCCACGCAGTTCGGGCCGAACGAGGATTTCGACCGCTACCCGCGCACGCTGGTGCAGGACCAGGCCGGGCTGGCCGAACACGACTGCGACCTGCTGTTCGCCCCCGACGTGGCCACCATGTATCCGTATGGCCCCGCCAACACCGTGAGTCTGCGCGTGCCGCAGATCACCGAGACGCTGGAAGGGGCGCATCGGCCCGGTCATTTCGACGGCGTGGCGACCGTGGTGTGCAAGCTGTTCAACCTGGTTCAGCCGGATCTGGCCGTGTTCGGGCAGAAGGATTTCCAGCAACTGAAGGTGATCGAGCGGATGGTGCGCGACCTCGGTCTGCCGGTGAAGGTGATCGGCGCGCCCACGCAGCGGGCGCAGGACGGCCTGGCGCTGAGTTCGCGCAACCAGTATCTGTCGCCCGCGGAGCGCGCGCTGGCGCCGCGCATCCATGCCACGCTGGTGCAGATGCGGCGGTTGATCGCCAAGGGGCACGCGGTGAGCGTGGTGGAACAGGCCGCCGCCGCGCAGTTGGAGCGCGCCGGATTCGCACCCGATTACGTGGCAATCCGCCGGGCGGAAGACCTGCTGCCACCCGATGGCGGGGAGCGCACGGGGCTGGTGGGGCTGGTGGCCGCGCGGCTGGGCAACACCCGGCTCATCGACAACTTGCTGTTCGACTGAACGCCGCCATTATTTGGTTGCGAACCCGGTCGTGTTGCAGCGCATGGCCGGCGGTTCGATAATCATCGGCTACGCAGGCCGTACCTGCCGGAAGTGATGTCATGCACCTGACCATGCTCAAGGCCAAGATCCACCGCGCCACGGTGACCCACGCCGAGCTCCACTACGAGGGCTCGATCGCGATCGACAGCGTGCTGCTCGACGCGTCGGGCATCCGTGAATACGAGCAGATCCACGCCTGGAACATCAACAACGGCAAGCGCTTCGTCACCTACGCGCTGAAGGCCGAGGCCGGCTCGGGCATCGTCTCGGTGAACGGCAGTGCCGCGCATCGCGCGCAGCCGGGCGACCTGATCATCATCGCTGCGTTTGCCCAGCTGTCCGAAGCCGAGGTCGAAGCGCACCAGCCGATGCTGGTGTACGCCGACGCGAAGAACGGCATCTCGCACACCAACCGTTCGATCCCGACCCAGATGGCCGCGGCCTGAGCAGCAGCCGCGGTGCGCTGCGGCGCTCGCGCTTAGGTTACGGGCGCGCCACCGGCGTGCCCTGGTGATACACCGCCTTCCATCCTTCCACCGTTCGCCGCCATAACGTGGTGCGCCGGGTGACGCTCTCGCCCTGGCGCAACCGATAGCCCAGCAGGTACAGGCTCGGCGCCAGTGGGTGACAGGCAAAGTCGTCCGCTGCCAGGGATTCGTGGGACGGATGCGCCACGCGCTGGCGCAGCACCTCGAGCACGTCATCGCGGCTGTAGCGCTGGCCGGACGCGCCGATCTCCCAGAAGCCGGGCTCAGTGATCCGCTCGCCGTCGGCCGGGCCGGCGCCTGACTCGGGGCGGTGGAAGATCGGTTCGAGCTGGCGCAGGTCGTCCAGCACGTCCTCCAGTCGCGGCATCGGTTTCAGGCTCTCGCTCATGATGGATCTCCGGTGGTGGGAGTTGCCTCGTGCTGCTGCAGGGCCCAGGCCACGTGTTCGCGTACGAGGGCCGAGGAGTGGTCGGCACGCGCGCGCAGCGCGGCCAGCACCGCCTCCGAGCGTGGCGCGTTGCCCAGCGCCACGGCGATGTTGCGCAGCCAGCCTTCGTAGCCGGTGCGGCGGATCGCCATGCCTTCGGTGCGACGCAGGAACTCCTCCTCGCTCCACGCGAACAGTTCGGTGAGGCGGCTGCCGTCGAGCCGGTGGCGTGGGGCGAAATCCGGCTCTTCGGTGGCTTGCGCGAACTTGTTCCAGGGGCACACCAGTTGGCAGTCGTCGCAGCCGAAGATGCGGTTGCCCATGGGCTTGCGGAACTCTTCCGGGATGCTGCCCCTGAGTTCGATCGTGAGATAGGAAATGCAGCGTCGCGCGTCGAGCCGATACGGCGCCACGATCGCCTGCGTGGGACAGATGTCGATGCAGCGCCTGCAACTGCCGCAGTGCTCGGTGGCGGGTGCGTCCACCGGCAGCGGCAGGTCGGTGTACAGCTCGCCAAGGAAAAAGTACGAGCCGGCGCGGCGATGGAGCAGCACCGTGTGCTTGCCGATCCAGCCCAGCCCGGCGTTGCGCGCCAGCGCCTTCTCCAGCACCGGAGCGGAGTCGACGTAGGCGCGATGGCCGAACTCGCCGATCTCCGCGCGGATGCGCTCGGCGAGTTTCTGCAATCGCCCGCGCATCAGCTTGTGGTAATCGCGGCCCAGCGTGTAGCGCGAGATGTAGCCCAGCTCGCCGCTCCCGATCACCGACCAGGCGCTGGCGATGTCCGGTGGCGCGTAATCCATGCGCACCGAGATCACCCGCTGCGTACCCGGTTCGAGTTCGTGCGGCCGGCTGCGCCTGGCGCCGTGGCGCGCCATGTACTCCATCTCGCCGTGGTGTCCGTCAGCCAGCCACTGCTGCAGGTGCTGTTCGTCGCGGGCCAGGTCGACGCCGCTGATGCCGGTGTCGGCAAAGCCCAGTTCGCGCGCCCATTGCTTGATCGACCGCGCGAGCGCGGCGTAGTCGATGGCGGGGAGGTCCAGGGCAGGCATGCGGCTAGTTTAAGCGCTGCGGCGCCGCGCCCCGCCTTGCCTATAATCCGCCGATGACCGACACCGCCCCCCGCCACGCGCTGTATACCGTCGAACAGGTGCGCGCGCTCGACCGCCGTGCCATCGAGGTGCTCGGTATCCCGGGTTTCGAATTGATGCGCCGTGCCGCCGCTGCCGCACTGGCCAGCCTGCGGCGGCACTGGCCGCAGGCGCGCCGTATCGCGGTGTGGTGCGGCCCGGGCAACAACGGCGGCGACGGCTACCTGCTGGGCGCGCTGGCGAAAGAGGCCGGCTACCAGGTGGAGCTGGTGGCGTTGTCCGGCCAGGCGAGCGGCGACGCCCTGCAGGCCCGCACCGCGTTCGAGTTTGCCGGCGGCCGCGTGCATCGGTTCGATCCGACCGTGCCCTGGCCGGACGCGGACGTGCACGTGGATGCGCTTTACGGCAGCGGTCTCAACCGCGCCCCCGAGGCACCGGTCGCCGACCTGATCCAGCGCATCAACGCCTGCGGCAAGCCGGTGCTTGCGCTGGACGTGCCGTCCGGACTGAACGCCGATCTCGGCACCTGCCCCGGCGTGGCGGTGCGCGCGGCGGTCACGGTGTGCTTCATCGCGGCCAAGCGCGGGCTGCATACCGGCGTGGCGGCCGATCATGTCGGCCGGCTCGAGCTCGACACGCTCCAGCTGCCGGCAAGCCTGTGGCAGGACCAGCCGCACGATGCCGAGCTGTTGCGGGCGATCCACCTGCCGCCGCGTCCGCGGGTGGCGCACAAGGGCGACAACGGCCACTTGCTGGTGATCGGCGGCGAGCGCGGCATGGCCGGCGCGATCCGCCTGTGCGGCGAGGCGGCGCTGCGTTCGGGCGCCGGTCTGGTGAGCGTGGCGACGCACGATATTCATGTTCCGGCGCTCAATGCCGGACGTCCCGAGCTGATGGCGCATGGCGTGAACGGGCCGCAGGCGCTGGCCCCGCTGATCGACCGGGCCGACGTACTCGCCGTGGGCCCCGGATTGGGGCAGGGCGCCTGGGGCCACGCATTGTGGCTGACCGCGCTCGACTCGGATCGGCCGCTGGTGCTCGATGCCGATGGCCTCAACCTGCTGGCCCGCGAGCCGCGGCGGTTCGAGCGCGCGGCCGTGCTGACCCCGCATCCGGGCGAGGCGGCCCGATTGCTCGGCGTGGAGATCGCCGCCGTGCAGGCCGATCGCTTCGCCGCCGCCCGCGAGCTGGCGCGCCGGCACGGCGCGGTGGTCGTACTGAAGGGGGCGGGCAGCCTGATCGCCCATCCGGACGGGCGCCTCGCCGTGTGTCCGTGGGGCAATCCGGGGATGGCGGCCGCGGGCATGGGCGATGTGCTTGCCGGCGTCATCGCCGCCCTGCTGGCACAGGGCACCACGGCATGGGAGGCCGCCTGCCTCGGCGTGGGCCTGCACGCGCGGGCGGGCGACGCCGCCGCCGCCGAAGCCGGCGAGCGCGGCCTGCTCGCCGGCGACCTGTTCGCCCCGCTGCGCCGGCTCGGCAATGGCCTGGACCATGCGTGAGCTCAGCATGGAGCTGCCCGACGAGGCGGCGACCGCGGCACTGGCCGGGCAGGTCGCCGCGACCATCGACGGCGGGCTGGTGTGCTATCTGCACGGCCCCCTCGGTGCCGGCAAGAGTGCATTCGCGCGCGCGCTGCTGCATGCGCTGGGCGTGCCCGGCCGCATCAAGAGTCCGACCTACAGCCTGGTGGAGTCCTATCCGTTGGGCGATGCGCAGGCCTGGCACCTGGATTTCTACCGCATCGCCGATCCGGACGAGCTCGAATGGCTCGGCCTGGACGCGCTCGGCGAGCCCGGTGCGGTGGTGCTCATCGAGTGGCCACAGCGCGGTGCGGGCGCCCTGCCGGCGGCGGACGTCGAAGTGTTCCTGGAGTACGCGGGGACCGGACGCAGGGCCGTGCTGCGCGCCGCCAGCCCGCACGGCGAGCGACTGCTGGCCCGGATGCCGCCGCCGGCACGCGGTCCGGTCGTGCCGCATTCGCATCGCTAAGCTTGCGTTCCTGAAGGGAAAAAAGTGTGTTGTGGTGGGGCAATTAGTGCCCGGGAAAGCGCGGCTTGCAGGGCTCTTCTGGATATTGCCTGACGAATACGGTGCAGGTTGCGGATATCCAAGGAAAAAATGCTTGCAATGGCGTTTTTCCTGCGATTCAATGCAGGCCATGAGGGCATCCCTGTTCAGGATCGGCTTGATCGCGCTGGCGGCCACTTCCGCCGGCCTGTCCGCGTTGCCCGCCCGCGCCGCCGATGTCCGCGCCGCGCGGGTCTGGGCCGGCCCGCTCTACACCCGCGTGGTGTTCGATCTCAGCGGCCCGGTGAGCTATCGACTCCGCCAGGACGACGGCAAGGTGCAGATCGATCTGGGCAAGGACCGGCTGGGTCCGGCGTTCGCCACGCCGTCGGCGCAGGGCCTGTTCAAGGGCTTGAGCACTCGCCGCCGCGGTGGTCGGCTCGAACTGATCGCCGACGTGGATGCGCACAGCGCGCCCAGGAGTTTCGTGCTCAAGCCCGGCGGTGGCTATGGTTACCGGCTGGTGCTGGATCTCTATCCCGCCGCAGCGGCCAAGGCCGCGAGCGCTGCGGTGGTCGCCCGTGCGTCGCCGCCCGTGATGAAGGCCGTGCACGCGAACAAGGCCTCGGCGAGCGAGGTGATGACCCTGCGTCAGGTGGCCGAGCAGATGGGCGGCCAGCGCAAGGTGGTGGTGGCGGTCGATGCCGGACACGGCGGCGACGACCCGGGCGCGCACGGTCCGGGCGGCACGCTGGAGAAGAACGTCACGCTTGCCGTGGCGCGTCGGCTGGCCGCACTGATCAACAGGCAGCCGGGCATGCAGGCCGTGCTCACGCGCGACGGCGACTATTTCATCCCGCTCAAGCGCCGCTATCAGATCGCCCGCGAGAAGAACGCGGACATGTTCGTGTCCATCCACGCCGATGCGTTCAGGAACGGCGATGCGAGGGGTTCGTCGGTGTGGGTGCTGTCGCCGCGCGGCAAGACCAGCGAGGCGGCGCGCTGGCTGGCCGACCGCGAAAACCGCGCCGACCTGATCGGCGGCGTGTCGCTGGACGACAAGAACGACAGCCTCGCCGCCGTGTTGCTGGACCTGCAGCAGGGTTACGCGATGCAGGCCAGCGAGTCGATCGCCGGCAACGTGCTCAAGGCGCTGGCGCGGCTGGGGCCGACGCACCGCGGTTACGTGGAGCGCGCCAACTTCGTGGTGCTGCGCTCGCCGGACGTGCCGTCGATCCTGGTCGAGACCGCCTTCATCAGCAATCCGACCGAAGAACGCAAGCTGCGCGATCCGACCCACCAGGCCGAGCTGGCGCAGGCGGTGATGGGCGGCGTGCGCAACTACTTCGAATCGACGCCGCCGCCGGGCACCTGGTTCGCCGCCGAGGCGGCACGCCGCAGCGGCGCGATGCTTGCGGCCACCCAGCCCGGCAAGGACAGCAAGGCCTCCGTGGCCGTGGCGTCTGATCGTGCCGATGCAACGGTGCGCGATCTGCACCGCGTCGCCCGCGGCGAGAGCCTGGGCAGCATCGCGCGCCAGTACGGCGTGAGCGTGGGCGCGCTCAAGCATGCCAACCGCATCGACGGCGATTCCATTCGCGCCGGTGCCGTGCTGGCGATTCCCGCCGGCTGACGCGCCGATCCCTCAGGCCGCCCAGCGCGAACGGCTCGCTCCGTTCGTGGCGAGCGAAACGAAGTCGAAGGGCCGGTGGCGAGCGTGCGGGTGGTTCCATCGGTGGGCACTGGCCGAACCGCTCGCCTTCTCGATCCCCGGCCGCTCCCGTAAGCTACGCCGATGCCTGTCATCCGCGTGCTGCCTCCCGACCTCATCAACCAGATCGCCGCCGGCGAGGTCATCGAGCGGCCCTCGTCGGTGGTGAAGGAACTGGTGGAAAACAGCCTCGACGCGGGCGCCACGCGCATCGAGGTGGACATCGAGCAGGGTGGCGCGCGGTTGATCCGCGTGCGCGACGACGGCGGCGGCATCGCACCGGACGAGCTGCCGCTCGCCGTGGCCTCGCATGCCACCAGCAAGATCGGCAGCTTCGAGGATCTCGAACACGTCGCCAGCATGGGCTTTCGCGGCGAGGCACTGGCCTCGGTGTCGTCGGTGGCGCGCTTCGCGCTGACTTCGCGTGCGCGCGGCGCGGAGGCGGCATTCCGCATCGAGGTGGACGGCGGCAAGCTGCAGGCCGCGCGACCGGCACAGCACCCGCCGGGCACCAGCGTGGAGGTGCGCGACCTGTTCTACAACGTGCCGGCGCGGCGGAAATTCATGCGCGCCGAGCGCACCGAGTTCGCACACATCGACGACCTCTTGAAGTCGCTCGCGCTGGCACGCAGCGGCGTGGAGTTCCGGCTCAGCCACAACGGCAAGCCGGTGCGCGTGTGGAAGGTCGCGCGTGACGAGCAGGCCGCGCTGGCGCGTGTTGCGGATGTGCTCGGCGAGGAATTCCCGGGACGCAGCCTGCGCATCGACCACGCAGCCGCCGGCCTGCGCCTGTCCGGCTGGGTCGGCCTGCCCACCGCCTCGCGCGGCCAGCCCGATGCGCAGTTCTTCTACGTCAACGGCCGCCTCGTGCGTGATCGCGTGGTGGCGCACGCCGTGCGCCAGGCCTATGCGGACGTGCTGTTCCACGGCCGCCATCCGGCCTTCGTGCTGTATCTGGAACTCGATCCGGTGGGCGTGGACGTCAACGTGCATCCGGCCAAGCACGAGGTGCGCTTTCGCGAGCAGCGGCTGGTGCACGACTTCCTGTTCCGCAGCCTGCACGAGGCGCTGGCACAGACGCGCGCCGGGCAGGCGATGCAGCAGCAGCCCGCGGCCGTCGCCGACACGGCATCGACGAGCGCCGTCGCCGCGCAGTCGACGTACGGCGGCGGCTGGTCCGGTGGAGCGGCCACGCAGAGCCGGCTCAGCCTGGGCGTGCGCGAGCAGCCGCTGGCCGACTATGCCGCGCTGCTGGGAGAGTCCGTACCACGCGACGCCGCCGGCTGGACCCAGCCTTCATTCGCCCCGGACAGCGCCGAGCAGGCGCCGCCGCTGGGCTTCGCCATCGCCCAGCTCAAGAGCATCTACGTGCTGGCGGAGAACGAGCACGGCCTGGTGCTGGTCGACATGCACGCGGCGCACGAGCGCATCACCTACGAGAAACTGAAGGTCGCGCGCGCCGCCAACCACCTGCGTTCGCAGGTGCTGCTGGTGCCGCTCAGCCTGGCGGTGAGCGCGAAGGAAGCTGCGGCCGCCGAGGAGCACGCCGAGGCGCTGGCGGCGTGGGGGTTGGAGTTGTCGCGCGGCGGCCCCTCGGCGGTGGTGGTGCGGCGCATCCCGGCGCTGCTGGAAGGCGCCGACGTGGGTCAGCTCACCCGCGACGTGCTGGCGGAGCTCGCCCAGCACGGCAGTTCGCGCCGGCTGCAGGAGCTGGAGAACGAGCTGCTGTCGACCATGGCCTGCCACGGTTCGGTGCGCGCCGGCCGCCGCCTGAGCCTGCCGGAAATGAACGCGCTGCTGCGCGAGATGGAGGCCACCGAACGCTCCGGCCAGTGCAATCACGGACGTCCGACCTGGACCCAGCTCAGCCTGGCCGAGCTGGATAAGCTGTTCCTGCGCGGCCGCTGACCGGCGGGATTTGCCTCGTGGCCCGGGCGCTGCCCATACTCGGGCGTTCCCTCCCCACCGGCTGACCGCCTGATGCTCCGTCGCGCCACGCTGGCTGTTGCCTTCCTGCTTGGAGTTCCGCTCGTGCACGCTGCCGATGTTCCCGCCGCACCGACTCTTTCCGCCCAGGACGTCACACGCGGGGTCGAGCAGTGGCGGCAGGGTCGGTTGCAGCGGCTGACCGCGCCGGACGGCTGGCTCAGCCTGGTCGGGCTGGAATGGCTGAAGGAAGGCGCGAACCGGATCGGTCACGCGGCAGACAACGATATCGTGCTGGCCGCGGGCCCGGACCACCTGGGCACCGTGACGCTTGGCCCGGACGGCGCGCTGTCGATGGCGCTGGCCGCCGGCAGCGGCGCCACGGTGGACGGCAAGGCCGTGGCCAGCGCGCCGCTGGTGGACGACATGCACGCGGGCGCGAACGGGCCGACCACGGTTCGGTTCGGCACGGCGAGCTTCTACGTGATCGATCGCGACGGCCGCAAGGCGCTGCGCGTGAAGGCCCCCGAGGCGCCCACCCGCAGGCATTTCCTGGGCATCGAATCGTTCCCGATCGATCCCTCCTGGCGCATCGTGGCGCAGTGGGTGCCGTTCGATCCGCCGCACAAGCTCCAGATCGGCTCGGTGATCGGCACCATCGACGCGGTCGACGTGCCGGGCAAGGCGGTGTTCGAGCGAGACGGCAAGACCTTCGAGCTGCTGCCCTACCAGGAGGAGCCGGGCGGCGAGCTGTTCTTCGTGATCGCCGACCGCACCTCGGGCAAGCAGACCTACGGCGCGGCACGCTTCCTCTACGCCGCACTGCCCGCCGGCAGCGTGAAGCAGCCCGGCAGCGTGGTGCTGGATTTCAACCGCGCCTACAACCCGCCGTGCGCCTTCACGCCGTTCGCCACCTGCCCGCTGGCGCCGCCGGAAAACCGGCTGGATATCGCCGTGACCGCCGGCGAGAAAAAATACCGCGGCGGTCACTGACGGTAGGAGCGCACCCTGTGCGCGAATGCTCTTGGCTTTGATGTCGATCAGGAGCAAGAGCATTCGCGCACAGGGTGCGCTCCTACATGGGCTGCGCCACATCTACGGGAGCGCAGAGTCGGTGGGAGGGCGGTCAGGCGCCCTTGAACGCGGGTTTGCGCTTGTCGAGGAACGCGCGCGTCCCCTCGCGCATGTCCTCGCTGGAGAACACCAGGGCGAAGGCCTGGGTTTCGAACTCCAGCCCCTGGTCGAGGCTGGTTTCGCCACCCTGCAGCACGGCGTCGAGGATGCCGGCGGCGGCCAGCGGCGCGGCGGCGGCGAGCTGGTCGGCGAGGGCGTCGACCGTTTCGTCCAGCGCCTCGGGCGCGACCACGCGGGTCACGATGCCCAGCTCGTGGGCGCGCTGCGCGCCGATCGTGGCGCCGGTGAGGCACAGCTCCAGCGCCGCGCTGCGGCCAGCCAGCCGCAGCAGGCGCTGGGTGCCGCCGAAGCCGGGGATCAGGCCGAGGTTGATTTCCGGCTGGCCGAACTTGGCTTTCTCGCTGGCCACGCGCAGGTGGCAGGCCATCGCCAGCTCCATGCCGCCGCCCAGCGCAAAACCCTGGATGCGCGCGATCACCGGCTTGCCGAGGCGTTCGATCAGGCTCATCAGGCGCTGCCCGGTGCGCGAAAACGACTGCGCCTGCAGCGGCGTGTAGCCGCTCATCTCGGCGATGTCGGCGCCGGCGACGAAGGCCTTCTCGCCGCTGCCGGCCAGTACCACCGCGCGCACGCCGTCTTCCTGCGCTGCCTGGGTGAAGGCGAGGGTGAGCTCGTTGAGCGTGTCGCGATTGAGTGCATTGAGCTTGTCCGGGCGCGCCACGGTGATGGTGCGGATGGCGCCGCGGTCGGCGATTTCGAGGTTGCGATAAGCCATGGCAGGAACCTGCGGGGGAAAAAGTCCAGATGGTAGCAGCGGGAACCTTTGCCACCGGCCGGAATCTCATGCCGGGTATCGCATCCGGCGATGCTGCACCGGGCAGGCATGGCGCATGGGCATGCCCACCGGGCGTCACGGTTTCGGAGAGCGGCATGGTGAAGTGGGCAGGACGGTTCATGGCGGCGGGACTCGGGCTGATCGGCACGGTCGCGCAGGCGCAGCAGTCGTCCAGGCCGCCTGCCGCCATCGACAAGGCCAAGCTGTCCTACGCGATCGGCTACCAGATCGGCAGCCAGTTCGCCGACGGCGAGCCGTCCGTCGACTTGGCCACGCTGCAGCGGGCGATCCAGGACGCCGCCGCCAAGCGCCCGCCGAGCGTGCCGATGTCGGACATGCGCGCCCAGTTGCATGCGCTGGACGAGCAGATGCACGCCCGCGCGGTGGCCGAGTTCCGCCGCGTCGCTGTCCGCAACGCCCGCAGGAGCGAGCAGTACATGGCGCACAACCGCACCCAGCCCGGCGTGGTGCAGTTGCCCTCGGGCGTGCAGTACGCGGTGATCAAGCAGGGACGGGGCGGCACCAGCCCGACGGTGGACAGCAAGGTCACCGTCAACTATCGCGGCATGCTGATCGACGGCACCGAGTTCGACAGCACCTTTGCCCACGGCAACCCGGTGAGCTTCGTGGTGAACAGCGTGATCCCCGGCTGGCGCGACGTGATCCCGCGCATGCACGTGGGCGACCGCTGGAAGGTGGTGATCCCGCCGAAGCTGGCCTACGGCGAGCGCGGCGCGTTGCCGCGCATCGGTCCGAACGAGGCGCTGGTGTTCGACATCGAGCTGCTGGACGTCGCCAACCCCTGATCAGAGCATCCCTTGCAGGCGCTATCATCGGGGGCCATGTCGACCGATCCCCGTGCTTCCTTTCCCCAGGCGCCGCTGACGCCCTGCATCGGTCTGTGCCGGCTGGACGGTCGCGGCTATTGCCTGGGCTGCCAGCGCTCGATGGGCGAGATCGCGCGCTGGGGCAGCATGCCCGACACCGAGCGGCTGTACCTCATGCGTGTGGTGCTGCCGACCCGCAAGGCCTCGTGATGGAGCGGATCTGGCACGCGCTGGAGCCCGCGCTGCTGCCGCTGGCCGAGCCGCCGCAGCCGCCGGGCTGGAACCACGCGCACATGAGCGAACTGCTCGGCACCGCCGTGCGCCGGCCCGCGGCGGTGCTGGTGGGCGTGCGCGAAGGCGTCGAGCCGCGCGTGCTGCTCACCGTGCGCACGGCGCACCTGCCTTCGCACGCGGGGCAGGTGGCGTTTCCCGGCGGCGGCAGCAATCCGGACGATCGCGATGCGATCGCCACCGCCCTGCGCGAGAGCGAAGAAGAGATCGGTCTGGACCCGGGCCTGGTGTCGCCGCTGGGATTCCTCGACGTGTTCGAGACGATCAGCGGCTACTGCGTGACCCCGGTGGTGGCGCGCATTGCCGGGCACGCGCGGCTGACGCCGGCACCGGACGAGGTGGCCGAAGTGTTCGAGGTGCCGTTGGGGTTCTTTCTGGAGCCTGGCAACCTGCGCCACTACACCATGGAATTCCGCGGCCACCAGCGGTCCATGGTGGAGTTCGTACACGGTGGTCACCGCATCTGGGGCGCCACCGCGGCGATGATGCTGAACCTGTTGCAGAGGATGGGACGCGCATGAAGACCACGCCATGAAGACCACGCTGATTACCGCCACCGAACTGGCTGCGCTTCCGCCCGCCAAGGTGCTGATCGTCGACTGCCGCTTCGATCTCGCCGACGCGGGCAAGGGCGAGCGCGACTACCGTGCCGGGCACATCGCCGGCGCGGTCTACGCCAGCCTGGACCATGACCTGTCCGATCTCTCGCGGCAGTCGCTCGGACTGGGCCGGCACCCGCTGCCGCTGGAGGCCGATTTCGCGGCCGTGCTCGGCCGCTGGGGCTGGCATCCGGACCTGCAGGTGGTGGCGTACGACGCCGCCGGCGGCGCACTGGCCGCGGCGCGGCTGTGGTGGCTGCTGCGGCTGGTCGGAGCGCGCGCAGTGGCCGTGCTCGACGGCGGCCTTGGCGCGTGGACCGCCGCCGGGCTGCCGCTGGAAACGGCGTTGCCGGAGCGCGCGCCGACGCAGGTGGCGATCCACTACGACGCCGCGCAGCTCATCCTCGATCATGCCGCCGTGACGGCGCGGCCGGGGCAACTGCTGCTCGACGCACGCGCCGCCCCGCGCTACCGCGGCGACACCGAACCGCTCGACCGCGTGGGCGGCCACGTGCCCGGCGCGAGGAACCGTCCGTTCGCGGACAACCTCGCCGCCGACGGACGCTTCAAGTCTGCCGGCGAACTCCGGCGGGAGTTCCTGACGGTGGTCGAGGGGCACGCGCCGTCGCAGGTGGTGCACTCCTGCGGCTCCGGCGTCACCGCCTGCCACAACCTGCTGGCGATGGAGCATGCCGGTCTGGCCGGTTCGCGGCTGTACGCACCGTCGTGGAGCGGCTGGGTCAGCGATCCGTCGCGGCCGGTGGCGACCGGACCGGGCTGAGCGCCCGCCCGGTCCGGCTCACTTCCTGCGCAGCCGCTCCACCAGGCCCTGCAGTACGGCCTGCGTCTGCGGGTGGAAGAAACCGTCGACGAAGGCATCCAGCGGCAGCGCATCCACATCGGCGTAGGCATCGGCCAGATCGGCGCGGGCCAGGGCGCGGGTGGCGAGCATCGCATGCGAGGGCAGGGCCAGCAGTTCGCGCAGCCAGTGCAGCGCGCGAACGGTGACCTGGTCCACGCCGGTGAGCTCGTCGACCATGCCGCAGGCCAGCGCCTGGGAGGATTCGATCATCGCGCCGGCCACCAGCAGCCGCTCGGCGCGATAGGTGCCCACCACGCGGCGCAGCGCCAGCTGGATGCAGTCGGGCACGCTCAGCCCCACCTGCACCTCGTTGAGACCGATCCTGAACGGCCCCTCGGCCATCACCCGGTAGTCGCAGAACAGCGAGAGCACCGCGCCGCCGGCCGGGCTGTGTCCCGTGATCGCCGCCACCACCGGCACCGGCGCGCGCGCCAGCGCCGCGCAGACGGCGAAGAACTCGCGCCAGAACGCACGCACCTCGCTGCGTTCGCGGCCCATCAATGCGGGCACGTCGACACCGGCGGAAAACATGCCCGGTGCGCCGGACAGCACGATGCCGCGCGCGCCGGCCGCGGGCGCTTCCTCCAGCGCGGCACGCAGGCTGCGCAGCAGTTCGAGATTCAGTGCGTTGACCGGCGGGCGGGCCAGCTGCAGTTCGACGATGGTGTCGTGGGTGATGCGGTTGAGCATGGTCGTGTCCCTGAGGGGCGGGCTTATTGCGGCCGGTCGTCGGCGGTCCAGGTGTAGCGCACCGCGTAGTCGAGGGTGGCACTGCCGTGCGCCGGCACCTTCACCGCGAAGCCCAGCGTGTCGGCGGTAGTGACGGTGGGCCTGAGACTGGAGGAGGCCAGTATCCATGTGCGCCAGCGCGAGGGATGCTCGCGCACCGTGACGGTGCGCGCACGGTCGCCCGCATTGGTGAAGACGAGGCGGAAGGCTTCGTCCATGGTGCGGCCGTCGCGATCGACGTGGAACGCGGTGCGTTCGCGCCTGGCGCGCAGGTCGAACACGTTGCCGAGGGTGAGCTTGACCTCGCCACCCTTCGGGGTGTCCTCGATGCGGCTTTCGCCGATCACCTGCGCAGCGCCGCGATCGTCGCGGGCCAGCACGCGCAGATAGCCGGCCGGCAGGCTGTCGAAGGCGCGGAAAGCCAGCGTGCCGATGACGGCCGACGGGCCAGTGGTCATGATCGGGGACTGGATCATCGGCTGCGGCGGCTGGTAGCGGCCGCCGGTCTCATACAGTGCGGTGCGCTCGCAGGCGATGCTCCTGGGCGCGTACAGCGGCAGCAGGCTGATGCTGCCGTCCGGCAGGTCGACCGGCGCGGGCAGGCGGTAGCTGCGGTAGTCGGCCAGCGCGGATTGTTGCGGCAGGTCGGCGGCCTTGCCACGAAACGCCATGGTCACCATCGGCGCGGCGGGCTTGTCCAGTCGCGGCTCGCCGGCGATGAGCGTGAGCTGCGCGTCGTGCCAGTCGCTGCCGCTGCGGTTGGCCACGCTGGCGCGCGACTGCAGGTCGAGCCGGCATGCCCCGCCATCGGCAAGCGTGCCGAGGTAGGAGGCACGCCAGCCCAGCCCGCCCGTCACGTAGCTGAGCTGCGCACTGGCCGGTCCGGCCCGTTGCGCGTCCACGCGCAGGTCCAGCCGGGAGCCGCCGTCGATGGTGCCGCTGGCGCGCACGGCGGCATAGTCGTGGACCAGCACGGTGACGTCGCCCTGGCGGACCTGCAGCGGGCTGCCGGCCGAGAGCAGGGTGCCGCGGGCGATCACGTTGCCCTGGTCGCCGAGCACGTCGACCTGGCGTCCGACCAGGTTGCCGGCCAGTGCCGAGCCGCCCTGGGCCAGTTGCAGCCGCTGCGAGATCACCGAGGCTTTGGCGCCGTCGAACTCCAGTGCCAACGCTTCGGGGTCGAGATACAGCGGCAGGCCGCCGAGGTGGATGTCCTGCACGCCGGCGGTGAGGTTCACCGTGCGCGGCTGGCGCACCAGGGCGTAGCCGGCCGGGACGCTGGCGCCGTCGTTGGCGAACAGCGCGGCATCGTCGCTGCGGTAGATGGTGATCTCGCCGTGTTCGGCGGCAGCGGCGCCGGTGGCGAGCGTCAGCAGCAAAAGGGCGAGAGGCGTCTGGCGCACGGCAAACTCCTTGTCGAAGCGGTGTCGGCGATCTTACCGACACCGCCATGAAGCGCGGGCATCGGTCATCGCTGCCGCGCCACTCCATCACCACCATCACTCCATCGCCCACCATCGTGCGTTCAGGCCGCGGCAGCGGCCGCCGAGTCGCGGATCGCCTGCGGCAGCGCTACCGGCTTGCCGGTGGCGGGATTCATCCATACCAGCACCACCTGCCCGTCGCAGTAGAGCCGGTCGGCATCCCCGGCATCGACGATGCGATGGGCCAGGGTGATCGAGCTGTTGCCCAGCCGCTCGCAGCACAGCTCCACGGCCAGATGCCCCGGCCAGGCGATGGGCTGGCGGTAGTTGAGGTGGCTGGCCGCCAGCACCGGCATCGACGATTCGTCGAGCCATGGGCCGGGCACGTGGCGCAGCCACTGCAGCCGCGCCTCTTCGAGGTAGGTGAGATAAGTGGAATTGTTGACGTGGTTGAAGGCGTCCAGATCGCGCCAGCGCACGTCCAGATGGGCCACGAACAGCGGCCTGGGCTTTACTTGCTCGCCCTGCGGCGAGCTGTCGAGGTCGGCCGCCGGGGCTGCGTCGGCGGTCTTGGACGCGCGCGGCTTGCGCGCCGGCTTCGGGGTGTCCTGCGGCGAGCTCACGAACGCTTCTTCCTGGGCATGGGCCGATGCTTGTCGGCCGAGGCGATGTGCCTGGTGGCGGCCTTGGTGCGCCTGGGCGCGTCGGCGCGCTTGGCCTTGGTGGCGTGGGTGGATTTCAGGTGCGGCGCGAGGAAGCGGCCGGTGTGCGAGCCGGCGGTGGCCGCGACCGTCTCCGGCGTGCCGGACACCAGGATGCGCCCGCCGCCCGAGCCGCCCTCGGGACCGAGATCGACGATCCAGTCGGCGGTCTTGATCACGTCCAGGTTGTGCTCGATCACCACCACCGTGTTGCCCTGGTCGACCAGCTGGTGCAGCACGTCGAGCAGTTGCTCGATGTCGTGGAAGTGCAATCCGGTGGTGGGCTCGTCGAGGATGTACAGGGTGCGGCCGGTATCGCGCTTGCTGAGTTCCTTGGACAGCTTCACGCGCTGCGCCTCGCCGCCGGACAGTGTCGTCGCGCTCTGGCCGAGCTTGATGTAGTCCAGCCCCACCGCGCGCAGCGTGTCGAGCTTGCGGGCGATGGTGGGCACGTTCTCGAACAGCTTCAGCGCGTCCTCCACCGTCATGTCGAGCACGTCGGCGATGGTGTGGCCCTTGTAGAGGATGTCCAGCGTCTCGCGGTTGTAGCGCTTGCCGTGGCAGACGTCGCAGGGCACGTACACGTCGGGCAGGAAGTGCATCTCCACCTTGATCATGCCGTCGCCTTCGCAGGCCTCGCAGCGGCCGCCGCGCACGTTGAAGCTGAAGCGGCCGGCGGTGTAGCCGCGCGAGCGCGCCTCCGGCACCTGCGCGAACATCTCGCGCAGCGGCGTGAACAGGCCGGTGTAGGTGGCCGGGTTGGAGCGCGGCGTGCGGCCGATCGGCGACTGGTCGATGTCCACCACCTTGTCGAACAGCTCCATGCCGCTGACCGAGTCGAACGGCGCCGGCTGGGTCGAGGCGCCGTTGAGCTCCATCGCCGCCAGCCGGAACAGGGTGTCGTTGATCAGGGTCGACTTGCCCGAGCCGGAGACGCCGGTGACGCAGGTGAACAGGCCGGCCGGGATTGCCAGGTCGACGTGCTTGAGGTTGTTGCCGCTGGCGCCCTTGAGGTGCAGCCAGGACGCCTTGTCGACCGGCTGGCGGCGCTTCTCCGGCACCTCGATGGCGCGCTTGCCGGAGAGGAACTGGCCGGTGACCGAGCGCGGCGAGGCCAGTATGTCGTCCACCGAACCCTGCGCCACGATCTCGCCGCCGTGCACGCCGGCGCCGGGGCCGATGTCGAGCACGTGGTCGGCCATGCGGATGGCGTCCTCGTCGTGCTCGACCACGATCACCGTATTGCCCAGGTCGCGCAGGCGGGTGAGCGTGCCGAGCAGGCGTTCGTTGTCGCGCTGATGCAGTCCGATCGACGGCTC
Organism: Dyella sp. KRB-257; assembly: GCF_049445995.1. Taxonomy (NCBI): domain Bacteria; kingdom Pseudomonadati; phylum Pseudomonadota; class Gammaproteobacteria; order Lysobacterales; family Rhodanobacteraceae; genus Dyella; species Dyella sp. KRB-257. The sequence continues at coordinate 18,776 of NZ_JBMSDZ010000022.1, read as the reverse complement.
GTCGAGCACGTACATCACGCCGACCAGCCCGGCGCCGATCTGGCTGGCCAGGCGGATGCGCTGCGCCTCGCCGCCGGAAAGCGAATCGGCCTGCCGGTCCAGCGTGAGGTAGTTCAGGCCCACGTCGTTGAGGAAGGTCAGCCGCTCGCGGATTTCCTTGACGATCTTCGCCGCAATCTCGCCGCGCCAGCCGGTCAGGGTGAGCGTGTCGAAGAACGCCAGCGCGTCGTCGATCGAGCGGTGGGTGAGCGAGGGCAGGGCATGATCGGCCACGAACACGTTGCGGGCGGAGCGGTTCAGTCGCTGGCCCTCGCAGCTGGGGCAGGGCTGGTCGCTGATGTACTTGGACAGCTCCTCGCGCACCGCGGCCGATTCGGTTTCCTTGTAGCGGCGCTCCAGATTGGGAACGATGCCCTCGAACGGATGCTTGCGGATGACCCGCCCGCCGCGCTCGGTGAGGTAGCGGAAGGCGATCGGCTGCCTGCCGCTGCCGAACAGCACGGCCTGCCGGGTGGCGGCCGGCAGGTTCTCCCACGGCTCGTTGACGTCGAAATCGTAGTGCGCGGCCAGCGACTGCAGCAGCTGGAAATAGTGCGGGTTGCGCCGGTCCCAGCCGCGGATCGCGCCGCCGGCCAGCGAGAGTTCCGGATGGCCGACCACGCGCGCCGGATCGAATACCTGGGTCACGCCCAGGCCGTCGCAGCCGGGGCAGGCGCCGATCGGCGAGTTGAACGAGAACAGCCGCGGTTCCAGCTCCGGCAGCGAGTAGTCGCACACCGGGCAGGAATAGCGCGAGGAGAGCATCTGGTCCGCTGCGCCCACCTCATCCATGTCCGCCAGGATCACCAGCCCGTCGCCCAGCCGCAGCGCGGTCTCGAACGACTCGGCCAGGCGCTGCTTGATGTCCTCGCGCGGGCGGAAGCGGTCGATCACCACCTCGATGGTGTGTTTCTGGCGCAGGGTGAGCGGCGGCACGGCGTCCAGGTCATGCACCACGCCGTCGACGCGGGCGCGCACGAAACCCTGCACGCGCAACTGGTCGAACACCTGCACGTGCTCGCCCTTGCGGTCGCGGATCACCGGTGCCAGCAGCATCAGGCGCTTTTCCGGATCCATCGCCAGCGTGGCGTCGACCATCTGGCTGACCGTCTGCGCCTCCAGCGGGATGCCGTGGTCCGGACAGCGCGGCGTGCCGACGCGGGCGTACAGCAGGCGCAGGTAGTCGTACACCTCGGTGATCGTGCCCACGGTGGAGCGCGGGTTGTGCGAGGTGGACTTCTGCTCGATCGAGATCGCCGGCGACAGGCCCTCGATGTGGTCCACGTCGGGCTTTTCCATCATCGACAGGAACTGCCGCGCATACGCCGACAGCGACTCCACGTAGCGGCGCTGACCTTCGGCGTAGATGGTGTCGAAGGCGAGCGAGGACTTGCCCGAGCCGGACAGGCCGGTGATCACGATCAGCCGGTCACGCGGCAGGTCCAGGTCGATGTTCTTGAGATTGTGCGTGCGTGCGCCGCGGATGCGAATGGTGTCCATCGCGCCGTGATATGGGGGAAACGGGCACTATACCAATGCCCCGTGATCGGACCGTGGCGTCGATAACGGGTGCGTCACCCATCCGCCTCCAAGCCCGGGACGTTTTGCCGGCGGCGACGGCTGTGGCTAAATGCCGGCTTCGCCATCCCTGCATCGGAGCACAAACGCATGAAGCCGACATCCATGAAGCCGACATCGATCGAACGCGCCTGGCGCACGCTGGCCTGCAGTGCCGTGCTCGCCCTCGCCGGCAGTCCCGCATGGGCCGCCCAGGCCAGCGCCCAGCAGGTGCACGAGCTGATGGACATATTCGGCGTCAACCGCATGTTCCAGCAGATGAACACCCAGATGGCCGGCATGATGGGCCAGCAGCTGCCCTGCGTGCCGGCCAGCTACTGGAACAACTTTCTCGACGAGAAGGGCATGCAGGAGTTGTCGGAGAAGATGATCCCGATCTACCAGCGCCACTTCACCGCCGAGGACATCGACGGCCTGCTCAAGTTCTACCGTTCCCCGCTGGGCCGCAAGGTGGTTGCCGAGATGCCTGCCACCATGGCCGAGGGCATGCAGGTGGGCCAGCAATGGGGCCGTGAGCGCGGCCAGGCGATGATGGAGCAGCTGCAGAAGGCCGGCACCATCACGGCCGAAGGTCGCTGCCCGGCCAGCGCGCCGGCGCAGCCGGCGCTCGGCAAGCCGGCCGGCACGGGCTCCCGATAGCGCGCTGGGCCGGCTTCCCGCGGGGTGGTCAAGGATTGACCAGCTTCTCCGTGCCTCGCTATACTCCCGAGTCCGCCAGCGCAGACCATCGCCCCGCGGAACCCAAGAGAATAACGACAGAAGGGACCATCCCATGAGTTATGCAGTCATCAAGACCGGTGGCAAGCAGTACCGCGTGCAGCAGGGCGACGTCCTGCGCGTGGAGCTGCTGAACGCCGAAGAAGGCGCCACCGTGAGCTTCGACGAAGTTCTGCTGGTGGGCGAAGGCGAGTCGATCACCGTGGGTGCGCCCATCGTATCGGGTGCCACCGTCAGCGCCACCGTGCGCAAGCACGGCCGTGCCGACAAGATCCGCATCATCAAGTTCCGCCGCCGCAAGCACCACAAGAAGCAGCAGGGACATCGTCAGCATTTCACCGAAGTCGAAATCACGGGCATCAACGCCTGAGCAACTGGAGCATTGAGTCATGGCACATAAAAAAGGCGTAGGTTCCAGCCGCAACGGTCGCGATTCGAACCCGAAGTATCTCGGCGTCAAGATCTACGGCGGCCAGGCCATCGAGGCCGGCAACATCATCGTGCGGCAGCGCGGCACCCAGTTCCACGCCGGCACCGGCGTCGGCCTGGGTCGCGACCACACGCTGTTTGCGCTGGTCGACGGCACCGTGCAGTTCAAGGTCCGCGGCGAGAAGAACCGCCGATTCGTCGACGTGATCCCGGCCTGAGCCCGTCACGACGCGTTGTGCAAGGGCCCCGCTCCGGCGGGGCCTTTGTTTTTCAGGCGGGCGAGGAAAGCTCCGTGGCAATCGCCATCGGGCTAACCTTGTTCCGCCTTGCCTCATAGCTCCCGGATGTATCCCCATGAAATTCGTCGATGAAGCAGTCATCAAGGTCCAGGCCGGCGACGGCGGCAATGGCTGCATCAGCTTCCGTCGCGAGAAGTTCATCCCGTTCGGCGGTCCCGACGGCGGCGACGGCGGCTTCGGCGGTTCGGTGTGGCTGGTCGCCGACGAGGGGCTCAATACCCTGATCGACTTCCGCCACCAGCGCAGCTTCAAGGCGCAGCGCGGCCAGAACGGCATGGGCAGCCAGATGTACGGCAAGGGCGGCGAGGACACCATGGTCCGCGTGCCGATCGGCACCGTGGTCACCAACGTGGACACCGACGAGATCATCGGCGACCTCACCCGGCACGGCCAGCGCCTGCTGGTGGCGCAGGGCGGCAAGGGCGGGCTGGGCAACATCCATTTCAAGAGCTCGGTGAACCGGGCGCCGCGCAAGTCCACGCCGGGTACGCCCGGTGATGTGCGCGAGCTCAAGCTCGAGCTCAAGCTGCTGGCGGACGTGGGCTTGCTCGGTTTTCCGAACGCGGGCAAGTCGACCTTCATCCGGGCGGTGTCGGCGGCCACGCCGCGGGTGGCGGACTACCCGTTCACCACGCTGCATCCCAATCTCGGCGTGGTCAGTCTTGGCACCGACCAGAGCTTCGTGATCGCGGACATTCCCGGCCTGATCGAGGGGGCCGCCGAGGGCGCCGGACTGGGCATCCAGTTCCTGCGTCACGTGTCGCGCACCAGTCTGCTGCTGCATCTGGTCGACATCGCGCCGATCGACGGCGCCGACCCGGTCGGGCAGGTGCGCGCGATCGAGCAGGAGCTGGCGAAGTTCGATCCGGAGTTGCTGGAGCGCCCGCGCTGGCTGGTGCTCAACAAGGCGGACGTGCTGCCCGAGGACGAGCGCCAGCAGGTGGCCGGGGACATCGTGGCCCGCCTGGGCTGGACCCGGCCGTGGTTCTTGGTGTCGGCGATTGCGCGCGACAACACCATGGCGGTCTGCCGGCAGGTGCAGCGCTTCTTCGAGGCGGAGCGCGCGGCGCGGCGTGAATCTGCCGACGAGATGCCCGCGAACGACGTGCGCCTGCGCGGCGACGTCTGACGAATCAATGCGGACTGAGAGGCTGAGAAAAAATCGCCCGCCTACTGCGACCGTCGCCAAACGCCCGTGCCGGCGGCGCGCTGGGCGCAAATCCGGGTCATTTGGTTCACCAAACTCCCCGGATTTGCGCCCAACGCACCTTGTCACGAACGCTTGGCGGCGCTCTCGCTACGGCGGTCGAATTTTTCTCAGCCTCTGCGGCGCCCCTGGGCACTGCAGTCCATTCGGCACAGGCATAAAAAAACCGGCGCCCTGGCGCCGGTTTTCTGTTTCCAACCGGATGGCTGCAGGGCGATTTACGCCAGCTCGCGGATCTTCGCGTTGAGGCGGCTCTTGTGGCGGGCAGCCTTGTTCTTGTGGATCAGGCCGCGTGCGGCGTAGCGGTCCATGACCGGCTGGGCGGCGGTGAACGCCTCGACGGCGGCAGCCTTGTCCTTGGCCTCGATGGCCTTGACGACCTTCTTGAGCGCGGTGCGGACCATGGAGCGGGCGCTGACATTGCGCAGGCGGCGCTGCTCGGACTGGCGCGCGCGCTTCTTCGCGGACTTGATGTTGGCCAAGGTAAAACTCCGGAAATGCTCGGGTTGGAAAAAGACGCGCAATTATGCGGGCAATGCGCTATGGCGTCAACCGCTTGGCCTTTGCGGGGGCGGTTGCCTGCAGGGCTTTTGCAGAGCCTGCGGCAGGGCGACGTGCCCGCATTGTGCCACAAGCGGGCTGTCAACTCGGCCGCGCCGGCTGTCACACTACGCGGCCTGCATGGCGTGCCGGCCGAGACGGCGCAGCCAGGTTCCCTTCACAGAGGTAGCGTCACCCGCATGAAGTCCCCCAGCATGCTGCGCGGGCTGCTGTCGTTCAGCAGCATGACGATGATTTCGCGGGTCCTCGGCCTGATCCGCGACATTTCGATGAGTCACGTGTTTGGCGCCAATGCGGCGACCGATGCGTTCGTCATCGCCTTCCGCATTCCCAACTTCATGCGGCGCCTGTTTGCGGAAGGGTCGTTCTCCACCGCCTTCGTGCCGGTGTTCACCGAGGTCAAGCAGACCGGCTCGCGCGACGAGCTGAAGGAGCTGCTGGCGCGCGTATCGGGGACGCTCGGCGGCGTGCTGCTGCTGGTCACCGCGCTGGGCATGATCTTCGCGCCGCAGGTGGCCTCGATGTTTGCGCCGGGGGCGCTGGACGACCCGCACAAGTTCGACCTCACCGCCGACCTGGTGCGGCTGACGTTCCCCTTCATCTTCTTTGTGTCGCTGAACGCGCTCGCGGCCGGCGTACTGAACAGCTTCCACCGGTTCGCGCTGCCGGCGCTGGCGCCGGTGATCCTCAATATCTGCATGATCGTGGGAGCACTGTGGCTGGCGCCGCGGTTGCAGGTGCCGATCACGGCGATGGGCTGGGCGGTGCTGGCCGCCGGCGTGCTGCAGTGGCTGTTCCTCCTGCCTGCGGTGCGTCGACTGGGGCTGCTGCAGCGGCCGCGCTGGGGCTGGAGCCACCCGCAGGTGCGCCGGATCATGACGCTGATGGTGCCGACGCTGTTCGGCTCCTCCGTGGCCCAGCTCAACCTGCTGCTCGACACCGTGGTGATCTCCTACCTGGTGACCGGTTCGCAGACCTGGTTGTGGCAGTCCACCCGTTTCCTCGAGCTGCCGCTGGGCGTGTTCGGCGTGGCGCTGGGCACGGTGATCCTGCCGGCGCTGTCGCGCCACCATGTCGGCACGGACCGGGTGGGTTTTTCCCGGGCGCTGGACTGGGGATTGCGCATCACCTTGCTGATCGCGCTGCCGGCGATGCTGGCGCTGCTGGTGCTGGCCGAGCCGCTGGTGGCCACGTTCTTCCAGAACGGCAACTTCTCGGCGTTCGATGCGCGGATGGCTTCGCTGTCGGTGCTGGCGCTGAGCGCCGGCTTGCCGGCCTATGCGCTGGTCAAGGTGCTGCTGCCTGCGTTCTATGCGCGGCAGGACACCCGCACCCCGGTGCGCGCCGGGGTGGCGGCGCTGGTGGCCAACATGCTGTTCAACGGCGTGTTCATCGCGCTGCTGTTCGAGCTGTGGGCGACCCCGGCGCAGAAGCAGGGCAGCTGGATCGATGGCATCGCCCAGGTGCCGGGTCTGCATGTGGGGCTGGCGATCGCCAGTTCGCTGTCGAGCTACGTGAACTTCGTGCTGCTGTGGCACTGGCTGCGTCGGGCCGGGGTGTATCAGCGCTTGCCCGGATGGTCGCGGCACTGGTTGCGGTTGGGCGTGGCGTGTGCGGCGATGGTCGCCGTGCTGCTCGCTGGTCGCTGGCTGTGGCCGGACTGGACCGATGTCGCGGTGCTGGCGCGGCTGTGGCATCTCGCCGTGCTGGTGATCGCGGGCGCCGGCACCTACGTTGGCGTCCTGTTCGCGCTGGGGCTCCGGGTGCGGGACCTGCGCGGTGCCTGAGCGCCAGGTGCGTGCGGCCGGCCGCTATACTGGCGCGATGATCAAGCTTTCCAGGGATGTCGCCGGTGCTTGCCTGACGCCGCGCGGCAGCGTGGTGGCGATCGGCGCGTTCGACGGTCTCCATCGCGGCCATCAGGCCCTGCTGGCGCAGGTGCACGAGCGTGCGCTTGCGCTGGACGTCGAACCGGTGGTGGTGAGTTTCGAGCCGTTGCCGCGCGCCTATTTTTCACGCGAGCCGCTGCCGCGCCTGTCCAGCATGCGCGAGAAGCTGCGTGGCTTCGATGCGGCCGGCATGACGCATGCCTTGCTGCTGCGCTTCAACGCGGCACTGGCGGCGATGCCCGCCGAGGATTTCGTGCGCAGCGTGCTGGTGGAGCGACTGGCCGCCCGCGAGGTCTGGGTGGGTGGTGATTTCCGCTTCGGCCACCGCCGCGCGGGCGACGTGGCGATGCTGGAGCGCCTAGGCGACGCGTTCGGGTTTGTCGCGCGCACCATGGCGCCGGTGACCCTGCACGACGAGCGCGTGTCGGCCACCCGCGTGCGCGAGCTGCTGGCCGCCGGCGATTTCGCCGCCGCCGCGCCGCTGCTCGGTCGACCGTTCGTGATCGAGGGCAAGGTGGAGTACGGCAACCAGCTGGGCCGCACCCTGGGCTATCCCACCGCCAACATCCGCCTGCGCGAGCGGGTCAGCCCGATCCACGGCATCTTCGCGGTGCGCGTCGGCCTGGGCGATGGCGGGTGCGCCTGGCCGGGCGTGGCCAGTCTCGGCGTGCGGCCCACCGTGAACGAGGTGGCCGAACCGCTGCTGGAAGTGCACCTGTTCGACTTCGAGGGCGATCTCTACGGCCGGCGCATGGCGGTGGAGTTCGTCGGCAAGCTGCGCGACGAGCGGAAGTTCGACAATCTGGACGCGCTCACCGCCCAGATGGATCGCGACGCCGCGGCGGCGCGTGCCATGCTGGGCATGAATCCCGTGCTGGTGGGCGCATGAGGACCGCGTGCCGCCCCGCACCCGCCGTGCTTGCGTCAAGCCCGGCCAGCATTAGCATTTGAGGTTTGCCCGTGGCGTGCGCTGGCCGCACGCGCGCGGTCAGCCATGCATCACGTTCGTCCGGGTCGTCCCGGCGAACCCACCCGACGGCAACCAGGCCATGACCCAGGACTACAAGAACACCATCAACCTGCCGCAGACGGATTTCCCGATGCGCGGCGACCTGCCCAAGCGCGAGCCCGGCTGGCTGGCGCAGTGGGAGCAGGTGGATCGCTATGCGCAGATCCAGGCGCACACGGCGGGGCGCGACAAGGTGTTCGTGCTGCACGACGGTCCGCCCTATGCCAACGGTTCGATCCACATCGGCCATGCGGTCAACAAGATCCTCAAGGACATGACGGTCAAGTCCAGGCTGCTGGCCGGCCACCGCGCGCCGTACGTACCGGGCTGGGACTGCCACGGCCTGCCGATCGAGATCGCGGTGGAGAAGAAGTACGGCAAGCCGGGCGACAGGCTCGACGCCCGCGCCTTCCGCCAGAAGTGCCGCGAGTACGCCGCCGGCCAGGTCGACGCGCAGCGCGCCGACTTCAAGCGCCTGGGCGTGCTGGGCGACTGGCAGAAGCCCTATCGCACGATGGACTTCAGCTACGAGGCGGGCATGGTGCGCGCGCTGGCGCGCATCGTCGCCAACGGCCACGTGGTGCGCGGCGCCAAGCCGGTCTACTGGTGCTTCGACTGCGGCTCGGCACTGGCCGAGGCGGAGATCGAGTACGCCGACAAGCAGTCGCCGGCGGTGGACGTGGCCTACGACGCGGTCGATCCGCAGGCGCTGGCGAAGGCGTTCGGCGTGGACGCGGGCGACGCCATCGTCGCCGTGCCGATCTGGACCACCACCCCGTGGACCTTGCCCTCCAGCCTGGCCGTGTCGCTGGGCGCGGAGTTGGAGTACGCGCTGGTCGAAGGTCCTTCGCGTGACGGTCGCCGCGTGCTGCTGGTGATCGCCAGCGCGCTGGTCGACAAGGCGCTGGCCCGCTACGCCCCTCTCCCCGCGGGAGAGGGTGCCCGAAGGGCGGGTGAGGGTGCGGGCGGAGCGCAGCCTTCCGGCTCCGCCGAACCCTCACCCCCAGCCCCTCTCCCGCAGGGAGAGGGGCGCAAGGTGCTCGGCCATGCGGCGGGCTCTGCGCTGGAAGGCGTGCAGCTGAAGCATCCGTTCTACCCGCGCGAGGTGCCGGTGATCCTGGGCGAGCACGTGTCGGCCGAGGACGGTACCGGCGCCGTGCACACCGCGCCCGATCACGGCGTGGAGGATTTCACCGTGTCGCGCCAGTACGGCATCGGCACGATCAACCTGGTCGACGGCCGCGGCATCTACCGCGCCGACACGCCGTCCGCCGACGGCGTCGAGCTGGCCGGCCAGCATCTGTGGAAGGCCAACCCGCAGATCGTCGAACTGCTGCGCGCGCGCGGCGTGCTGCTGGCCCACGCGACCATCGAACACGCCTATCCGCATTGCTGGCGCCACAAGACGCCGGTGATCTATCGCGCCACGCCGCAGTGGTTCATCGGCATGGAGCAGGCCGGCCTGCGCGACGCGGCGCTCAAGGCGATCAGGCAGGTGCGCTGGGTGCCGGGCTGGGGCGAGGAGCGCATCGCCGGCATGGTGGCCGGCCGGCCGGACTGGTGCATCAGCCGCCAGCGCACCTGGGGCGTGCCGATCGCGCTGTTCGTGCACAAGGCCACGCAGGAGCCGCACCCCGATTCCGTGGCCTTGATGGAGCAGGTGGCCCGGCGCATGGAGCAGGGTGGCATCGATGCATGGTACGAGCTCGACGCGGCCGAATTGCTGGGCGACCAGGCCGGCGACTACGAGAAAGTCACCGACGTGCTCGACGTGTGGTTCGACTCCGGCGTCACCCACTTCGGCGTGATCGGCCAGCGCCCCGAGCTGCAGCAGGGCGACGCGCACGATTACAAGGTGATGTACCTGGAAGGCTCCGACCAGCATCGCGGCTGGTTCCAGTCGTCCCTGCTCACCTCGGCGGCGATCCACGGCCGCGCGCCCTACGACGACGTGCTCACCCACGGCTTCACCGTGGATGCCTCCGGCCGCAAGATGTCCAAGTCGCTGGGCAATGTGGTGGCGCCACAGAAGGTGATGGACACGCTGGGCGCCGACGTGCTGCGCCTGTGGGTGGCCTCGGCCGACTACCGCAACGAGATGACCGTCTCCGACGAGATCCTCAAGCGCGTGTCGGACAGCTACCGCCGCATCCGCAACACCGCGCGCTTCCTGCTCGGCAACCTCGACGGCTTCGATCCGGCGAAGCATCTGCTGCCGGTGCAGGATTCGCTGCTGCTCGACCAGTGGGCCGTGCAGCAGGCCCACGACGTGCAGCAGGCGGTGGTCGCCGCGTACGACCGCTACGACTTCCCCGAAGTCGTGGCGCGGGTGCAGAACTTCTGCACCAACGAGCTGGGCGCGCTGTACTTGGACATCACCAAGGACCGCCTCTACACCATGCCGACCGACAGCCGCGGCCGGCGCAGCGCGCAGAGCGCGATGTACCGCATCGCCGAGGCGATGGTGCGCTGGCTGGCGCCGGTGCTGAGCTTCACCGCCGAGGAAATCTGGCAGGCGTTGCCCGGCGGGCGCGGCGAGACGGTGCTGTTCGAGACCTGGTACGAGGGTCTTGCCGCCACGCAGGCTTCGCCCGAGCAGCGTCGCTACTGGACCGACCTGCTGGCGATCCGCGACAGCGCCTCGCGCGTGCTCGAGGGCATGCGCAAGGCCGAGCAGATCGGCGCGGCGCTGGAGGCCAAGGTCACGGTGCATGCCGACGAAGCGCTGCGTGCCCGCTACGCCCCGGCGGCGGACGAGTTGCGCTTCTTCTTCATCACCTCCGAGCTCACCCTGGCACCAGTGGCTCCGCGGCCCGACGAGGCGGCGAAGGTCGAGCTGGACGGCAGCGAGGCATGGGTCTCCGCCACCGTCAGCAACGCGGCCAAGTGCGTGCGTTGCTGGCATCGTCGCGACGACGTGGGCAGCCACGCCGATCACCCCGGGCTGTGCGGGCGCTGCGTGAGCAACGTCGAGGGCCCGGGCGAGGACCGGCGCTGGTTCTGACCAGCCCGTGTAGGAGCGCACCCTGTGCGCGAACGCCTTTGGGTCAATTGAAATCAAAGGCGTTAGCGCACAGGGTGCGCTCCTGCCCACCAGGAATCAGCACCATCGAATCGGAAGCTGCACCCCCATGACCACCAAACCCAACGCGCTTCCTTGGCTGTTGCTTTCCGCCGCCGTCATCACGCTCGACCAGTTGAGCAAATGGTGGGCGCTGGCGACGCTGCAGCCCGCGGGCAAGCCGCATCCGGTGATCCCCGGCCTGCTCAACTGGACGCTGGCGTTCAACCCCGGCGCGGCGTTCAGCTTTCTTGCGCAGGGTGCGGGCTGGCAGCGCTGGTTCTTCGTGGTGCTGGCCGTGCTGATCAGCGCGGTGCTGGTGGTGTGGCTGGCGCGCACCGCGCGGCGCGACTGGCGCACCGCGGCGCCGCTGGCGCTGATCATCGGCGGTGCCATCGGCAACCTGATCGACCGCCTGCACACGGCGGCCGTCACCGACTTCATCCAGGTCTACTGGCGCCAGTGGAGCTACCCGGTATTCAACGTGGCCGACTGCGGCATCAGCGTGGGCGCGGTGATGTTGATCGTGTTCGGCCTGTGGGCCGGCAAGCGGAAGGACATGCGATAATCCAACACCCTGTAGGAGCGCACCCTGTGCGCGAACGCCTTTGGGTCGATTGAGATCAAAGGCGTTCGCGCACAGGGTGCGCTCCTACGACGATCCCTTTTGTCGGTGCGCCCATGGACATCCTCCTCGCCAATCCCCGCGGTTTCTGCGCCGGCGTCGACCGCGCCATCGCCATCGTCGAGCGCGCGCTGGAATCCTACGGTGCGCCGATCTACGTGCGGCACGAGGTGGTGCACAACCGCTACGTGGTCGACAAGCTGCGCGCCGACGGCGCGGTGTTCGTGGAGGAGCTGCACGAGGTGCCCGACGGCGCCACCGTGATCTTCAGCGCCCACGGCGTCTCGCAGGCGGTGCGCGAGGAGGCCGGGCAGCGTGCGCTGAAGGTGTTCGACGCCACCTGCCCGCTGGTGACCAAGGTGCACATGGAAGTGGCGCGGCTGGGGCGCATCGGTCGCAGCGTGGTGCTGATCGGTCACGCGGGCCATCCCGAGGTGGAAGGCACCATGGGGCAATGGAACCCGGCCAACCGCGGTGAGATCCTGCTTGTGGAGTCGGTCGGGCAGGTGGCCACGCTGGCGCCGGCGTTTCCCCGCGAGCTGTCCTACGTCACCCAGACCACGCTGTCGGTGGACGACACCAAGGCCATCATCATGGCCCTGCGCGAACGGTTCCCCGACATCGAGGGCCCGCGCAAGGACGATATCTGCTACGCCACCCAGAATCGTCAGGACGCCGTGCGGCGGCTGGCCGAATCGGTCGATCTGGTGCTGGTGGTCGGCTCGGTGAACAGCTCCAATTCCAACCGACTGCGCGAACTGGCCGAGAAGCAGGGCGTGCGCTCGTTCCTGATCGACGGCGCCGGGCACATCGAGCGGGAGTGGCTCGCAGGCGTTGGGCGCATAGGCGTCACCGCCGGTGCCTCGGCGCCGGACAAACTGGTGAAGGAGGTCATCGCCCGATTGCAGTCATGGGGGGCGGGCCAGGTGCGCGAACTGAACGGCGAGCCGGAAAACATCACCTTCGCCCTGCCAAGGGAGCTGCGGCTCGCCGACGACCACGCCGGCATCGCCTGATTCCGAACACGGTGTCTCCGGGGCTCGGTGCTTGTCCGAGTTGCGGTCGACGACTCCGCGGCGCAGGTCGGGAGCGTACTGCGGGATCATGTCCTGCGCCCGCCGCGATCGGTCGCCACAGCGGGCGCGGCGCTCAACGGCGCGCCGTCGTCGTGTTGGGCAGCACCAGCATGGCGATGAAACCGCCGCCGGGGCGATTGTGCAGCTCAAGACGACCGCCGCACACCTCGGCCGCGCGCTTGACGATGCTCAGGCCCAGCCCGCTGCCGGCGGTGCCGCTGCGCGCGGAGTTTCCGCGCACGAACGGCCGCCCGAGTTGTGCGAGCAGGGCCTCGGGCACGCCTGGGCCGTGGTCTTCGACGTCCACGTGCAGGCCGTTACCGCGTTGCTGCGCCGTCACCAGGAACGGCGCGGCGCCGTAGCGCTCGGCGTTGTCCATGAGGTTGCCCAGAGCGCGGCGCAGCAGGCTTGGGCGTGTGCACAGGCGCAGGCTGTCGGGGCCTTCGTAGCACCATGCATCGGGTTGCGGGCGCAGTGCCATCAGCTGCACGAGCAGGGTGGCGAGGTCGATTTCGCGCACGGCCTCGTCGCTGCCGTCGCGCACGTAGGCCAGGCATTGGGCGAGCGCGCTGTCGAGTTCTCCGAGGTCGGTGACCATGGCGTCGCGCCGCGCCGGATCGCCGGCATCGCCCAGCTCCAGCGCCAGCCGCAGCCGCGCCAACGGCGTGCGCAGGTCGTGCGAAATGCCGGCCAGCATCAGCTCGCGTTCGCGCGCGCTCTGGCGCAGCTCCTCGCCGGCGGCACCCAGCGCATCGGCGAGGTCGCGCACCTCGCGTGGGCTGCCGCGCAGATGCTGCGCGATCGACTGGCCGCTTAGCAGGGCCGGGGCATGCGTCGCCAGGCGTTCCAGCGGGCGGGTGAGCATGCGCGCGGCGAGGGCCGCCACGGCCAGCGCCACGGCGCCAGCGAAGAGCATCAGCAGCAGCATCGAGCGGATCACCTGGCGACGGAAGCTCGCCACCTGCATCACGATCCACTGCCCAGGCCGACGGGCGCTGCGTACCCAGATCTGCACCTGCGGCTGCTGCACGACGACGACCCGCGACGGGTCGCCGAGCTGCTCGCCCACGACGTGGCCGATTTCTTCCGCCACCGGCACCACCGGTTTCAGCGTGGGCGGCGGCGAGGCGCTGGTGATGCGGATGCCGCTGCGCTGCAACCGGGCGAGGGTGTCGCGCGCGCCGGCATCATCGCGGTCGGCCAGCGCGTCGACCGAACTTGATGTCGCCACCACCAGCCGGCCGAACGAATCGCCCATTGCCCGCAGGCCGGCCCGGGTGGACAGTAGTCCGCCCAGCGTAAGCGCCAGCACCAGCGCGGCCACCAGCAGGGCCAGCACCAGCGAAAACGTGGTAGGCCCACGCTTCACGGAGCATCTCCCTGCGGCACGAACACGTAGCCTTCGCCCCACACCGTCTGCAGCCAGCGCGGCTGGCGCGGATCGTCCTCGATACAGCGACGCAGGCGCGACACCATCACGTCGATGCTGCGATCGAACGCCTCGTGCTCGCGGCCGCGCGCCAGCGCAATCAGCCGCTCCCGGCTCAGCGTCTCGAACGGATGCGCCACCAGCGCCGCCAGCACGGCGAACTCGCCGCTGGTGAGTTTCACCGGACTCTCGCCGTCCAGCAACTGGCGGGTGGCCGGGTCGAAGTAGAAGCGGCCGAAGCGCATGCTGGCCTGCTCGGTCTGTGGCGCGCCCACCACGGCCTTCGGCTGCCGCCGCAGCACGGCGCGGATGCGTGCCACCAGCTCGCGCGGGTTGCATGGTTTTCCCAGGTAATCGTCCGCGCCGATCTCCAGCCCCACGATGCGGTCCACGTCGTCGCCCTTCGCGGTGAGCATGATGATCGGCGTGTGCACGCCTTCGGCGCGCAGGCTGCTGCACAGCTGCAGGCCATCGGCGTCGGGAAGCATCAGGTCGAGCACGATCAGGTCGACGTGGTGCGCGGCCAGCTCGCGGCGCATGCCGGCGGCGTGGGCGGCGCCGCGGACGCGAAAGCCCTGCTGGTCGAGGTAGCGTTCGAGCAGGCCGCGCAGGCGCAGGTCGTCGTCGACGACAAGGATGTGGGGCGGTTCCATGGAGCGACTATGTCGTGCGTTCTGTGGGGCCACAAGCGCCCACCATGGCCAATTTGCAAGCAAATGTTTCCGGGCGCGGCGTCCGCAACATCCGCTCACACCGAGCGGATTTCAGACACACCTGGCGGCGGTCTTCGGCGTGACAGTGGCCCCACCGCAGCGTCATGCGGTCCCACTTCCAACGACTGGAGCCTGTCATGAGCATGTCCACCTCTTTCCGCATCGTCTCCCTGGCCCTGGCCTGCACGGCCGTGGCCGCGTTTGCCTCGCCGGCCGACGCCCAGCGCAGCGGCCGCGTCCATGCCCGCGGCACCTTCGCCAACGGGCAGGGCGGCATCACCCATATGCGCGGCACGGCAGCCTCCGGGGCGCGCGGTTCGGTGGTGCGTGGTGGCTACACCGCCACCGGCGCCGACGGCAGCGTGCAGCACCAGGCCGGGCGTGCGGTGCAGGGTGCCAATGGCGGCAGCTATCGCGGCAGCAACAGCTATACCCGCCATGCCGATGGCTCGGCCAGTACCGGCCACAGCGGCTCCGGCACCACGGCCAGCGGCGGTACGTTCAACACCAGTGGCGGCTATAGCCGCAGTGCCGATGGCAGCGTCAGCGGCAGCTCGCAGAGTAGCGGCAGCGACGCGCGCGGCAGTTTCGTCGGCAATACCAGCACGGCCGACGGCGTCACCACCCATGCCACCAGCGCGACCAACGCCGTCGGCGAGAGCTACAACGGCCAGACCACTTACACCAAGGGGCAGGGCGTGAGCCACAGCGGCACCTGCACGGATGCCGCCGGCAACGTGATTTCCTGCGGCCACTGATTGCACCGACCGGCCGGTGGCGTGGCTCGTTGCCCTTGACCACGACCGCGTCATCGGCCGCCTTTCCGGCCATGCCTCGTCTTAACCGATCACCACGGAGAACCTCCATGCGACCGATGCTTGCCCTCGGCCTGTTCGTCGCGCTTGGCGTCATTGCCACCGCCGCGCAGGCGCAGATGATGCGACGCTCCGACCCGGCTGAACGCTTCGCGCAGGCCGACACCAACCACGACGGCCGGATCACCCATGACGAGTTCGTCGCTGGGCGAGCGGCCCGCTTTGCCAAGGTCGACCGCAATGGCGACGGCTACATCAGTGACGACGATCTGCCTGCATTCGCCCGTTCCCACGCCGGCATGGTGCAGAAGGTCCACGCCCTGCAGCAGGCGACCGACCTGGACGGCGACGGGCGCATCAGCCGCGCCGAGTTCGAACAGGCCGGCGAGAAGCTGTTCGCCCTGGTCGATGCCAACGGCGACGGTGCGGTGGACCAGGCCGAAATGCGGCAGATGGCCGAGCATGCACGCGCCTTGGCGGGGAAGTAGGGAGAAACGCGGCCATGGAACGCATCGCTCGAATGCCCGGGCTGGCCCTGGTCATGCTCGCGCTGGTGTTGACCGAATGGATCTGGCGCAAGTACGTCGCCCGTGCCGGCTATGACGGCAAGGGGGCGTGGGCGTCGCTCGCGGTCGGTCTGGGCCACGTCGTCGCTGCACTTCCAGTTTTTCCTGCATACCGAGGCGGTCGGTCGGCTCGGACCGCTGGAATGGGTGTTCAACACGCCAGCCCACCACCGGGTGCACCATGCGTCGAATCTTGCCTATCTGGATTGCAACTACGGCGGCGTGCTGATCGTGTTCGATCGCCTCTTCGGTACCTTGCGCAGCGAGCGGGCAGAAGAGCCGATACGCTACGGTCTGGCGCATCCGCTGCAGACTCATGACCCGATCAAGATCGCGTTCGGGCAGTGGCACCGGCTGTTCGCGCGGTTGCGCAGTGCCGACAGTCTGGGCGATGCAGTGAAGATTGCGTTCGGGAGACCTTGATGAGCCGTCGCGTGATCCGATTTCTGCTCAGTGCCTGTGCGCTCGTGCCGGCCTTGTCGATGCACGTCGTGCGGGCGCAGGTCGAGACACCGGACGCGACACCGGGCGCGAGCGCGCAGACCTTGCGCTGGCGTGCCCGGTTGGCCGAGGCCGGTGAGCCGGCGACGGTCCCGCCGGGGATCCGCGTCATTCGCGACGTGGCCTATGGCAGCGACCCGCGGCAGCGTTTCGACGTGTACGCGCCGAAGGTTGCGCGCGGGGCGCCGGTGATTTTCATGGTCCACGGCGGCGGCTGGCGTCGTGGCGACAAGGCCATGCGCGGCGTGGTCCAGAACAAGGTGGCTTACTGGGTAGTGCGTGGCTACGTGGTGATCTCCACCAATTACCGGATGTTGCCCGACACCTCGCCGCTGCAGCAGGCACAGGACGTGGCGAGGGCGCTGGCCACGGCGCAGCGGCGCGCCGCTGCGTGGGGCGCCGACCCGAACCGCTTCGTGCTGATGGGGCACTCCGCCGGCGCGCATCTGGTCGCGCTGTTGACAGCTCGTCCCGAGCTGGCGAGCGAGCAGGGCGCTCGCCCGTGGCGCGGTACCGTCTCGCTGGACAGTGCCTGTCTCGACGTGGTGCAGACCATGCGCGGCCGGCACTTTCCGCTGTACGACCAGGCGTTCGGGACCAACCCGGCGGACTGGCTCGCCGCGTCGCCGTATCAGCACCTCGCGGCCGCGCCGGCACCGTTCCTGGCAGTGTGCTCAAGCCGCCGCCGCGACGCCTGCCCCCAGGCGCACGCCTTCGTCGACAAGCTGCAGTCACTGGGCGCTCGCGGCCGCGTTCTGGAGGAGGACCTGTCGCACGGCGAGATCAACAAGACGCTCGGCGAACCGTCCGACTACACCACCGAGGTCGACGCCTTCCTGCGCTCGGTGTGGTGACGAAAAAAAAGCCGGAACCTTGCCGTTCCGGTCCTGAAGCTGCAGGATCTTTGTCCGCGACTCCCGCCGCGAGGGCATGTCCGAGCCCGTCCCTTGCTTTCTCCGAATGGTCATGCTGATTCTCCACCTTTCCGCTCGGCGGGGAATCTTGAGCCGGGTGGTGTGCGCGTTGTGGCTGATGCGGTGTGCACGGCATCCAGGCGCGCTATGAGCGTTAGGCGGCAATCGTTAGGCCTTCGACATCTCGACACTGGGCAGGGCCAGGTAGATCAGCTCCAGCCGCCAACCGTCGCGTTGCAACCGCTCGATCAGGCGCAGGTAGGTACGCCCCGCCAGGGTGGTTTCGAAGGCAAAATCCTCGCGGGTGGTAACGCGCTCCCCGATCTCGCGCAGAAAAATCCGGCTGGCGGCCAGCAGCGCACGCTCCGGCGCCAGCGGCGACAGCCCGGCGGCGATCAGGTCGGCATTGGATGAGGCGAACCTCGCTTTTTATCCTCTCAGGTCAATCCAGCACGATCAGAAACTCGGTGGCCAGCGCCTCCGGGCGCACAGCACGAGTGTCCGGGCTGCGGTGCAGCTTGACCAGGTGGTGGCGCTCCAGGTGACGCAGGGTGCGCGACAGGTTGCTGGCCGCACGACCCGACCACTCGGCCAGCTCCAGCACGGTGCGCGGTTGCCGCTCACGCATCAGGCGCAGCAGCGCGCGGTTTTCGTCCGACAGCAGACCGGCCAATTGTCGCCAGGAATCGAACCAGACGGTGGGCTTGGGGCCGGTGGCGTCATCGACTGCCCGGCGGCCGGATTTGGCCGGACGGATGCCAATCACTGTGCGCATGTTCGGGTTCCCCGTTGTGGGAGCGTGATGCTATCACGCAAGCATATTATGCGTCATCGTTACCACGCGTCATCGTTACCGCCGGACTGCGAGGTGCGCAAAATCGCCTGGAGCGATTTTGGACAGTCTGAGGCTGGCCGCGAAGCGGTAGGCGGGGCAAACAAGAGAAAAGAGGCGGCTCTGACCAAGAAAACGACCGTTTTCGGGACTTCTGGCGAGGTGTCACCCGCAGGATAGGTGGTCTGAACCCCGCGCCACACGGGGATGCGCGCAAGAAAAAGGGCCTGGAGACTATCCAGACCCTTGGTGTATTGGTGGAGCCAGGGAGGATCGAACTCCCGACCTCGTCATTGCGAACGACGCGCTCTCCCAGCTGAGCTATGGCCCCACAGAGCTGCGCATGGTAGCAGCGCATCTGGAGCTCGCCAAGACCCCGGCATGACAGATGTCAACGCCATTTAGAAATGTCCCCACCCTGTGCCAGTTAAACATGTCCCCTTTGGCGTCACCGGGAAGGCCGGTCAAGTTGGAGCATGGCGCCAGGGATGGTTGCCGGCGGGTTTTCTGACGTTG